>LNEO01000197.1 GCA_001465015.1 Deltaproteobacteria bacterium Ga0077539 | reverse complement strand
GCAGAGTAGCCTCTCGCACTGCAAGCATGTCGCAGCAATCGATCGAGAGCCTCCTCAAAGAGTCCCGTGTGTTTCCGCCGGACGAAGAGTTCGCGACGCGGGCGCACGTCCGCAGCTTCGAGCAGTACCGCGAGCTCTACGACAAGAGCGTCCAAGACCCTGAAGGGTTCTGGATGGACATGGCGCGGGGATTTCACTGGTTTTCGCAGCCGCGAGACGTGCTGCAGTGGGATCCGCCCGACGCGCGGTGGTTCGTCGGAGGCAGCACGAACATCACGTACAACGCGGTCGATCGCCACGCCCAGTCGCTGCGCCGCAACAAGGCCGCGATCCTCTGGGAGGGCGAGTTTGGCGAGACCCGCACGCTCACCTACCAGCAGCTCCATCGCGAGGTGTGCCTGTTCGCGAACGTCCTGCGAAAGCTCGGCGTTCGCACCGGCGATCGCGTGGCGATCTACATGGGGATGGTGCCCGAGATCGCCGTCGCGATGCTCGCGTGCGCCCGCATCGGCGCGGTCCACACCGTCATCTTCGGAGGCTTCGCCGCGGACGCGCTTCGCGATCGCGTCAACGACGCCAAGGCCTCCATCGTGGTCACCTGCGACGGAGCGTATCGACGCGGTCAGGTCATCCCGCTGAAGAGCATCGTCGACAAAGCGGTCGCGCAGTGCCCCTCCGTTCGACACGTCGTCGTGTACAAGCGCACCGCCGAGCCCGTCTCGATGGAGCCCGGCCGCGATCACTACTGGCACGAAGTCGTTCAGGCGGTGAACGCGTCGAGCGCTCCGCTGCCCGTCGACTCCGAGCAGCCGCTGTTCATCCTCTACACCTCGGGGACGACGGGCAAACCGAAGGGCGTGGTCCACACCACGGGCGGGTACATGGTCGCGACCGCGATCACGCACAAGTACATCTTCGATCTGCACGAGAACGACACGTACTTCTGCACGGCCGACGTCGGCTGGATCACCGGACACAGCTACGTCGTGTACGGGCCGTTGCTCAACGGCGCCACGGTGGTGATGTACGAAGGAGCGCCCGACTACCCGGATCGCGGCCGGCTCTGGTCCATCTGCGAGCGATGGGGCGTGACGATCTTCTACACCGCGCCGACAGCGATCCGCGCGTTCATGCGATGGGGCGAGCAGTGGCCGATGAAGCACGATCTCTCGGGCCTGCGACTGCTCGGGACCGTGGGCGAGCCGATCAACCCCGAGGCGTGGATGTGGTACCAGCGCGTGATCGGCAACGGGCGCTGCCCGATCGTCGACACGTGGTGGCAGACCGAGACGGGAGCGGTGATGATTTCGCCGCTGCCGGGCGCGATTCCGACGAAGCCGGGAAGCGTGACAGTGCCGTTCTTCGGCGTCGTTCCGGACGTCGTTCGCAAGGACGGAACGAGCTGCGCGCCCAACGAGGGCGGCTATCTCGTGCTCAAGCGACCGTGGCCGTCGATGCTTCGAACGGTCTACGGCGATCACGACCGGTACGTGAATCAGTACTGGGCCGAGATCGGCGGCTCCGAAGGCGGCATTTACTTCACGGGCGACGGCGCCCGCCGTGATGAGGACGGCTACTTCTGGATCATGGGCCGCGTCGACGACGTGGTGAACGTCGCCGGTCATCGACTCGGGACCGCCGAGATCGAGAGCGCCCTCGTCGCACATCGAGCGGTCGCCGAGGCCGCGGTCGTCGGTCGTCCCGACGAGATGAAAGGGCAAGCGCTGTGCGCCTTCGTCACGCTGCGCCCAGGTAATCAAGCGACGCCGCAGCTCAAGCAAGACCTCGCAGAGCAGGTCGCGAAAGAGATCGGGCGCTTCGCGAGGCCCGACGTGATCCGCTTCGCCGACGCGCTGCCGAAGACACGATCGGGCAAGATCATGCGCCGGCTGCTCAAAGAGATCGCGTCGAACGGCCAGGTCACGGGCGACACCACGACGCTCGAGGACCTCTCGGTCGTCGCGAGGCTCACGGCCGAACCGGAAGAGTGAGCGCGCGCCGAATCGAAAATCGCGAGCGAGTTCGGCGAGAGACTCCGCCGGCGATCCCAGGAGCTCCCGATTCGATCTGCGCCCGTAGGCATACATCGGCTGCACAAAACGCTCGTGTCACGGGGGACACCACTTGACCGAGCCACGCGACCTTCGGTGCAATCACGAGCGCGTCCGCGACAACAAATTTCTGAGGAGCGCGGAGCAGTCACCCGAAGGAGTGCGACCGATGGCCAGGCAGAACGAGTTGGCAGTTGGGAAGTCGACGGGTCGAGACGTCAAGGCGGAGAAAGCCCGCCTCGACAAGCGCGTCGACGAGCTGAGACGTCGCGCGTTTTTGACACCCACCGAGCAGATCGAGCTCTCGCAGTTGAAGAAGCAGAAGCTGATCCTCAAGGATCAAATCTCGAGCTGACTACGACAGGGGCGTCGTAGGCGCGTTCGAACTGGGCTTGCCGGGGAGGAGCCGACCGACTGCGGAGCGCTCAGCGCGACGCGTCGCCGACGGCTGCGTCCGACGGCGGGTTGAGCTGCGCGAGGTGGTCGGTGACCACGATGACGCGCTCGATCTCGTCGCGCATGGCGCGGGTGAGCGCGGTCGGGTCGTTGGCAGCCTCTTCGCGCGCGAGCGCGAGCCAGTAGCGGGCGTGGAGGGGCTGCTCGAGCCGGAGATGCGCCATTCCGCGGGCAATGTCGTAGCGAACACGCTCACCTGCTGACAGGCCAGCCCGGTGCATCTCGAGGTCTTCGAGGTTCGACAGGGCAGTCCGATAGCGGTTCTGCTGAAAATGGGCTTCGGCGCGCGCGAGCTGCTCGCCGTGGTTGGCACATCCAACGAGGAGGCCGGCGAGGAGCGCGAGCGCGAATCGAAACTGCGACGCTGCTGTCACGATGGGGGGGAGGATACCCCAATCAGCCACGAATCGAGGCCGTTGAGTGGCGGAGAAAGGCCAACGGCCGGGTGGGACGTTGCTGTCACACACCCAGCCGTTGAAGGATCTTACGGGAAGCGTCAGACGCCGTCGGGCGTTTCACCGAAGGAACAAAAGGCCTACACTCGTAAGTTCACCGGCTGGACGAGAACGATCGGTGAAGTCAGGCTACGAAGAGAACACTCACAAGCATTCGAAGAAGTTGAGCGAAGCGGATCGAAGGGCCCTTCGATCAAAGGAAGCGAGGAGCAAGAGAGCGCTCGAAGAAAGCGCAGATCCAAGGAGCGAAGCGAAGCAAGCGCCCGTTTCGTGAGGAGAGAGCCGCCACTCTCAGCCTCACCGGTGGGTGACCGGGTCGGGAAGCGACCGGATGCTATCCTTCGCAACCATCGTGCCGAGCGGGGTGGGTCTCGGACGTCGGCGTTGATCCTGCGGAGAAACCGCGGATTCGCGCCGCCGTGGCCGCCGCGCCTCGCCCCGGTCGCCTCGCGAAGTCTGACATCGCTGTCGCTGCGCCGCGCAACAGACCGCAGAGCGCCCAGCACACGGTTGTCAGAACGCCGAGCGTGCGCCGCGCACCTCTCGCCCGTCCCACCCGATGAGTCGACCCCCCCGAAGCGAGTCGCTCAGAACACGTAGTGCGCTGTTCCGCCGCCGTAGAAGCCGATCAACGAGTAGCCGCCTTCGATACGAAAGTCGAAGTTGCGGTGCGGGCGAATGTGAAACGCCATGTGCGGCAACGACAGCCACGGAATGATCAGCGGAACGAAGCCGCCTCCCGTCCCGACCCAGTTGTTCTCGGCGTATCCGCCGGTGCCGCGGCCCTGCGCGTCGACGTTCATCGCGAAGTGATTGTTGACGCGCTGGTTGCAGGGCTCCGAGTCGCTCGCGGCCATCATGCCGGGCGCCATCGAGTTCGCGGAGTTCTGCGCGCATGCGGCGAAGCGGCCATCCCCGATCGGGTACGCCTGGTAGCGGTTGAGCGTGCCACCCATGCCACCGGCGCCGATCCCCGCGCCGATCTGAAACTCGAAGAAGCGATTCGCTCGGATCCCGTACATGAAGTGGGACGTGAGCTGGATCGACCAGAGGTCGACTTTCAGCTGCTCGGCCGCGGTGACCGGCTCGTTGAGTCCGTGCAACGTGCCGTAGCCCGCGTAGTAGCCAGCGTATTGCAGGCCGAGCATGATCTCGACCGCGCCGTTGCGATAGACGAACTCAGGCCCGGTCGCCACGCCGCCGCCTCCTCCCCAGCCGTCGAGCACCTTCGCGAAGAGCCCGACGATGAACCCAGGAACGCTCTGGTACCAGAAGCGCCATCCGAGGCTGTAGGTCGCGCCCACCTCGCGCATGAGCATGCGGTTGGGATCGCCAGCGGGGAGGTTGTCCGGGTTGGTCGCAGCCGCGTTGAGCCGCGCGTTGTCGGACATCGCGTTGTTCGCCGTACCATCCGTGGCCGGCGCGCTCGGAGTGCTCGTGGTGCTCGTCGCAGCGGGGTCGGCTGCGCCTTGGGTCGGCGCTGGGGCTCCGGCCGATGAAGCGCTCTGCGCGAGAGCGGCAGGGGTCACGAGCGACGCAGCGCCCGCGAGAGCAAGGACGCGAATGCACTTTTTCACGGGGATACTCCTCGACTGATCCGAGCGGTGGTTGATTGCCCGACGTTACGCTTTTGCGGTGGCGCGGAGCAAACTCGTCGTGCGATCCGTCGACGCTGACGAGCGCCGAGCAAGAAGTCGCCGATAACTCGCGGCGATTTTGTCCATCGTGTGTAGTGCCGTCGTGCGCCGTTCGGTCGCAACGCTCGTCTTCGGCACGGTCGCATCGACGACGCTGCTCGCTCGCGCCGTCGACGCGCAGCCTCTCGAACAACAGTGCTCCGTGGACCCGCGCCTCGAGCGGGCAGCGCGCGCGGCGCTGACCGATCGATCGACGGTCCGATCGAGGGACGTCGTCGAACAGAGCGGCGTTGCTGCGCCGTCGGTGCGGCTGTGGGTCGGTCGGGGCGCTCGCGCGGCGTCGCTCACGCTCGCCGAGCGGTGGCTGTTCGAGCAACGCCTCGCTCGGGCGACCTGTCTCGTGTCGCCGCTCGCGTGCGACGCGGCGATGTGCGCGGTGCTCGTCGTTCCTCGGGTGGCAGCGCTCGGGCTGCGGGCGATCCAGCGCGAGGGAGCGAGCTTCATCGAGGCTCGCGTCGAGCCAAGCGTGGCGCTGCCTGCGTCGGCCCTCCGAGGAGCGCAGGTCGTGGCGCTGTCTCCATCTGGACACACGTTTTCAACACGCCTCGATCAGCTGATTCGCGCTGCCGAGCCCGGCGCCTGGCGCGTTCAGCTCGTTCTCGACGCGGGAGACGGCCCGCGTCCGTGGGCGCAGCGCTCGGTCGAGGTCGCGCCGAACGTCGCAGCCCCCTCCCCCTCACCGGCCGGCAACGCCCCATCGAGCCCCGTCGTCATCGCCGACGCCCGAACATGGCTCATCGAGCTCAATCGCCGCCGGGTCCGCGCAGGGTTCAGCGCGCTCCGTGCGGCGCCGCTTCTCGGAGCGCTCGCCGAGGAGCGAGCCCGCGAACGCTCGGCGCGACAGACCGTCGCGCACGTCGTCGCGCCGGGCGACGAGCCAGACGCGCGGCTCGCAGCACAAGGCATACGCGCCGAGCGGGTCGCAGAGAACATCGTCACGGCGCCGACGCTCGAAGCAGCGTTCGAGCGCCTCGAACAGAGCCCCTCGCATCGCCGAGTGCGCTACGAACCTGCGCTCGATTCAGTCGCCATCGCGATCACGAGAGGCGGCTCTCGGGTCGAAGGCGCCGAGCGAACGGGCGTCGTGAACGAACAGTGGTTCGTCGTCGAGCTGTTCGCGACGAGACCCGCCCTCGCCGCCTCGAGGTGAGCGGCAGACGAGGAGTTCGAGCCCCCGACGACCGCGCTGCGATTCAGGCCTTCTTGGCGCCCTGAACGGCCTTGGTGAGGCGCGAGATCGAACGAGCGGCGGTCTTGCGATGCATCACTCCCTTGGTCACCGCGGCGTCGAGCGCCGAAGTGGCCGAAGCGAGTGCGGTCGAAGCCGCGTTCTTGTCGCCGTTGGCGACGGCCGCGCGGACCTGCTTCACAACGCCACGAACGGCGGTCTTCGCGCTACGGTTACGGAGCGTGCGCTTGATTCGCTGGCGGTTACGCTTGTCGGCAGACGGATGATTAGCCACGAGTCGGACTCCTGAGACAACGAAACAGTGACAGTAACGGGGCGCGGAGGGTTACCCGACCCGCGGCCCTGCGTCAAGGCTCGCTCGTCGCGTTGGTGCCGCCTTTTCGCAATCGCTCGGCGGCTTCGCGAAACTGCTGAGCCGCCGCGATGTCCCCGCAGCCCATCGCGGTGTCTTCAGCGCGACGAAACAGACCTTCGGCTGCTTCGAAATCGCCCTGTTGTGCAGCGATTTCTCCGCGAACGGCCTCGCAACGAGCCAGGTCCGAGAAGAGCCCGGCTCGGTGCGCGGCGGAGATCGCTTCGGTAAGCGGGCTTTCGGCGCCGGAGCTCTGACCTGCGGCGACGAGCGCCTTGGCGAGCCTGAGCCAGACCTCGATCCGGTTCTTCGCGACGCTTCGGGGGTCGTGGCTGCTTCGCTCGAGCTCCTCGAGCGCTGCGTCGGCGGCGCGGAGCTGCGCGATGGCCTCGCTGTGGACGCCCTGATTGCTGTCGAAATCGGCGCGGAGCTGGCAGAGCTCCGCCGTGAGCGCATGGGCGTTGAGCTTGCGCGCGACGCGCATCGCGTCGTCCGCGACGCGGGTGGCCTCGGAGACGCGACCGCGACCGAACAGCGCGCGCGCGAGGACGAGCTGCAGTCGAATGGAGTCTTGGCTGCCGCGGGGCGCGAGCTCGAGCGCCTCGCGCAGCACGCCTTCGGCTTCTGCGACCTCACCGGCGCGCGCGAGGGCGTCGCCGAGCTTTCGAGCGAAGATCGTCATGGCTCGCTCGGGATCGTCGATTTCTCCTCGGTGAAGCTCGAGGCGAGCTCTCTCGAGGCCTCGTCGAAGGGCGAGCACGGCGCCGAGCTCGTCGCCCCTGGCGTTGGCCCGATCTGCAACGGTCTCGAGCAGAAGAAGCGCCTGCGCGGCTTCGTCCGCCTGCGCCGCGAGGAGCGCGCGCACTTCGAGCGCGAGCTGGGCGTCTTCGTCGAGCACGCGCCGCGCGATGTCCGCGCGGACCGCGGCGCTCGTGGCGGATTCGACGACGTCCCGGATCAGCTCGTGCGCGATCGAGAGCGTCCCCTTGTTGTCGGTGATCCACCACCTCGACGAGAGCGTCCGCCACGTCTGCTCGTCCACCGACTCTCCGATGATGGACTCGACGCGCGCAGGGCTCGCCTCGCCGACGAGCGCCAGAACCTGGAGCACTTTGCGTGCGACAGGCGGGAGACGGTCGAAGCGTGACGCGACGACATCGACCACGCGGGAGGCCGGCTGTCCGCCGCCCTCGAAGAGCCAACGAGAAGTCTGATCGACCAACAGCGGCAGGATCGAGGCGCCATCGAAAGACGGGGCCGCGTACCAATCGCCGAGCAACGACTCTGCGACAGACTGCGCTTGCGAGGCGGTCAGTCCGGGAAGCACCAGGACCTCACCGTCGCGCCAGCGCGGCTCGACGCGCGGAAGGTGCGTCGAGAGCAAGAGCAACGGGGCGTTGAAGGTCATGTTTGTGATCAGCGCCAGCACCGCGCCCGACGCGGTGTCGACGCGATGAAGCTGCTCGACGATCACCATGCACAGGCCCGACTTCGCGCGCTGCGACGCGGCGCGCAGGGCATACGCCATGGTGTGCGCGACCGCTTGTCGACGGGCGCGACCGTCGAGCTGCGAAGCTCCTTCACCGAAGAGCTCGATGAACCCAGCGCGGACAGCGGCGTCGACCTCCTTGGAGCTGGAGTGCTTCTTCAGCCAGTCGGTCGGGTTGCTGTCGGCGTCGAGGCCGATCGCTTCGCGGACGATGTGACGGATCGGAACCCAGGCCACACCGGCCCACGACGGGTCCGGACCGGCGACGATGACATGGTCGCCCTTGGCCGCGGCGCGCTGCGCGAACTCGCGAACGAGGCGGCTCTTGCCGATGCCAGTTTCGCCAGTGACGCGCACAGGCACGAGCTGCTTGTTGAGCGCGCGAGTGCGCGCCTGCTCGAGCACGGCAAGCTCGTGGTCGCGACCGACGAAGCGAGCGACGGTCTCGGGCTTCGGCGCCTGCGACGGGAGCATCGACATGCGCGGTTGCGGCGAGATGGTTCGAGTGCCGTCGGTCGGCACCATGCGATAGCCACATTCACTGCAAAACTTCGCTCCCTTCGGGAGCGGTGCGCTGCAGCTCGGGCAGGCGAACGCCTCGATGGTGTCTCGCGGATGCATCGGCGGCGAGCTCTCGCGAAGGGCGTGCTGAAGCGCCTCTGCGAAATCGAGCGCTGACTGAAAGCGCTTGCTCGCGTCCTTCTCCATCGCTCGAAAGATGACCTTCGCGACCGACTCGGGAATCGTCGGGTTGAGCGCGCGCGGGTCGGGCACCGGCTCGGTCATGTGCAGCAGCACGACCTGCGTCGGCGAGTCGGCCTCGAACGGAAGGCGCGCGGTCAGAATCTGATACAGCATCACGCCCGTGGCGTAGAGGTCGCTGCGTGTGTCTGGCGGGTCGCCGCGCCCCTGTTCGGGCGCCATGTAGTCTGGCGTTCCGCAGACGATTCCGGGCATCGTGACGGAGGGCGCGACGTCGGCGCGCACCTTCGCGAGGCCGAAGTCGACGACCTTGACCGAGTCTCCGCCGGTGCGGAGGCGCTCGATGATCACGTTTTCGGGCTTGATGTCTCGGTGGATGATCCCGAGCTCGTGCGCCTCGGCGAGCGCGGCGAGCACCTGCCGAACGATGTCCACAGCGCGGGAGATCGGCAGCGGCCCCTCTTCCCACAAGATGTGCGAGAGGTCCTTGCCGCGCAAGAACTCCATCACGAGGTAGAGCAGCCCCTCGTCGGTGCGGCCGAAGTCGATCACGCTCACCGAGTTGGGGTGGTTCAACCGAGAGCTCGCACGCGCCTCTGTGTAGAACCGCGCGGTCGCGTTCTCGTCAGCGATCAGGTGCTGGTGAATCACCTTGACGGCGATGGTCTTGCCGAGCGCCACCTGCTCGCCGCGATAGACCTTGCCCATCCCACCCGAACCCACGTGCTCGAGAACCACGTACGCGCCGCCGAGCTTGCGCCCGATCAACGGATCCCCAACGGTCGTCCTCAACGCACCGACCGGAAAGCCACATTCCGGGCAAAACCGGTGGTGGTCCGGACAATCTGCGTTGCACTGCGGGCACTTCCTCACGATGGCTGAGACACTCTACCTCAAACATCCGCAGATCGACGTCAACGTCGAAGATCATCGTACACTCCCGGACAGCGATGACCCCCACGCCGGCCACCGCGCAGTCCGCGGCCTACGTTCTCGGCGCAGTGCTTCTCGCGCAGTGCGCGGTGCTTCCGATCGTTCTCGGACGGGGAGATCTCGCGGCGTTTCCCAGCGTCTGCGCGACCGCCGCCGCCGGCGCGATGCTGTGGTCGATCCCTCGCGTAGGCGCCCGCGACGTGCGCGGATTGACCGGCGCGCTCGCCCTCGCCCCGAGCTTACTCGCCCTTACGTCCGTGACCGCTCGAACACTGCCCCGCTTCGACCCGATCGCGCGGATCGTCGCGGCCCTCACTGCCATCGGGTACTTCGTCGCGGTCCTCGCGCTCCACCAAGCCTCGGCGCCGCGGGTGGCGCTCGGTCAGCGCGTGAGTGCTCGAGCCGTCACCGCACCGCCTCCTCTGCGCTGGGTCGCGTGGCTGGCTCTCGGCCTGGGAGGCGCGTTTCTCGCGCTGATCGCGCCCGCGAGGCTCGCGGCGCGAGCCTTGACCGGACCCGAACGCGCGCTCGGTCCGGGCTTCGCGAGCGCCCGCGACACCATGGTGTCATCCGTTGGCCTGCTCTTCGCGCTCCTGTGGACGCTTTCGGCTGGCCCGAAGCTCGTGCGCGGAAAGGGCTCGCCCTACGGCCGAAGGGCGCGTGCCGTAGCCATGGTCGTGTGGTCATTCGCGTTCGGCGCGCTTTGGTGGTGGGTCGAGCACGCCCGGTAGAGCCGAAGATGGGTTACAACGAACCGCAGAACGAGTAGCCAGGAGCGATCGACGTGCGACGGTGGTCCGACAGCATAGTGCGAGCCCTCGGGTTCGTGCTCGTCGCGGTGGCGCTCGCGATGTTCTACAAAGCGCTCGCGTCCGTGGATCGACGGGAGTTCGTTGCCTCGATCCTCGCTGGGATCGTGGTCTGGCTGACGCTCGGAGCGGGGGTCGAGTTCATTCGACCCGAGAGCGCTGAATAGCGGTTCAGTCGGAGGCTGCGCCCGAAGATGCTCGCCACTCGTTGTCTCGCGTTGATGCTCGTATCGCTGACTGCCGCGCGCTGCGCGGGACCCGCCGGCGTCGAGACCGAGACGCGGGTGCTGTCTCCCGCGCAGCCGGGCCCGATCGTTGCGCGGATCGGGGCCGAGACGATCACGGCAGCGGAGCTCCAGGACTTCGCGCGCACAGCGCAAATCGGGGACGCGCGGCAGGCGCTCGAGCGATACGCCGAACTCCGATTGCTCGCAGCTCATGCGATCAAGCGGGGAGCGCTCGGAGATCCTCTCGTACGCGACGTCGCGCGTCGGGCCGAAGTGCAGACGCTCCTCGCGCGGGCCGTCGAGGCGCGGGTGACCGAGCACAACGTCCCCCGCGGAGCCGTCGAGGCCGCGCGGCGAACGCGAGGCTTCGCGCTCTCACACGGGCCGCTGCAGTATGTGTGGCACGCGCTCTTGCCTCGCGACGCCGACGCCGGGCCGTCGACAGACACAACCGCGCGCCGCGCGCGCGCTGAAGCGATTCGCGCCGCGCTCACAGCGCACACCACGCCTCTCGACTTCAACCGCGTCCGAGCGATCGCCGAGGGCATCCCGGGCGAGGGAGCGGTTCGCGTCGAGCAGGTGCATGGCTTCGATCCAAGCGGCGCGACGGGCCGCGCCGACACGATCGATCCAGAATTCGCTCGCGCTGCGGCGGCGATCGAACGCCCCAATGGCGTCTCGCCGGTCGTCGAAACGCCGTTCGGACTTCACGTGATCGTGCTCGAACGACGCGAGGACGGGGTGACCACCGATCCCGCCGAAGTCGAGAGGGCCGTGCTCGGCGAGGCAGTGTCGCTCGCCCGCGCCCGGGCGCTCCAAGCGCTGCTCGTCGAGCTTCGAGCACGGTATCGCGTGAGGCTGGTCGACAACCCCGAGGCGTCGCGATGAACACTCCACCGTCGCGGGATCAAGCAGTCACTGGGTTCAGCGCCGTGCTCGATGCGCTCGTCGCGGCCGTCCCCAACGCGCTGTGCGCGGTGTTCGTCGATCCCGAAGGAGAGACCGTCGACCTGTGCGCGCGAATCGACCCCTTCGATGCTCGCATCACCGGCGCGGAGTTCACCATCGTCCTCGCCGCCGTGAGGCAGAGCACGGCCAAGCTCTCGGCGGGCTCGGCGCTCGAGGTCCGCGTCGAAGGGACGCGTCGAAGCGCGATCGCGCGCTGCGTGTCCGAAGGGTACGACCTCGTGCTGCTCGTCGGATCGCCCACGATCACCGCGCGCGTCGCGGACGCAGTAGTCGACGCCGCCATCGAGCTTCTGAGGGAGTCTGGCCTGCCGCCGCCGCCGTCTTTCGCGCGCCTGCGCGCAGCCGAAGCTCCGCCCAAGGTCTCGAGCCGGTTTCGAAGCATGGGCCCCGTCGTCATCGACGACGGCGGGGTCCAGCGCCGCGTCGAACAGTCGCTCGGGTTCTATCAGGGCGAGGCGGGGATCGAGGTCCTCGTTCGCCTCGACGACGGCGAGGAGCTGCTCGTATGGTTCGACGCGACCATCAACCGCTGGACGCGCAGGGCGCTCTGAGCGAAGACGCAACACGATGAGCAACGCTTCATTGACCAGCACCGCGCGCGCGACTCGCGCAGCAATGGTGCGGTTCGACACGATCGACCCCGCCGCGCTCGACGTCGGGTTCGCGACGCTTCGCGAGCTCGGCTTCGACGCTGTCGATTTGCCGCTGGTGTGGTCCAAACACGAAGCCAGCGCTGGACGCTTCGACTTCGACGCGCGCGAGCGCGGCGCTCGCTCGATTCACGGCGCGATCGACGCCGCCAGGCGCGCGGGTCTCGCCGTGCGTGTGCGGTTGGGACCGCGGTGCGTCGAGGGAGAGCCGGGCTTCGGCGTTCCTCGAACGGTGATCGACGACCCCGCCGTCATCGCGCGCAACGCGCGGCGGGGCGCGGTGATCGAGCCGATCTCCCTTACCCCCACTGCGGCGCCATCCTTCGCCAGCCGTGTCTTCATCGATCGCTGCGCGGCGTGGATTCGCGCCGCGACCCGCGCGGTCGGCGAGAGCGGCTTCGACCGAATCGACTCGCTTACCGTGGGCGCCGGAACCTTCGCCCCCCTTCGCGACCCGATCGACGAAGACCGCCACCCTGACGCCGGGCCGGTTCCCGCCGAGCGCGCCGAGCGCGCCGAGCGCGCCGATCGCATCGCGCTGGCGTGGTACGAGGCTCTCGCCAACGCGGCGCTCGAGAGCGGCGCGCCAGAGGACAAGCTCCGCTGCTCGCTGATCGGACCGCGCACCGCCGCGCCCGCAGCCCACTCGATCGCCGCTCGATTTCCAGTAGATTGCGCGCTGCCGTTCACCTCCGTGGGGAGCGAGGCGCTGTGGGCCGAGGTAAGCGACGCCGTCGCGACGAGCGCGCACGGAGCGCGCTTCGACGTTCAGTGCGGCTCGTCGCCGTTCGCGCGCCCGCTTCGCAACCGAGACGCCGCGGCGGTGGCGCGCGTCGCGATCGCCGCCGGCGCGAGCGAAATCGTCCTGCGCTACGCCTGGTGCGGCGAAGGATGGGTGGGATCGTTGCTCGACCCCAAGGGCGTCGCGCAACGAGTCGCGCAGCGGTGGCGCGCGCTGTTCGACGAGTGCAGCGCGATCGCGCCGACGGTGCACGAAGGAGACGCGACGCCCGTCGCACGACCATCAGGGTGGTTGTCGCCGATCTCGCGCGGCTGGCTCGCGCAGTTCGGCTTGCTCGACCACCACGAGGTTCGCGGGGACCAAACTCTCTCGGAGCTCGAGCTCGAGTGCGACGTCTCGCGCGCGGTCCTCGCGCGCCGCTCGGACGGACAGCTCGTCCTGCTCTCGACGACGATGACGCCTGCGACCGTCCGCGACCCCCGCCAGCGCTGGATTCCAGGAGGCGAACACACGATGCAGCCAGGCGCGGTCGCAGTGTTTCACCGACGAGAGGACCGGGCGTCGTGATGCGATTCGAAGGGTTCGACGCCAAGAGCTGGCACCGCCTCGTGACGATCTTCGCGCCTGGGTTCGCGTCGCGTCCTCCCAACGCTCACGCAGCGCGCGAGCGCGCGCCAGGCGGGCTGTTGCTGCTGGTGTTTCGCGACGCAGCGGTGGTCGCGGCCGTGCACTCGCACAGGGGACGCTGCGAAGCGACGGCCTGGCGTGGCGCGAGCTCGATGCAAGCGCTCGCCGAGCAGTTCGACGCGCGCTTCGTCATCGCGATCGAAGAGGGCGCGCTCGAGCTGTTGCTGGACCGCTGGGGAGCGCGCGTCGACCTCGACGAGCCGTCGCGCGAGGGATGGCTGCTGCTGCTCGACGCGGTTCGAGAGATCGTCGATGAACGAAGGCTGTTCTTCTGGCCCGACCTCGTCCCAGGCGGCCTGCCGCGACCGACGCGAACCGTGGTCGACGCGACCGCAGACCTCGTCCTGCCCGCGGGCAGGGCCGCGTTTGCGCTGCTGTTTCGCGACGATTCGACGCTCGACGCCGCGATCGCGGTCGCGAGACCGGTGGGCGCGCCGCTCACGATCATCGGAACCGAACGGATCGTCGACGCAGTCGGCGCGCTCAGCGGCGACGCGCGTCGCGACACGCAAGCCGTGCGCGCATGGATCGATCGGGAGCTCGCGTCGGTTCATGTCGGAGTACACACGAAGACCTCGACCCTCGAAGCGCTCCTTCGAAGCGAGCAAGCGGGAGCGTGGTCGCGAGCGTTCAACGAGGGCCAGCTCGCAATCGACCCGACGCCGCCCTGGGTCGTCGCCGCGCTCGGGGCGGATGTCGCGCGCTCGGCGATCGTCACAGCGAGAGGCATGCTCGGATCGCTGATGGACCGCGTGGCTCCTGCGCTCGAGTCCGCGACGCGCGTCGCGGCCGCGCGCGCCACGGTGAGCGGTCTGCTCGGCCTCGATCTCGGCTCGTTCGTCGGGTCCGTCCTGCGGCGATCGAGCGCCCCGACGCCATCGTCACCGGAAGACGACGCGGACTGAATCGACGCACAGCGACCTCTTCTGTCGTAGCGACTGCGAAATGCGCGCGCGTGGGGACTTGAACGATCGAAACGCCATCGGTAAGGTGTCTTCGATGACGTCCGAACTCGACAAGCCGCGCGCAGCGATCGCGCTCGAGATCGGCGGACAACGCATCCGCCTTCGCGCGCACGCGGACGAGACGCACCTTGTCGAGTTGGCCAAGCTCGTCAACGATCGATTCTCGACGATTCAAGGCTCGACGCGCAACGCCGCGCCCGCCACGGTGCTCGCGCTCGTCGCGCTCGACCTCGCCGACGAGCTCGCGACGGCTCGACGCAAGGCCGACGAGGCTCGTGACGAAGCGAAGCGCGCCGTCGCCGCCGCAGAGGCGCGCGAGCGCGAGGTCGAAGCGGCCGCGCGCCGCGCGGTGGCAGAGGCGATCGAAGAGATCGATCGTGCTCTGGCCGCGGAAGACAGCGCACAGGCCGCGAGCGACACGGCCTGATCGTCGCGAGCCAGGTCATCGCACGGGGGACGTGAATCGACGACGCGCGCTCAGTTCGAGCTCGAGCGTGGCGGTCTCTCTCCGAAGATCGCTGTTCCGACGCGAACGATCGTCGCGCCCGCGGCGACCGCGTAGCTCAGGTCGTGCGTCATGCCCATGGACAGCTCGGGCAGCGAAGTCGCGCCGCCGTTTGCGTCGCGAAGCTGGACGAGCGCATCGAAATACCGCTTCGACTCTGCGGCGTCCTCGGTGTGGGGCGGAACGGTCATCAGTCCCGCGACGCGGACGCGAGGCAGCTTCGCGAGCGCGTCGAGCAGCGACGGAAGAGCGGCCGGATCGCAACCAGACTTCTGCGCTTCGCCGCCGACGTTGACCTGTACGAGCACAGGGAGCGACGCGCGCTCGATCTCGACGCAAGCCCGATCGAGGGCCACTGCGATGCGCTCAGAATCAACCGTGTGAACGAGCGCGGCGAGCGCGACGACGTCGCGAGCCTTGTTGCGCTGCAGGTGTCCGGTGACGTGCCATCGAAGCCCCTCGAGACCCGCGAGCTCGGCGTGCTTCGTTGTGAGCTCCTGAACGTAATTTTCGCCAAAATCACGGTGCCCAGCGGCGTACGCAGCTCGGATCGACGATGCTGGTTGAAGCTTCGAGACGGCGACGAGCTGGACCGAGCGGGGATCGCGCCCGACCGCTGCGCACGCAGACTCGATCGACGCGCGAACCGCGGCGATCGACGCCGCGATCGACGCTTCGTGCTGCGCAGTCACAGCGGGTATCCGTCGATCGCTCCGAGGTCGAGGAGCACTTCGATGACGCGATGCACAGGGAGCCCCACGACGTTGGCGTACGAGCCCTCGAGCCGCTCGCAAAACGCGCTCGCGAGCCCTTGGATCGCGTACCCGCCAGCCTTGTCGGTGCCCTCGCCGCTCGCGACATAGCGCTGGACCTCGTCCTCAGCGACGGGACGAAACGTCACCGCGGTCGTCTCGGCGTACACGGGAGCATCGAAGACATCGGCGCTGTGCACGACGAAGCCGGTCGTCACGAAATGCGTCCGACCCGAGAGCAGACGAAGCATGCGACGCGCGTCTTGAATGTCTCGCGGCTTGCCGAGCAGCTCGCCTTGCACGTGGACGATCGTGTCGGCGCAAAGAAACCAATGCGCGCTCGGGTCACGTCCGCTCTTTTGAAAGGCGCTCACGGTGGCTGCGCCCTTTTGCCTCGCCAGGCGCGTCGCGAGCGCGTCTGGCCGCTCGCCTGCTTGAAGGCGTTCGTCCACGTCCGTCGCGAAGACCTCGTAGGGAACGCCGCATTGCGCGAGCAGCTGCGCGCGCCTCGGCGAGCGCGAGCCGAGCATGAGCGGGTGTTCTACACTGATACGTTGCCGCATCGACTGCATGACAACATGCCCTGGATTCGCAGAACGTCAACCATGACGGCGATCGAGAGACCGACAGTCTTCGCGCTGCGCGGCGCCGCGCGTGCTGCGGTACACTCCGCCGGCGAATGGCCACAGCCCCCGTTGATTGGGAGGAAGAGCTCTCTCTGGCGCTCCGCGCTGGCGCCCCGCTCGTCTGGCTCGAGGCCGAAGAAGGCGGCGCTCGAGCGTGTCTGCGCCGCGACGGGTCGCGCGATGCAGCGGTGGTCCTGCGTTCGGGGATTGCACGCGCTTCGATCGAGCGGGGTCGACAGCAAGACGGCCGATCCGATCGCGGCGCTCGACGCGTTTGCCCGCGCCGACGGGCGGGCGGTGCTCGCGGCGCTGGATATCCACCCGTTTCTCGCGCAAGCCGTCGTCGTACGAAGGCTGCGCGAGCTTCGCGCGCCCCTCGCAGCAGCAGGAAAATCCCTGGTCTTTTGCGCTCCTGTCGCGTGCCCGGTCCCCGAGCTGCGAGGCGACTGCGCGAAGGTCTTCGTGACGCCTCCCTCGCACGACGAGCTCGCCGCGGTCGTCACCGAAATCGATCGTGGCCCGACGAGCGTCGCGCTCGCGCCTCGGCTCGCGGCGGCGGCGCGGGGGCTTCGTTGCGACGCATTTTCACTGGCGATCCGGCGGGCCGTCGTCCGCTACGGCTCGCTCGACGAGCGTTCGCTCGACGAAGTCCGGATCGAGCGAGACCGCGCCGCGAGCGACGGAGCCCTGCTCGAGCCGATCGAACCAGAGCGCGGACTCGATCAACTCGGCGGGCTCGACGCGCTCAAGCGTTGGCTCGACCTGCGCGCTCGAGCGTGGACCGACGAGGCGCGCGCGTTTGGCGTCGACGCGCCCCGAGGGGTGTTTCTGGTGGGCGTACAGGGAGGGGGAAAGTCGACGTGCGCGCGAGCGATCGCTCGGCGTTGGTCCCTTCCCTTGCTTCGGCTCGACGTGGGACGGCTGTTTCACGGCCTCGTCGGCGCGAGCGAGGCGAACGTACGCCGCGCGCTCGCGCAGGCTGAAGCGGCGGCGCCGTGCGTGTTGTGGCTGGACGAGCTCGGGCGCGCGTTCGGCGACCTGACGCGGGGCGGTGACGCCGGCACCGCGTCTCGCGTGTTCGGCGCGCTACTGACCTGGCTGCAGGACCGTGCTGCTCATGTCTTCGTGATCGCGACGTCGAACGACGTGAGCGCACTTCCGCCGGAGCTCCTGCGCAAAGGGCGCTTCGACGAGGTGTTCTTCGTGGACCTTCCGTCGCGGCTCGAGCGTGCGGAGGTGCTGTCGATTCACCTCTCGCGACGGGGGCGCGAGCCGGCGAGGTTCGACCTCGACGAACTGTCTTCGCGCACCGATGGCTTCAGCGGCGCGGAGCTCGAGCAATGCGTGGTGGGAGCGTTGCTCTATGCGTTCTCCGAGCAGCGTGAGCTCGAACTCCGAGATCTCTTGCGAGCGGTCGGCGAGACGGTCTCGCTCTCGAAGACCGCGAGGGAGTCGATCGACGCCCTCCGCAAGTGGGCCCGCGGACGGACTCGACCAGCGAGCACCGCGATCGACGCGAACACGGGTCGAGTCGCGCTGTGAGCGGTGAGGGATCTGCAGAGACGCTGATCGACCCGCGAGGTCGATTCGCCCGCTGCGCGCGCTGCGGGTGGCTCGAA
Organism: Deltaproteobacteria bacterium Ga0077539; assembly: GCA_001465015.1. GTDB lineage: Bacteria > Myxococcota_A > Polyangia > Polyangiales. The sequence goes on along the minus strand of LNEO01000197.1, from coordinate 78,061 downwards.
CGTGCTTCGCGCGGCGCTTGCGCGCAGTGCGGCAGCGCGATCGGACATGAACCGGTCAGCGCCGCTGCGGCCGTCGAGCTGACCGTGATTCACCGCAACGTGGCGCTGTCGCAATGCTCGCTCGTCGAGCTCGAATCGCTGAGGGCGCAGTGCGACGCGCCGACCCCCGAGCTCGATTCGAACACCCGGAGGGCGCTCGAGGCGTGCGACGGGCGATGCGCGCTGATCGCGCCGACCGCAGAGCGCTGGATCGAGGCCGCGCTCGCGTTCGTCCGCGCGCTGGTTCAACTCCGCGGCGCGATCGCGATCCGATGCGTCGGGAGCGAAGCGTTGCGCGCGGCGATCGACGCGATCGAGCTCGACACCGGCGAGCGGTCGAACGGCGAGGTGTTCGTCTCGGACGACGCGCTCTCGCTCGATCGAGCGGCGCAGCGAGCGGTCTCCAACGCTCGATATTGCGTCGTCGGCGCGCCGCCAGAGAGCGTCGCGACGATCGAACAGGCGTTCGCGTTGTACTCGCTCGTGGCGCCGGAAGAGCTCGGCTCGCGGAGAGCGTTTCTCGCGCGATTTCGCGGAGCGGACGCTGGTCCGTCCGCGCGTGACGCCGAGCTCGGCGCGCTTCTGAGCACGAGGACCGTTCGAGTTTCCCGGCCCGATGCGGTCGCGGCAGGCGAGCGTCGAGGACTCGAGCGGTGGCTCGACGCCGCGCCGCAGAGTTGACGAAACGCGCTGGAATTTCTGCGGTCGATGCGCGGTGATCGCCGCGGGACGCGCAGCGCGTTTCGCGGTACAGGATGCTACTCGCCCTGAAAGAACCGATGCTCGCTCTCGTGCGACCGACGCCAGGACTGTGCGCGAGCGCCCGCGCGATATCGACCGCCCCCGAGCGGACGATCGCGAGACCCGCGGCGCTCGCTGGCGCTCGTGTGACCCGCGCCTCGGAGGACAAGGTCGAGACCCTCCGTCGCTCGACGGCGCTCTTCGACGTCGGACTGTCGGACTTCGAGGTCGGCCAGCGGTACACGGTCAGCTTCGACGACGATCGTCCAGAGCAGGAGCTCGTCGCGCGAGACCTGACGGCGTTCGACGAATCGCTGGCGCAAATGCGGGCGATGAAGCTCACGGGCATCGACGTGGCTCGCGCGACCGCGCTGCTCGATCGCGCGAGAAACGCCGTCGAAGCGCACGCCCGCGATTCGCTCGCGAGGACGATCGCCGAGAAGATCGAGCGCGCGCGAGCCGGCCGTGACCGGGCTGTCGAGTACGCGCTCGACTGCGTCGACGAAGCGATCTCCTCGCAGCGCGAGGCCGTCGCGAGAGCTGGAGCGATCTTCGTGGATCGAACGGTCGAAGCGCTCGCGCCGACGATGACCGTGACGCCCCTCGCCCTGGTCGACCTCGGGTTCGAGCGACGCGTGAGCCGCTGGCGGGTCTCGTGTGGTGGGCACGCGGCGACCATCGAATGGAGGGCCTACGCTGCGAGCGTGAACGACGGCGCCCGCTGCGCCCGCTGCGAAGCGGTGCGACGCAGGTTTACGGTCTGCGGTCGCTGCGGTGACGCGCGGTGCGATCGGTGCGCGCTGTGGTGCGAGGCGTGCGGCCGTTGGAGCTGCGGGTCGTGCGCGAGCCGCGGACGCTGCCCGAGCTGCGGCGCGAGCCCGCTGATGGGAGCCCACCAATGACGCGGAAAAAGCCAGCCCCGTCAGCGGCCAGTCGACCGGCCGACGCGCCGCGAGAGCAAACCGAGATCGAAGCCCTCGTGCTCGAAGGAGAGTTCGCGCTCGCCCGCGAACGCGCAGAGCGTTGGATCCGCGAAGACCCCGACTGCGCGACGGCGCACTCGCTGTTGTCTCGTGCGCTCTTCTATCTCGATCTTCCTCTTCGCGCCGTCGAGAGCGCCGAACGCGCGTGCGAGCTCGCGATCACCGACGCGTCGATGTGGGCGCGGCTCGGCGGAGTCGAAGTGGCGATCGGTCGCTACGACGCTGCGATCGCTCACTGCCGACGGTCGCTCGAGCTCGACGCGCACGACGCGTCGGCCCGAACCAACCTCGCCCTCGCCCTCGCCCGCACTGGCGCAGATCGAGCTGCGATCGAGGCGCTCGTGCCGCTCGGGTCACGGCCGTCGCTGCCGTCGGCCGCGCGGGGCGCGGCGCTGGCGTTACTCGACGAGCTTGCGCTGGCGCCTGGGGCCGCGGCGCTTCGCGCGGCGATCGACGGCACCCCGTCGGCGGATCGAGGTCCTTCGCCCGCGGCGCTCGCCGCCGTTCAGCGCACGCGCGCCACGTACGACAGCGTGCTCGACCGGGTTGGGCGTGACCTCTGTCAGCTCGCGCGAGAGGGAAAGCTCGATCGCATCACCGGTCGAGACGAGGAGCTCGACGCGCTCGTCGACGTGCTCTGCCGCAAGCGAAAGAGCAACCCGTGCCTCGTCGGCCCCGCCGGCGTCGGAAAGACAGCGATCGTCGAGCGACTCGCGCAGCGGATCGTGGAGGGAAGCGTCGCGGCGCCGCTGCGACGGGCGCGGGTCATCGAAGTGAGCGTCGCGTCGCTGACCGCGGGGACGTCGCTGCGCGGCGAGCTCGAAGCCCGCTTGCAGCGCCTTCTCGAAGAGGCCCGCGGAGATCGGGGGATCATCCTCTTTCTCGACGAAGTGCACACGCTGGTGTCAGCCAACGGCGGCGCGGGCCAGCTGTCGATCGCCGAAGTGTTGAAGCCAGCCATGGCGCGCGGCGAGATTTCGCTCATCGGAGCGACGACAGAAGAGGGCTACGAGCGTTCGATTCAGCGCGATCCTGCGCTGGCGCGACGGTTCGAGCGCATCTCCGTGCGCGAGCCGGACGCGGCGTCGCTCGAGCGCATGCTCACGAGCGCCGCAGAAGACCTCGCGAAGCATCACGGCGTCGCGCTCGCTCTGGATCGTGTGCGCGCGGTCATCGAGCTGTCGGCGCGCTGGCTGGCGGATCGACGAATGCCCGACGTCGGCGTGGACGTGCTCGACCGCGCGTGCGCGCGCGCGGCCCGCAGAGGAATGCGCGAAGTCGACGACGCGATCCTGATCGAAGCCGTCGCGGGCCTCGCGAGGGTGTCGGTCGCGCAGCTCACCGAGGCGCCGGGCGACCTGCTCGCTCGCGTGCGCGAGTCGCTCTTTTCGACGGTGCTCGGGCAGTCCAAGGGATCGGCGATGCTCGCGTCGGCGTTCGCGCTGCAGGCGCTGCGCGCCCCAGAGGCGCGTCGTCCGCGCGCCGTGCTCTGGATCGTTGGGCCACCATCGGTCGGAAAACACACGGCGCTCCGCGCGCTCGCTCGCGCGTCGGAGCGGCCGGTCATCGAGTTCGACCTCGCGAGCGTTGCCGAGCGTCACGACCTCGCGAAGCTGACGGGGACCGCCGCGGGCTTCGTCGGCTACGACGACGGAGCGCCGCTCTTGCGCGCGCTGCGAGCGCAGCCCAACGCGCTGGTGATCTTCGATCAACCGGAGTTGGCTCACCCTGACGCGAGAGCGCTCGTGGCGAGCGCGATCCGCGAAGGCGCCCTGGTCGACAGCCGCGGCGACAGCGCGGACCTGCGGCGCGCGACGATCGCGTTCGTCAGCACGACGAGCGACGTCGAACGCACAGGATTTTTCCTCGGCGATCCCCGTCCGTCGCCCGGACCTCGAGCCGCTGACGCATCGATGCTGGGACGCTCGCTCGAGGCGGTGATCGACGAGACCGTTCGATTCGACGCGCTCGATCGCGAGGCTCGTCGAGCGCTCGTCCATCGGTTCGTCAGCGACTCGTGCGCGCAGCTCGCGAAGGCCGGCGCGGCGCTCTCTGTCGACGAGGCGGTGCTCGACTGGATCTCCGAGCGATCGTCGAGCGCGCGAGAGCTCCGCGCGCGCTGCGAGCGAGAGCTCTTCGCGGACGCCCTCGTCGACGCGCGCGCGCGCCGCCGAGCGGTCCTCGAGGATCGCCACGTCGTGTGGCGTGCGCCATGACCTCGGGAGCTCGTCGGGTGTTCATCGAGACGGTGGACGGCGATCGCGCGCTGGCACTGCAGATCGCGCGGGCAGTAGAGGCCCGCGGCCTTTCGGTCAGCCATCGTCTCGATGAATCAGTCGCGCTGGTGCTTCGAACGCCCGGCGCGGAGGCGCTTCGCTCGATGCTCGGTGACACACACACATTCAAATCGCCCGTCCGCGTCGTCGATCGGGCCGAGGCCGTCGCGACGATCGACCTCTCCGAGCTCATGGGGATCGCTGAGGAATCGGCCGACGACGGAGCGTCGTTGCCGTGGAGCGCCGCGCTCGCGACGCTCACGGCGTCGAGCGACGAAGCCGAGTGCTATGCGCTGCTGGCGGATGGGCGCTGCGCGGGCGCGAGGGAGCGACGGTTGATCGTCGATCGCCTCGCCTCGATCGGCAGTGTTCTGGCGCTCGATCTTCTCTGCGAGAGTCTTCGAGGGCACTGCGGCGCGCTCGGCGCGGAGGAGGCCACGGCGCTGGGTCGGGCGTGGGCGCGGGGCGCGTCTCGATGGAAGATCGACTCACCGTTCGCCATCGAGCTCGACGATCCACGGGAGGAGCTCGCGTCCACGGAGCTCGCGCTCTTCAAGAACGCTGGCGAGTATTCGCGGCTCTGCGACGAACGCGGAGTGACCGTCCACCGCGCGATCATCGAGGCGATCCCTTGGATCGACAGCGAAGACGGCACGTCGTCGGCGCTCGCGCTGCTCCGGTCGATGGAGTCGCACGCCTCGGGTCGCGTGTGGATTCGCGGATGGGTCTTGCCTTCGGCGATGCCGTGGACGATCTGGACAGCGCTGCTCGGCCAGCGGGCGCGACGCTGAAGCGCGCGCCCGCGGGACATCGACGACGTTTACTGCCGCGGGGTCTGTGGAGCGCCAGCGCCGACCGCGTCGTCCCACCGAGAGAACCCGCTCGTCTCGAGCTTCGCTCGGAGCCCCACAGTCATCTTTCTCGCGAGCGACGGTCCGCCGTAGATAAACGCCGTATACACCTGCACGAGCGTCGCGCCCGCGAGCACCGACTGCCACGCGTGCTCGGCGCTCTCGATCCCGCCCGCGGCCACGAGCGTCAACCGACCGCCAGCGCGCGCGCGGAGCCGTCGCAGCACAGAGAGAGACCGCTCGCGCAACGGGGCTCCCGACAGCCCTCCCGCGCCGATGGCGACCACCGCGTCGCGCGCGGTGTTCAGCGAGAGTTCGTCGCGCGCGATGGTCGTGTTGGTGGCGATGATTCCGGCGAGCTTCTCGCTGAGCGCGAGGTCGGCGATCGCGTCGATGTCTTCGTCCGCGAGGTCTGGCGCGATCTTCACGAGCAAGGGAGGCGACACGCCCTCGCGCTCGAGCGCGCCGCGCACAGCGCGCACGATGCCTGCGAGCGCGTCGACGGCCTGCAGCGACCGAAGCCCCGGCGTGTTTGGCGACGAGACGTTGACGACGAGATAGTGCGCGAGCGGCCCGAGCAATCGCGCGCTCTCGGCGTAGTCGTCCGCGGCGCTCTCGACGGGAGTGACCTTGGACTTGCCCAGGTTGACTCCGAGCACGAGCCCCGGCGCAGGGAGGTGGCGCATGATGGCCTCGCGCGCGCGGGCAGCACCGTGGTTGTTGAAGCCCATGCGATTGACGAGCGCGCGGTCTTGGACGAGCCGAAACAGCCGCGGTCGATCGTTGCCAGGCTGGGCGTGCGCGGTGATCGTCCCCACTTCGACGCCGCCAAAGCCGAGGGAGTAGAGCGCGTTGTACATCGCGGCGTGCTTGTCGAACCCGGCCGCGACGATCACGGGGCTCGAGAAGGTTCGACCAAACGCAGTGACGGCGAGCTCTTCGCGCGTTGCGCCGCCGAGGGCGGCGCTCAGCGACGGGCGACGATGCACGGCCCCGAGCGCCGACGCGACGAGCTCGTGCGCCCGCTCGGGGTCCATCGCGAAGAACAGCGGTCGCGTGAGCCTGTATAGCGTGTCGAGCACCGGCGGATTCCTGCCAGATGTGGCGCGAAAACGCGAATCTGCGGCGGGCGTCGACAGCGCCGTGGCCGTCGAGCGTTAGAGCTCGCAGTCGACCTCGCGCGCGACGAGCTCTCCGCTCGAGCCGCTAGCGATGTACGCGAATCCGCGCTCGGTCGCTGTCACGCGAAAGCTCGCGTTGGCGACGGACTCGCGCCAGATATCGACCCCCGCGCGCGAGCGCGAATCGAACACCGTCTCGATCCTTCGCCCGAGCGTGTCGACGAGCGCGAGCGTGTGGCGATTGCTGTTGCTCTCTTGCTGGACGACGAACACCAGATTGTCGTGCACGGCGACGGCTGCGATCCGCGCGTTGGCCGTCGAGATCGAAAAGCCGCTGTCGGTCGAAGGAACCAGCGGGTTCGGGTTGAGACGATCCGGCGGCGGAGCGTCGATCGCGCGAAACTGCAGCTGGCCGCCGTTGTTCGAGAGCGCGAGGCAGCCGACGCGCGGACACACGACGCCCGCCGTCGAGGGCTGCGCGAGGACCGTTCCCTCGAGGTCGAGCACGGTCGATCGAGTCTCGAGCGACATCAGCTGCGTCTCGATCACGATGCGCCCGCTGTCGAGGCGAGCGTGAACTGTGCGGACTTGCGTCTCAGCGAGCGGAGAAAACAGCTCGAATTGCTGACCGTTCGCGCTCGCGTGCAGCACCGCGAGGGGCCCGTGCGACGCGTCGCCGAAGCACCCCGTGCTCGCGCGGCGGTACACGACCCACGCGCCGCCTCGAACGCCGAGCACGCGTACGTCGCACGCGTTGGGCAACGCTCGAACCGCGCGTCCCGGAGCGCCGAGCTGCTCGTGGTAGTGCAGAGATCCGCGCGCCACAGAGAGCCAGCGGTTGACGGCTAGCGAGTCGATCGCCTCCACGGCGCCGAGCGAGCTCGCGGACTTCTCGCCGTCGCGGAGCAGCCACGTGCTGGTCAACCAGAACGGCTGCGAGGGGCCGCCGACCGCCAGGGGCACCTCGCGTGTTTCCATCGCCACACGGGAGTCCACGGCGTCTCGCACACGGCAGCGGAGACCGAGCGCGGGATCTCGCGCGATCGCGTTGATGCGCGGAGGTCCGCTCGGCGGAGCGTCTGGTTCGCCCCCACAAGCGGCAACAGCGGCGGAGAGCACCGCTGACAGCCAGAGCTGTCTTGTTGGCGTTCGCGTGGTCACGAACCGGAGACTACTTCGCCCCCCTCCGGTCGTCACGCGTGGCGGTCAGTTGGTGCCCGCGACCGCCGCGACGACCGGCGGGAGCGTGAGCGGGTTCTCTTCGAGCGCAGCGGCGAGCACGTCGTCCATCTTCCCGACGAAGATGAACTCGAGGCTCTCGCGCACCTCTGCCGGAACCTCCTCGAGGTCTGGCTTGTTGCGCTCGGGCAGGATGATCCGCTTGATGCCCGCGCGGTGCGCGGCGAGGACCTTCTCTTTGATTCCGCCGACCGGCAACACACGACCACGGAGCGTGATTTCGCCGGTCATCGCGACGTCGTGACGAACGCGGATGCCGCGAAGCATCGACACGAGCGCGCTGAACATCGTGACGCCCGCGCTTGGGCCGTCCTTGGGCATGGCGCCCGCGGGGATGTGGATGTGAATGTCGCTCTTCTCGAGGAAGTCATCCGCGAGACCGAGCGCCTTGTTCTTCGCGCGGATGTACGACAGCGCGGCCTGCGCGGACTCTTTCATCACGTCGCCGAGCTGGCCGGTGAGCGTGAGCTTGGAAGATCCGTGCATCTTCGTCGCCTCGATGAAGAGGATCTCACCGCCGACAGGCGTCCAGGCGAGGCCTGTCGCGACGCCGGTCTCTTCGGTGCGCTCAGCGACGTCGCTGGTGAACCTCTGCGGCCCGAGGAACGGGTGGATGTCGTCCTGCGACTCCATCTTGTAGGGACCTTCGTTGCCCTCCGCGATCTTCACGGCGACGCCGCGAATCACGCTCGCAACCTGGCGCTCGAGCGAGCGAACGCCAGCCTCGCGCGTGTAGTGATCGATCAACAGCTCGACGGCAGGATCGGTCACGTCGAGCTGCTTGTTGGAGATCCCGTGCTCTTCGAGCTGCTTGGGCACGAGGTGCTGACGCGCGATCGCCTTCTTCTCGTTGCGCGTGTAGCCAGGGATCTCGAGGATCTCCATGCGGTCGCGGAGCGGCGGCGGGATCGGATCTGCGACGTTCGCGGTCGCGATGAACATCACGTGCGAGAGGTCGTAGGGGATCTCGAGGTAGTGATCGCTGAAGGTGTTGTTCTGCTCGGGGTCGAGGACCTCGAGCAGCGCCGCCGACGGATCGCCGCGGAAATCGTGGCCTATCTTGTCGATCTCATCGAGCATGAAGACCGGGTTCACGGTGCCGGACTTCTTCATGCCCTGGATGATCTGGCCAGGGAGCGCGCCGACGTACGTGCGTCGGTGACCGCGGATCGCGGCCTCGTCGTGCACGCCGCCGAGCGAGATGCGAACGAACTTGCGTCCGATCGCGCGAGCGATCGAGCGGCCGAGCGAGGTCTTTCCCACGCCGGGCGGGCCGAGGAGGCAGAGGATCGGGCCCTTCTTGTCGCTCTTGAGCTTGCGGACCGCGAGGTACTCGAGGATGCGCTTCTTGACCTTCTCGAGGCCGTAGTGGTCCTCGTCGAGGATCTGTCGAACACGCGCGATGTCGAGCATATCCGGCGTCTGGTTGTGCCACGGCAGATCGAGGATCCAGTCGAGGTACGTGCGGACGACGGTGTACTCAGCGCTGGCGACCTGCATCGAGCGCAGGCGACGGAGCTGCTTGCGCGAGACCTGCTCGGCTTCGCTCGGGAGGTTGGCCTTGGCGATGCGCTCTTCGAGGCCGTCGAGGTCACCCTGATCGCCCTCGTCCTCGCCGAGCTCTTCCTTGATGGCCTTCAGCTGCTGGCGAAGAACGTACTCGCGCTGGTTCTTGCCCATCTCCTCTTTGATTTGCGAGTTGATCCGCTCGCGCATCTTGAGGATCTCGAGCTGGCGCGTGAGGAGCTTCAGCACCTGACGGATGCGCTCCTTCACGTCGATCGTCGACATGAGCTGCGACTTCTCGTCGACGGGCGCGTCGAGCTGCGCGGCGATCAAGTCCGCGAGGGCTCCCGGCTCGTTGATCGAGTCGATGAGCGACTGCGCCTCGCGGGGCATCTCCGGCATGAGCTGGATGACCTGCTTGGCCACGTCACGCAGGGACATCGCGAGCGCCTCGGCCTCGACGTCGTCGGTGACCGGGGTCTCTTCGATCCGTCGGATCTTCGCCTTCATGTACGGGGCTTGCTGCGTCACCTCGTCGAGGCGAATGCGCGTGAGGCCCTGCAAAATCAGCGAGTAGTTGCCGGTCGAGTGCTTCAGGCTCTTGAGCACACGAGCGGCTGCGCCGACGGGATAGAGGTCACCGCCCGTCGGGTCGTCGACGTTGGGATCGCGCTGCGCGAAGATCGCGATCACGGGCTGCGACAGGTTCTCGAGGTCCTCGACGAGCGCGACCGACTTTTCGCGGCCCACGTCGAAGGGCGAGACCGCGCCAGGAAACAGCACTGCGTTGCGGATCGGAAGCACCGGCAGCTCGTCGCCGAACTTCAGATCCTTGTCGTCCGGGGCCTGTGCCCCCTTCTTGCGTTCGGGCATCGTTTTCTCACCTCGATGGGGGTCCGCGCGATTGCGTTCGTGCGGAGAGGAACGTGCACTGGTCGGACGTCCGACCGGTGGACGGAGGCGCACCATAGACGCTCCGTCCATCGCGCCGCAATCCCGCGTCGCGACTTCGTGCCCTCGCCGCTCGAACACCCGGCGAAACGCTGTTTTCGGTTGGGAAACTACGGATGGGTTCTGCTTCCCCCAGGACCCACCCGCAACCTACCCAATCCGCCAGGAGCCGATCATTCGACGCCCGACGGCCGAAAAACAGCCGGAACGAGCGGGCGGCCGCGGCGTTTCAGCGAAAGTTGACGAGCAAGAAGGCAATCGATCCGAGCGCCAGGGTCAGCGCCAGGTAGCGCGTCGTGTCGACCGCCAGCGACGTGAACACCTCGACGAGCTTCTTTTCTCGCCGCTCGGCGTCGGGCTCGGCGGCGAGCGACTCGACCTCCGTCGCGGTACGAAAGAGCACGATCGCGAGCAGCAGCGCGAACACTCCGGGCGCCAGCGGGCTCACCGACGTCGCCAGGACGCTCCTGACGACGGCTCCGAGCGAGACGCCGATCAGCACTGCACCGAGGGCGACGCTGCCGTACCCAGCGGTCTTGATGTTTTGCGAGAGCTCTTTGTAGTCCGAGCGCGGCTCCTTGCGGGGCTCGGGCTTCGCGTCGGCCTTGGCTTCCTTCTTTGCCTCGGCGTTGGCTTCTTTCTTCGCCTCGGCTTTGGCCTCGCCCTTTTCGTCGGCCTTGGCTGCGGGCTTCTCTTCGCTCGCTGCCTCGCTCTTTTCAGCGGGCTTGGCGTCGCCTGTGTCCGAAGGTTTGACTTTGTCGTCGCTCGCGTCGGCCTTCGCCGTGGACTCCTCGCTCATCGTCGCTCCCTTTCGTCCATCGCGCGCTGCAGGCGCAGTGAGACGGGCGATCATCGCTGATTTCGCAACGCTTCGGCGAACACTCGACAACGACGCGCGACGAATGATTGCCTCTCGGGGTGTACTTCGATCGTCCAGCGATCGCCGTCGCGATCGCCCTCTCGTCGCGATGCTCGAGCGGTGCTCGTCGGGATGCACCCGACGCTTCGCCAGTGATTTCACAGGCGTTCGTGCGTGCGCCCGCGCTGCCCTTCGCGCCGGTCGCCGACGGTTCTTCCGCGCTCGTGGTCACCGATGAACCGCCGCTCGTCGCGCCTCCAGCCGCTCCACCGGGCTGCTCGCTCGAGCGACCGGTCCGGACGATCAACGTCGGAGATGGTCCTTTGTCCTTCGCCACCGCGGCAGCAGGCGCGCGAAGCCTGCTCGCGATCTCGACCTCAGAGACCTCGGCGCTGCTCGTCACTCGGAGCGATGGAACGCTCGAGGCCCTCGCCCCTCCCTTCCCTCGTGGCACTGCGCTCAGCGCGTCGGGCGCGGCGTCCTCGATGACGATCGGCTGGACCATCGTAGCGACGGCGCGCCTCGCGAGGGCGGCGCTCGCGACGATCGACGAGGCCGGCGGCGTGCGCGCGTTCGCGCTCGACGCGGTGTACTCACCGGTGATGACCGACGTCGCGTGCGCGCGGGTCGACCGTGGAGTGCGCTGCGCGTTCGCGATCACGGACCGCGACGAGTTCGAGTCGGTCGACGGGCTCGAAGGCGGACGTATGCGGCTGTTTTCCTTCGATCCTCGGGCCAGAGGCGAGGCGCTCGAGCTCGAGCGATCGTCGCCCGTGGTCGGCGTTCGCGGCTCGACGATCATCGACCCTGTGCTGCCGACGGCGTCAGTCATCCGCGACGGCGGCCTCGCGCGCACCGTCACAGACGGCGGTCTCGAGTCGGTCGACCCCCGAACGCTCGAGCTCGCGACGATCGGATCGAGCGATCGCGCTGTAGAACTCCGCGCGACCGCGCCCACTGCAGCTTCGTGCCAGCCCGCCCAGTGGACCCTCTCGTTCGTCGAGACCTCGCGTTTTGCCTCCTCTGCGCGCGCGCGCATCGCGGACGCGGGCGCAACCGTGATCGCGACGGTCGACGCCAGGCCGCGAGGCGTTCGCCTGCGCTCGAGCGGCGCGGACGGAGCTTCCCCCACGGTGCTGTGGCTCGACGCGCCGCAATGCTCCGAGCGGCTCTTCGTGATTCGGGCCAATCGACGAGGGCAGACCGTGGCGCTGACGAGCGCGACCGAGTTCGACGCCGCGGCCGATCGCGCGCTTTTGTCCATCGCGTGGAGAGAGGGCGATCGCGTTCGCTGGGCGCGCTATCGTTGTCCTTGATGAACGAGACGGTGCTCGCGAGGCTCGAGACCCTGCCCACGCAGCCTGGCTGCTACCTGTTCCGAGACGCCAAGGGCACCATCGTCTACGTCGGAAAGGCCCGGAATCTCCGGTCCCGCGTGCGCCAGTACTTCGCCGCCGGAAGCACGGACTATCGGTACTTCGTCCCGCTCTTGGAGAAGGTCCTCGGCGACATCGAGACCGTCGTCACCGAGACCGAGAAGGAGGCGGTGCTGCTCGAAGACGCGCTCATCAAGGAGCACAAGCCCCGCTACAACGTTCGTCTCCGCGACGACAAGACGTACCTGTCCATTCGCCTCGACACTCGCGCTGAGTGGCCTCGGCTCGAGGTCGTTCGGCGCCCCAGCGCGGACAAGGCGCAGTACTACGGGCCGTACCCCAGCGCGACCTCCGCCCGTCGCGCGCTGAAGCTGGTCAACAAACACTTCAAGCTGCGCACCTGCGACGACGCGATGATGGCGAGCCGCACGCGGCCTTGCCTCGAATACCAGATCAAGCGCTGCCCGGCGCCCTGCGTGTACGAGGTCGACCACGAGGGCTACCTCCAACAGACGCGCTTCGTCGGGCTCTTTCTCGAGGGAAAGAACGACGAGCTCGCCAAGCGCATCGACGCCGACATGAAGGACGCCGCAAAGCAGCTGAACTTCGAGCGCGCCGCGACGCTACGAGATCAGCTCACCGCGATTCGCGAAGTCCAAGAGCGGCAGCGGGTCGCCGAGGTGAGCGACACCGATCGCGACGTCATCGGCATCTATCGAGAAGGCGACGCGATCGCGCTCGCAGTGCTGGTGGTTCGCGCGGGATTCGTGCGCGACACGCAGGTCTCGCTGCTCACGCGGGTCGAGCTGCCCGACGACGAAATCGTGGACGCGTTCGTCTCGCAGCGCTACGGCGTCGGATTCGAAGGAGACGACGGGTTCGCGAGGCGCTCGCGGATCCCGGATGAAGTGCTCGTTCCGGTGTTGCCAGAGGCGCACGAAGGGCTCGCGCAGTGGCTCACGGACGCCAAGGGACGCAAGGTCGAGCTCGCCGTTCCCAAGGCTGGTTCGCGGGCAAAATTGCTGGCGATGGCCAACCAGAACGCGCAGCACCGCTTTCGCGAGCGACGGGTCGTCGAGAAGACCGCAGAAGAGCACGCCGACGCGCTGCAAGAGCGGCTCGGACTCGCCAAGCCGCCCAAGACCATCGAGTGCGTCGACATCTCGCACCACCGCGGACAAGACACCGTGGCCGCGATCGTCTGCCTCGAGCACGGCGCGCCCAAGAAGAAGAACTATCGCAGCTACAACGTTCAGTCGGAGACCGGCGGCAACGACTACGCCGCGATGCTCGAGGTGCTCCGCCGCCGATTCGCCCGCGGAAAGAACGCGGAGCACGGCTGGGAGCTGCCCGATCTATTCGTGGTCGACGGCGGTCGTGGACAGCTCGCGGTGGCGCTCGCGGTGCTCGAAGAGCTGAAGATCGAGGGCTTCGCAGTGTGCGCGCTCGCCAAGGAGCGCGAGAGCGTCACGGGCGACAAGCTCGTCGACCGCGTGTATCTCCCCGGGCGAAAGAACGCGATCGCGATCGATCGACATCAGGCCGCGCTCGTCTTGCTCTCGCGCGCTCGAGACGAGGCGCATCGCTTCGCCAACAAGATCCGCGAGGGGCTGCACCACCGACGCAGGCTCTCGAGCGAGCTCGATCTGCTTCCCGGGGTCGGCACAAAGACCCGCGTTGCGTTGCTGAAACAGTTCGGGAGCCTCGCGGGAGTACGCGAGGCGTCGATCGACCAACTCGAGCGTGTCCCTGGCGTCAACGCGCAGCGCGCGCGGGTCGTGTTCGAGCACTTTCACGGACCCGGCGCCAAGAGCAGCGAGTGAACCGCGCAGCGCTCGAAGGTCGCTGGTCGCGATTCGAGTCGTGTCGGCTCCGCTCGGTCAGCCTCCCCGCGTGTCGGACTCGAGCCTCGCCAGCGCGCGATGAAAGAGCGAGACGTCTTCGTGACGCAACGCGAGCACGACGCCCAAGCGATGCAATCGGAGCTCCGCGAGCTCCGCGCGCTCGCTCGCCGCTCCTGCGAGCGCGCCCTGCGTGCGCCGCACCCCTGCGCTCACCCAGCTGACGATCCCGGTCCCCGCAAGGACGCTGGCGATCGACGCGACGACGAGCAAGACCGAGTGCCACGAGCGGCCACCGCCCACCAGCGCCGCGAAGAGCGCCAGCGCGGCTGTGGCGACAGTGACGAGCCACGCGCCCACCGCCGCGGTCTGCGCGACGCGGTCAGCCCAGGCGGCGCGCGCGAGCGCGCGGAGGGAGAGCTCGCGCCACAAATCCGACTCTCGATCGAGCCTGCGAGCCATGGCTTCGAGCGGATCGCCGACCAGCTCGGGCAAGTCCGCTTCTCCGAGCAGCGCGCCGACTTCGCTCTCTCCTGGCGCTTCGAAGGCCGATCCGACCCGACCCGCGCCGCGAGAGACGCCATCGGCAAAACTGTCCGCGCCCCGACGAACGGAGCTCGAAAGCGCGCTCGCGGCCTTGCGTGCCGATGCCACGCCAGCGGTCGCGACGGCCTTCGCTTCGGCGAGGTCGATCGCCGAGGGGCGTCGCGTCCACGTGTTGGTCGCCCCGGCTCGACGCGGCTCGGCGGGCTCGACCGTCGGCCCATCCGCGGAGCGATCGGCTCCCGAGGGGCTTTCTGGCGCGCTCTCGGTCGCGACCTCGGCGGGGGTCGGCGCGCTGCTCGAGCGCTCGGCGGGCGGGTCTTTGCGTTCGTCGCTCATCGCGACCTCTCTTGTCCCCCATTTGGTGCCCCCGAGAGAAGGCCCGTCGATGCGCGCAATGAATGCGCGGCGGAGGGGGCCGTTCGGCGTTTCGTCGCAGAAAGACCGCGGAAGTGTGGTCGCGGCCATCCTTGACCCGACGTGCGTCGGGGTGTAAGAGCGCGGCGCTTAGATCGTCGTACGTCACGGCGGTGGCGAGCAAGGCGACCTGTGAAGATTCCTCTGCGTGACGCTGGAGCCATCTCGATCGGGATCGAACTGGTCGTCTCTGTGATCATCGGTCTCGTGGCTGGTGCGTGGCTCGACAGACGGTTTGCGACGGGCCCCTGGCTCACGTTAGTCGGGATCATCGTCGGAAGCGCAGCGGGCTTTCGCTCGCTGATCAAGTACGGACAGCGCGCGCAGGCCCGCGCCGAGCGCGAAGAGCAACAAGACGCCGCCAACGCGGCGACGGCCAAAGAGCCCTCGAAAACGACCGACCCGAGCAACGACCCCGACGCATCCAGCAGCGAGCCGACCGCGCCCCGCGATTGACCTCCGCCCCTCCCCTGCCATGAACGCCAACAACCTCGTCCAACGTGTCGTCCTGGTGAGCGCCGCCGTCGGCGCTCTCTCTGCGGGGCTGATGGGGTTCTACTACGGCTGGCAGTCCGCGGTTTCCTCGGCGGTGGGCACGGTTCTGGCGGCGGCGAACTTCGTCCTGCTCGCGAAGCTCGCGGTCACGATGCTCGACGACAACCACCCTGGGCGTAAGCGCGCCGGCGTGTTTCTCGGCGTGAAGTTCATCGCCCGCGTCACGATCGTGGGCGTTCTTGTGATCAACAACATCGTTCGAGGCGGCGCCTTCATGGCCGGCGTCTCTGCGGTGGTCGCTGCGATCACGCTGGTGGGCCTCTTCTACGGAACGTCCACGGACCCTACAGACCCCCCCAAGCAAGGCGATTCATCGTCCGCGGACTGAATTCCGCAGACGTCGAAGCAGACTCGAAGGATCACTCGCGATGCCTGATCACACTTCATGGTTCTCCTACCTCCTGGCGCTTCCCGGGCTGCGTGCTCTCGAGCAAGCGGTCGAGCACATGGGGTGGAGCCGCTCGATCGCGCACACGAGCGAGTCGGTGCTCAACCACCCGCACGCGCCCGTGACGCTCGAGTACACGCTGCTCGCGCTGTTTGCAGTGCTGCTCGTGCTGCTGTTCGCGCTCGTGACCCGCGCGCGCATCGCGCAGACCGAGAAGGCGCTCATTCCTGAAGGCCGCCTCACGGTGTCCTCGTTCACCGAGAACTTCGTCGAGGCCTTCTACAACGTGCTGAAGGACGCGCTCGGCCCGAAGGACGCCAAGTACTTCCTGCCGATCATCGGCACGTGCGCGATGTTCATCTTCTTTTCCAACGCCCTCGGCCTCGTTCCCGGCTTTTCGCCAGCGACGTCGAACTTCAACGTGACGCTCGCGTGCGGTCTGGTCATCTTCGTGACGACCCACCTGTACGGGCTGCGCCGCAATGGCGTTGTGTACCTGAAGCACTTTCTCGGCCCGGTGTGGTGGCTCGCTCCCTTGATGCTGCCGCTCGAGCTCATCTCGCACATCGCGCGCCCGATCACGTTGGCCATCCGCTTGATGGTCAACATGTTCGTCGACCACCTCGTCGTGAGCGTCTTCACCGTGCTGGTCGCCCTGGTGCTGCCAGTGCCGATCATGCTGATGGGCGTGCTCGTGGTGACCGTGCAGACCTACGTGTTCTGCCTCCTCTCGACGGTGTACGTGCAGATGGCGATCGAGCACCACGACGACCATGGCGATGACCACGGCCACGCCGCGGACAAAGGCCACGCAAAGAAGGACCACGGCCACGCCGAAGCGGCGGCGGCCTGAATCGACGATCTACGGCTTTCAGCGGAATCAAAAAGCAGGGGTTTGTCTTTCGCTGGACTTCGTGTAGAAGGCGCCCGCGAGAGAAAGACCGCCGCGCTGGAAGCGCAACGAGTCTGACCCTACGAAACCAGTGCAAGGAGTATTCGAGATGAAGAAGGTGATGCTCGGTCTTTCGAGCGCGGCGCTCGTGACCCTCTACAGCCTGGCGGCGTTCGCCCAGGACGCGGCGGCCGCTGGCAGCAACGCGAACGACAAGGCCGCGTGGGCCTTCGTCGCCGCGGGTCTCGCGATCGGAATCGCGGCATTCGGTGGCGCTCTTGGACAGGGCCGCGTCGCGGCCGCTGCCCTCGAAGGCATCGCCCGCAACCCCGGCGCGGCCAGCAAGCTCGGCACGCCGATGATCCTCGGTCTGGCGCTCATCGAGTCGCTGGTCCTCTACGCGTTCGTGATCGCGTTCTTGGTTCAGGGCAAGGTGTGATCGCGGGCCGAGCCAACCGCTCGGCACACGATTTCATCGAAGGTCTCGAACCGACCCCCAAGCGAGGCCCCGTCGAGCAATCGACGCGGGCCTCTTGGCGTTCATGGGGGACGCGTGCCGATCTTCAGTCCGCAGCGCTCGGCGCGTACCGCGCGTCGCCCGGCGTCGCCGCCCGCAGCTCGTACTCGCCTGCCTCCAACCCGCCGCTGAGCAGCACGTGCGCTTCGAAGCGTCCGTCTGCAGCGCTCGCGGCTGTTCCCAACCCCTGCACCGAGCGCCCGTTGCGAACCAACTGGAGCTCCACGGCGAGCCCGTTGATGCCCACCCCGTCGACATCCCGAACGAAGCCCACAACGCGCACCATCGAGCCGCGCGCGAAGCCGGCGCCCGACGCGAACCCGGCCCTGTCGTCAGCCAACACGCTCGCGATGGCGATGTTCGTCGGCGCCTTCGGCGCGTCGTCCTCGGGCTCGATCGCTTCACGTTGCGAGGGCGATCCGCCGCTCCGAACGGCGCCCGCAGACGAGTTGTCCGACGATGCGCCGCCGCTGGATCCGCCGCTGCTCGATCCGCTGCGCCCGCCGCTCGAGTTCGCGCCGCGCGGGCTGGACGCGCCGCCGTCGCTGTCTCCAGCACCGTTGTCGTCCATGGACGCGCTCGCGTCGGGGTCGACCCACGTTCCCCCGTCGCCGCCGCGACCACCGTTGGGTCCGCCCGACGAAAACTGGTTCTGATAGCTCGAGGGTCGCGCGAATCGATCTGCGATCTGCGGGTCGAACTGCGGTCGCGACTGTTGGTCGTTGGCGACCAGATCGACGTTCCATCCGCCCAGGTCGACGCGGGACCAGCCGCCGCCGTAGATCCAAACCTCCACCCACGCGTGCGCCTCGTTGCCGACGTATCGCGTGGGAATCCCGAGGGCGTGCATCGTGAGCATCATCGCGTACGCGCGGTGGCGACACGCGCCGACCCCGCCCAACGCGAGCTCGGTGTAGAGATCCGCGCCCTGCCCGCCGAGGGACTCGTCGCGAAACGCTCGAAAGTGCGCCACCAATCGGTCGAGCAGGACTTGAAATGATGTGTCGCTGTTCAGCCGGAGCCGCTCGAGCACGACGCGCGCCTTCGCCTCGAGCCACTGCGGAACGAGCGGCCTCAGACCCTCGGGTACGCGCGCCGCGATCTCGCTCGTGCGAAGCGCAGGCGGATCCACGACGGCGAACGCAAAGTCCGGCGCCTCGAGGACGTACGTGAGGCGCACGGTTCCCGGCTGCATTCCACGGACAAAGAGGTTGCCCGCGCTGTCCGAGAGAAACTGCACGGACTCGCCGTTGTTCGTCGCGTACTGAAGCACCCGCTGCTCACCGGCGACTCCAGGCACTGGCGTCGCCCAGGATGAAGACAGCTCCACCAGCAAGTCGCCAGTGAATCGCGCGCGTCGTCGCCCGGTCCAGTGCGTCGGAGCCGCCTCGCCGACGGTCAACGGTCGCAGCGAAGGGTCGCGCGTCGTCATGCGCCCGTTCTCGTCCACCATGTCGTGCGCCGTTCCGCGCTTGAACGGCTGGACCGAAGGCGTGAAGACCTCTGTGTACCGGAGCTGCGCGTTGGGCGGCGACCGCGTCTGCCGGTCCATCTCGCGCGCCGGAGCGTCCCAGCTCGGCCGCGGTCGCTGCACCTCGCCGGGCGGTTCGTTGCTCCCGCTCGAAGCAGACGATTGCGCGCCCATCGCGCGCGCGATCGACTGCGACGATGACGGAGGAACCGCGGGCATCTCGTTCGGCGCCTCTTCGAGCGGAACGTCGCCAGGGATCGGCCTGTGCAGCACCCTCCTGACGCGCTGCGCGTAGGACACGCCCGCTCCGACCGAAACCAGCGCCGTCGCGAGCAGCACCCACGCGCGCAGTCTTGCCTTGCCCTTCGACGTCATGGACGAGCCTATGTAGCCTGACGCGCCCGCGAAGTTCCCGCAATCGCGTCGAATCACAGACCCTCCCGATGCCCCGCGACGGTGCTACCGTCTTACCTTCCGAAAGAAGCGATGGAGAAGCTCTTCACAATCGTCGGCGTGGTCCTGGCGATCTCGATGCTCGTCATCATCCACGAGTTTGGCCACTACCTCGTCGCTCGCGCGTTCGGGATGCGGGTCCTGACCTACTCGATCGGATTCGGACCGGTGATCGTCCGATGGCGACCGCGAGGCAGCGAGACCGTCTTTCAAATCGCGGCCATTCCCCTGCTCGCGTACGTCCAAGTCGCGGGAATGAACCCGCGCGAACCCGTCGATCCCCACGATCGAGGCAGCTATCAAAACGCGCGCCCCATCGCGCGGCTGCTGATGATCGCCGCCGGTCCGCTCGCGAACTATCTCGCCGCCGTGCTCGCTGTGTTCGCGCTGCTCGCGTTCGGCGGAGAGCGCCTCGACGCGAGCGCCCGCGCGCAGATCGGCGACGTCATCGCGGGAAAGCCCGCGCAAGCCGCCGGGTTTCGTCCTGGCGACATGATCGTCAACATCAACGGCAACCCCACCCCGACCTGGCGCTCGATGCTCGAGCGAGTGCGCGGCTCGAACGGCGAGCCGCTTCGCGTTCGCTACGTACGCGCTGGCGCCGAGCTCGAGACCACGGTCACCCCACGGCCGCTCGAGATCGAAGGGCAGCGGATCTTCGGCATCGGAATCACGCAGCTCACGCAGTACCGCCCGGTCCCGCTGCGGCGCGCATTCTCCGACTCGATCGTGAAGCCCGCGGTCATGACGGCGGACATCGTCGACACGCTGATCAAAATGTTTCGGCGTCAGATCAAGGACGCCCAGCTCGTCGGCCCCGTTCGCATGGTGCAAGAGACCGCGCAGCAAGCGTCCAAAGGCTGGCGCGACGGCCTCATCGCCGTGTCGTTTATCTCGCTGCAGCTCTTCGTGATGAACCTCCTGCCGATCCCCGTGCTCGACGGCGGCCGACTGCTCATGCTCGCGTACGAGATCACTCTGCGACGCAAGCCCAACGCCACGATCGAGACCAGGCTGCTGCAGGGCTCGATGATGCTGATGCTCGGGCTGTTTCTCGTCGTGACCTCACGAGAGATCTTCGGCCTCGTCCGCGGGCTCTTTCACAGCTGATCCCGTCGATCGAAGCGCAACGACGATCAGCGACGAATCGTCCCTGGTCTCGGCGCGCCAAACGCGGGCACGGCGCTGCTCGCCGCGGGACGCGCGGGCGCGGAACCACCGCCTTGAAGCTCCGCGAGCTTTCGCGTCGCGTCGCGGTCGCCAGGCCGGTGGCGCAGGACGTCGTTGAGCGTGTTGATTGCGCCCTGGCGATCGCCGATCGACATCTGACGGTCCACGAGGCGCTGCCAATACGCGCGCCCGTAGCCGCCCGCAGCGATCGCAGAGCGATAGGCGTCGCCAGCGGGCCGTCGCTCACCCTGCGAGAATCGAACGTCGCCGAGCAACAAAAGCGCCTGCGCGTCGGTCGGGTGCGAGCGCACCCATGACTCGAGGATCGCGCGCGCGCCAACGTAGTCGCGACGGCCGTTGAGCTGCCGCGCTTGTTGCACGGGACTCAGCGTCGGCGCGGTGTTTGTCCGAGGGGTGCTCTGCGTCTGAGCGTTGTTGGGCGGCGTCTGAGCGTTGTTGGGCGGGGGCGCCACGATGTTCGTGTTGAGCGCGACCGCGCCGTTGTTGTTGGGCACAGCGACGTTGTTCACTGCCATCGCGACGCCCGAGTCCACGACAGCGACGGGCATGGCCACGACCATCACGTCGGGCGCGACGTTGGTGTTGATCGCAGCGCCAGCGTTGTTGGGCGCGACGACGCCGTTGTTCGCGGTGTTGTTCGTCCCCGCGTTGGCAGCGGTGTTCGTGCCAACCGGCAAGGCTGTGTTCGTCGTGTTCGTCGGGGTCGCGATGTTGGGACCGGGGCCGATCTGCACATCGACGGTGGGGTCCGTTCGATGTCGCAGCGCGAGGGCGTAGCCCGTTCCGCCAGCGACGAGCGCGATCAAGCAACCCGCTGCGATCCATGGCCAAAGAGCGCCCTTCTTCGGCGGCGCTTCGGCCCAACCCGCGGTCATCCCCGGATGAGGTGCCGGGTACGCGCCTGTTCCTTGCGGCGAGGCGTAGGCGCCCGTCGGCTGCTGTGGGCCGTACGGCGAATGCGGCGACGGATAGCCGCCCGTTGGATACGGACCCTGTTGCTGCGGATAGCCGCCCATCTGCGGGCCCATCGGAGCGCCTTGCCCCTGCGCGGGGGGATATCCCGCTGGGGCCTGATAGTGGCCAGTCTGCGCATGCGGCGGTGCATACGTCTGCGCGACACCTGGCTGCGACTGCAGCGCTCCCTGCTGCACACCTTGATACTGCGGCGAGTGACTGTGGACAGCGGGCGGCGCGACCGCAGGCGGAACGTTGTCCCACGTAGGCGCTCCCGACGGCTCGGTGACCGAGATGTTCTGCGGATCAACAGGGGCGTTGGGCCCGCTCATGTCCGAAAACGCAGCGACCGCAGCGACGTTCGCCGTCATCGTCGGGCCGCCGCCCGTCTCGGGAGTCGGCGTGTACTCGACAGGCGCGTGCATCTCCGGGTGCGGGAGCGTCGGAACGCTCGGCGGCGCAGGAGCTCGGATCGAGCCGGTGACTTTGCGCTGCGGAGGCGGCGGAGGAACGCTCAACGGACGCGCTTCGACCGGCGCGCTGACGGTTCCGCCCTTTTGCAGGACGCGCTTGGACACGTCGTCGGGCAACGGCGGAACCGCGGACCCGTACGCGCTCTGCGCGTGCGGCTCGCTGTGACCGAAGATGCGAGAGTCTTCGGAGACGACAGTGTTCTCGTCGTCGTCGAAATCCGTCGGCGAGTGCCGTCGCGATCCAGAGTCTTCGCGGTGCTGCGAGTCGGTCGACGGAGCGCTCGCGACGGCCGTGGGCTGCGGCTTCACAGGCGCGACCGGCGGAGCGAGCACGGGCGTCGCGGCTTGCTGCGCGAGCGGAGCCATGCCCATCAGCGTCGCCTTGCGAATCACGCTCTGCGCGGGCTGTCCCATCGCCATCGCTGGAGCAGAGGACGGAGCGACCGCCACAGCGTGAGCGCCCGTGTTGTGCGAAGGCGCTGGGACGCGAACGGCCCCGGTGTTTCCCGTCGGTGGCGGCGGAGAAACGCCCGCGGACTTCGACGGGACCGCGGGAGCTTCGCGAGCCGCGGTGACCGCTGTGTTCTTCGCGACCTCCGTGACCTCGGCGTCGTCGAACTCATCGTCGACGATGCTCGGTCCGGGCAGCATCGCGATCGCCTTGGACACCATCGATTCATCGACCGCCGCGGTGGGCGGCCCGTCGCTGTCGTCCGCTGCAGCTGCGGTGCGCGTGGCGGTAAAGAAGGGCTCGAGCAGCTGACAAACCTGCTGCGCGTGAAAGGGACGCTCTCTCGGCTCTCTCGCGAGGAGGCTCGCGACGGCGCTGATGAACCCTTCGGGTCCGCGCGTGGCCTTTGGCGCGTCGCTCTTGGCGGCCCGTTCGAGCAGGGACGAATCGTTGCCTTCGCCAAACGGCGACGCGCCCTGCAGCATGGCGTACGCCGTCGCGCCGAGCGAGTAGAGGTCGCTGCGCGCGTTGACGAGCTTGCCCGCGATGGCTTCGGGCGCGACGTAGCCAGGGGTGCCAAAGACCGCCTTGCCGTCGCTGCTGCGAAAATGCCGACCGCACGAAGCGTCGATGAGACGAGCGCGACCGTCGAGCGCGAGGATCACGTGGTCGGGTCGAACGTCGCGGTGCAAGAGCATCACTCGGTGCAGCTCTCCGAGCGCCTCGGCGAGCTGCGAGGTCCAGCGTGCGGCCTCTTCGGTCGAGATGCTCCCGGTGGCGATTCGCTCGCTCAGCGGGCGTCCTTCGATCCAATCGCGCGCGACCCACACGACGCCGCCCTCGTCGTCCGCTGCGATAACGCGAGCGAGCGACGGATGAGGAACGCTCACCTGCCGCTTGAGCTCGCGGACGATCCGCTGCCTTTCGAGCGGCGAAGCAAACGCCGACGCGCGCAGGACCTTGACGACAACGGGCGTGTTGAGCTCGGGATCGGTGCCAAAAAACGAGACGCCGGTGCGCCCTTCGTTTCGACGGTCACCAGTGCGAAACCGACGAGCCGGCGTCTCGGGGATACGAACGTCGCTGCCAGGACCAGCCATCGCAACCCCTAGCGTAGCTGACTTTCGCCGAGAGAACGACGGATCACGAGCCGACTCGCTGCATTTCCAACCGCGGCGAGGGGCGTCCTTGCGCTCACTGCACGACGAACGGGATCTCGAAGTCCTCGTGCAGGTGCGTCATCACGTGCTGAAACGAGTAGGCGCGTCCGCCGACCGAGATCGAAAGGGTGACCGGGACCGCCGAGTCGCTGCACATCGAGTAGACGTGGACGCGAGCGCGAAAATTCCCCCGCGGCGCTTGCGAGAAATAGACGTTCTCGACGGTGGGCGGAGACTGGCTGCAGGCCGCGTTCGCGTCGCGATCGAGGGTCCCGCCGGCGCGCGAGGTGCGATGGCCGTAGTACAGCTCGTCGCCGAGCGGATCATGCACGTGCAGATCGATGTCCGCGGTCCCCTGCCACGCCACGGTCACTTGCACCTGGCCGGTCTGATAGCCGCAGCCCTCGTCGATCGCGCCGTTGCAGTTGTTGTCGACGCCGTCACAGACCTCGGCGACCGACTGATTGCACTGCACCTGCATCTGCGTCGCGCCCGCCGGAGCCTGAAGTTGGACGTTGATGGTCGCGGTCGTATGGACGGTCTGGACTGGCTGGGTCACGAAGCCCTGCCCCTGCACCTGCACATTGGTGGCGACGGGCTGCGCCACCTGGGTCGTGGTCACCGACGGCCCGTACACCACTCCCCCGCCTTGCGCGTAGTAGCCCGAGCTCGTGCCGAACAGACAGCCTGTGAGCGAGCTAGCGACAAGCAACGCAGCGGCGTTTCGCGAAATGAATTTCATCCGAGCTAACCTCCGAGGCGACAACGACAGCAGCGCCGCCGACCTTGCCGCACGCCGCATCGTACGAGCACCGCGCGCTCAGTATTCCACCCCGCACCCCCCAAAATCGCCCGCTGACGCGGACAGCTTCGCGACGCTCAGTTGGCCGCGGAGTTGATCTCGAGGAGCACGCGACGGGCGGTTTCGCCCGTTTCTCCCGGCTGACGGCGCAGAAACAGCAGAGAACCGCGGTCGTTGAGCGAGCGCAGGAGCTTGAAGGCGACGTCCCGCGCAGCGGCATCGCTTCCGGACGCAGCCTGGCGGATCTTCTCGCGTACGGCGTACGGTGAGATCCCGAGCGGGTGATCCCAGCCCGCGCGGATGCGCCCGCGGAGCCACTGGATCGCGAAGTCGTACTTGTTCGTCCCACGGCCGCGCTCGAGGGCGAGCGCGCCGAGGATGCGGCGATTGACCGCTCCGCTGGTGAACATCGCCTCGGTCAGCGGCATGAGCTCGATCGGCTCCATCATCGTCGGGCCGCCCGACTGCGCGCCGCGAGTGACGAACTCCGGACGAATCAGGTCCGCGAGCTCACGGTTGGCCATGAGCGCCTCGACGAGCGCCGTTGCGAGCGACTCGCTGCCGAGGAGCACCGCCGCCATGGCGGCGTGAAGTTTGACGTTTCCGTCCGTCGACGCGAGCAGCGGACGAATCGCCGCGATCGTCGATTCGTCACCGCCGAAGCCAGCGGCGATCGCCGCGTAGCGCATGAGGTTGACGTCCTCGCCGGGCTTCAAATACGCGCTCACCAGCTGCGTCGCGATCTGCGGCGTCGAGCGGGCGCGGAGCGCGAGGAGATAGAAGCGCCTCACGTCGGTCGGCTTGGTCGTGTCCATCGCGCGCGCCGCGGCCTGCTGCAGCGTCGCGTCGTCTGCGATCGTCGCAAGCGTGTTGCCCGCGTCTTCGCGCAGGCGCGGCTCGTCCGCGGAGTCCTCGATGATGCGCATGAGGTCCGCCCCGATGCGCGGCTCGCCGCTCCACGCAAGGCCGCGGATCGCGTTGCGCCGGCGGATGTAGAGCTGCTCGTTCTGGATCGTCTGCTGGTCCATTCGGACGTTGGGGGGACGACGGATCTGCCCTCGCAGCGTCTGAATTCCCGGCGCGTATCGAAGTCGGCTGACGGCGCGAGCGGCGCCTTCTTGCGCCTGCTCATCGGTGAGATAGCGCGCGACGGCTGGCCCGATGGAAGCGTCGCCGGTCGCGCCGAGGGCGAGAAGAATTTGTGTGCGCATGAAGTCCGCTTGCGGAAGCAGCTGCAAGAGCCCGTCCTTCACGCGCGCCGCTGCGCCAGGGATGCGCACGAGCTTGTCCATCGACTGCTTCGCTTCCATGTCGGCGTTGGCGTCGAAGGGCTTGCCGATCGGCCAGCGAGCGATCTCGAGCAGCCCGTCGGCGGCGCGAGGGTCGCCGATGTCCGCGAGGCCGAAGCACGCTTTGGTGCGAATCTCGCGCAGCGCAGAGTCCGTCGAGGTCGCGGGAACCGAGTTCATGATGGCGAAGAGCGCGTCACCCGCGGTGGGGTCTTGCAGCTCCATCAACATGCGAACGGCCATCTTGCGCGTGACGATGTCCGTCGCGTTCTGGCCGACGACGCTCAAGCCGGGGGCGCCGGAGTTTTGCGCCAGCGCGTTGAGCACTCGCTCGCGCGACGAGGGGTGCGCGTTCAAGAACGCGAGCACCGGCTGCGCGGCGCGTGAATCTCCCGTGCGCCCGAGGCCGATCGACGCGATGCTGCCGACCTCTTCGTCGGCGTCCGACGAGAGCCGCGAGAGCACTTCGAACGTCTCTGGACCCGCCATCTCGCTGAGCGCCGAGGCGGCGATGCGCCGACGCGCGGTCTGCTGCGCAGGCGTTCCAGAGGTGTCCGTCGCGAGCTGCACGAGCCGCTCGCGTCCCGCGAGGCGCGACACGAGCGCTGGGTCGAAGAAGGGTCGGTTCTCGAGGTCCTTGACCTGCTGGAGCTTTCCCTCGCTCAGCATTCTGACGACCGTGTCCCACGCGCGGCTCTCTTGCAGAACCACCAGAGCCCACGTGACGTCCGCGCGATCGACGCGCTCGTCCGTCGTCGGGAGCGCCTCCATCAACGCGTCCTTCGCGCTCGCCGCGACCTGCGGCCCGAGCTCGGCGACGGCGAGCGCGGCCTGACGGCGCTCGTTTCCACGGCGGCGGATGCCCTCGATCATGATGTTGACCGACTGCGGGTCGCGGACCTGCGCGAGCAGTCGCCGACACGCCATGCGCACTTCTTCCGACGCCTTGTAGCGCTCGTAGATCTCTCGGACTTTCGTCGGGAGCTCCGAGCGGTTGAGGTTCTGGTCGTCGAGCAGTCGTTGCAGCGCGGCGCGACCCTCGGTCTGCGCCTGCGTTTCAGCGCGCTCTTCTTGAGCGCTCTTGACGATGAAGAAGCCGGTGCCGCCGATGCCTGCGAGGGTGAGCAAAGCGATCAGCTTGCCCACCGGCGACACCCTGCGGTTGATCTTGCGCACTTCGTCGTCGTCGTTGCCCGCGAGGTATCCGCCCGCCGGCTCGGTGAACGGATCTTCGGTTGGCGGAGGAGCCAACGGTTCGGGGCTGTCGGACGACGGGGTGGCGAACGGATCGTTCTCGGACATCGGCGGGGGTCCCTCGGGCCTTGTGAGTCGCAGCCGCGCACAGTTTGTGCGCCTTCGGACGCGGGACTGTACAGGGGGCGCCGAGCGGCGTTCAAGGCTCCTATCGCCCGGATTCTGTCTGCTCAGCGCGACGCCGCGATCAGCATCGGGGCAGAGTCCAGGATCGACCGAAGCTGCTCTTCGGTGAGGTGCGCGCGTCCGGTCACCGTGGACCCGGCGCTGCGAAACGCGAGCGCGTCGATGGCGTCGTGCACGTGGTCGACCACCGATCGCCGGCCAAAAAGACCGGCGCCGATGCGCAACGCCGTCACCCCAGGAATCGCGTCGAGCATCGGCCCCCAGCGTGTCCGGACATACTCCCACTCGACGCGCGCCGACCGCGCCTGCGCAGCGTTGTCGTATTCGAACCGCGCCACGAGCTCAGCGCCGCCGGACTGTTCGCCCTCGGGTTCGATGGTCAGCGAAAATCGTCGCGGAATCGGAAACGGCCCGCGCATCGTAGGGACCTCGGTCACCACGTTGCGGAGGCCTTCGGCCTCGATGGCGAGCGCCGCGCCCGAAGCAGGGTCGTCCACGGCGCTCGGTGGGCGACGCGCGAGCGCTGCGAGCATGGGCTCGATCTGCGACGAGAGCGCGATGGCCGCGGTTCCGTCGGGCAAGAGCACGTAGCTCCGCTGCGCCCCGTAGCGCTCGAGCGTCGTGACGCGAGCGCCGTCGCGAAGCGTCCAGATGCTGCGCCGCTCGCCGCCGTCCCTGACGCCGCCATCGTCCCGAGAATCGCCAGTCGAGTTGTTTTCGTGTGCCGCCCCGCCCGCGTCCAGATCGACCGCTTCTCTCGCCCGCGGCGGGTTGCTCTGCGAGGGCGCCAGGGGGCGGTCGCGGTCGGCCATCGCCTCGACCGCAGCGCGCAAGCGCCGATCCGAGCGGCCAGAGGCTTTGGCCAGCACGTTCCAATCTGGGGGCTGGCCGTTTTGTCCAAAGGGGTTTGCCGCGGCGAGCACGACGCGATCGAGGTCGTCGACGATGTCGAGCGAAGCGCCGCCGAGCATCTCGCGCCAGTCTCGGATCGATCCGAGCAGCCGACGAACCGCGCGCGCGTGGGGGGTCGCGCGAATTCGATCCGTGCGAATCGCGATGGTCACGAGCGACCCTCGCGGAACCATCGGCGCCAGATCCGACGCGAGGTTCGCCACGGTGGAAGTCGATGGTCTCGTCGGCAGAGCAGGCGGCACGTTGGGGTCGAGTTGGCGAGTGGGCCGCGGGGCGATGTTCGGCTCGCGCAAGCGGAGGTTCGGCACCGGCAAGAGCTCGGACGCCGCGGAGGTTCTCGGAGGGGGGCGCTCGACGCGACGCGGCTGCGGCTGCGGTTGCGGCTGCGGTTGCGGCTGTGACGGCTGCTGGGGAGGCTGCGCCCGAGCGACCGGCGCACGGGCTCCCGTCATGGCCTGCTCGAGGCCGAACTCGACGGTTCGCGTGCGAATCCCCAGGTCCACCGGGCGAGCGAAGGGCGTGCGCAGCGCAGACACGACTGGAATCGCGTGAAGCGCGAGCGAGCCGACGAACGCCAGGGCGAGCGATCGACGATCACTGTGTCTCCGCTTCCGCTCCATCCGTGGTGTCCTGGCCGCGGGGCCACTGTAGCAGCGGGTCGAGTGCGTGTCCGTCACGTGCAAATCAGACGGCTGTCCGCGGTTGGTATTCGTCGAGCGCGCTTCGGCCCGATCTTCGCAACGTCTTCCAGCAGATCGTCCCCCTCCAGAGCCGTCGCGGATGCGCAAGAAAGTTGCACGTCGTCGGGAGTTGGGCTGTAACGCGACGCCGTGCGCTGCGGGAGCTCCAATTCTGAAGCGCGCGGGTTCGACGACGGTCGAGCAGGTTCGTCCATGAAGCGTTTCTCGACATTTCGGGCCAGGATTTCGATTTCGACCCTCGTCGCATCCGCCGCGCTCTCGGGCTGCGCGCGCATGGACGAGTGGTGGACGGCGGTGCACGGAGCGGCGAACGGCGACGCGGCCGCGCTCGACGGCTCGGGAGAGCCTTCGAGCGATGACGACGCGTCTGCGGGTCCCGCGACGAGCGCGCCGACGCCCCGCAGCGGCGACCGGCGAGATCCCAACGCGCTCGACAGCGACGGCGGGGTGACGGCGAACGCCGACGCGGGCGCTGGGGGCGACGCTGGCGCGTCGGACAGCGGCGTCGTCTTCAATGGGCCGACCATCACCGCGACCTGGGTCTGGGTTCCGATCTTCGAGCGAATGGATTGGAACGGCCCGAAGATCGGCTACTTTCGCGCAGGAGCCTCGCTGCCGCTGCGCAGCGCGGCGAGCCTGGGCAACGGCGCGGGCTGCCCTCGCGGTTGGTACGAGGTCGAGGGCGGCGGGTACGTCTGCCTCAATCGGATGACCACGCTCGACGCGCGAGAGCTCGAGGGACGTCGCCCCACGCAGCCAGACCACTTGCAGGCGATGCCCTATCCGTACATGACGACCTATCGGCCGACGGTGATGTACCGCTGGCTGCCGTCGGAGGCGGACATGCGCGAGGTCGAACCCGAGCGATTCGGGCTCGTGCGCGACTCGGGCGTCGCGGGCGGAGCGGCCTCGACGACCGGAGCTCTCTTGACCACGGGAATCCCCGATGGAGGCTCGGCGCCCGCGCAGCCCAACAGCAGCGCGGTGCTGGCGACGCGAGCACAGGCGGAAGACGCTGGCGTTCGCATCGAGGACCTCCAGGGAGCCACCGGCACGCCGCTGCTGCGGCGAATGTTGTCGGGCATGTACATCTCGATCGACCGCGAGATG
This sequence comes from Deltaproteobacteria bacterium Ga0077539, assembly GCA_001465015.1. Lineage (GTDB taxonomy): Bacteria > Myxococcota_A > Polyangia > Polyangiales. The sequence continues at coordinate 48,619 of LNEO01000197.1, read as the reverse complement.
GCCTCGGCGGGACGACGTTTCTTGCGCACGCAAAACGGCGGCTACATCGAGCGCGGCGCGGCCTCGGCCGTGCGCAACGCGCCGACGTTTCAAGGCATCGTGCTCAACGAGCAGCACCCGCTGCCGCTCGCGTTCATGGTCGCCTTCGAGGGGTACACCTACGACCTGTCGCCAGACGGGCAGCGGCCGGTGCGTCGCGAGCGCGCGGCGCGGTTGACGCCGTATCACCTGACGTCGGACCCGCCTGTCTCGATCGGCCGCGAGAACTACCTGAAGACACGCGAGGGCTTCTATTTGCGCGAGCGCAACCTCCGCGTGGTCAGGACGAGCGCGCCGCCCGCCGACATCGGAGCGACCGAGAAGTGGGTCGAGGTCAACCTCGATCGGCAGATGCTCATCGCGTACGAGGGAGCGCGACCGGTGTACGTCACGCTCGTCTCGACGGGCCGGCGCAACCGCGACGACGAAGAGCGCAACTACGAGACCGTGCAGGGCGCGTTTCGCATCTACGCCAAGCACCTGACGACCACGATGGACGGAAACAGCGCGGGAGACGGCCCGTACTCGATCGAAGACGTCCCGTGGGTGATGTACTTCGAGGGCTCCTTCGCGCTGCACGGAGCGTTCTGGCACAACCTCTTCGGGTACATGCGCTCGCACGGCTGCGTGAACATGGCGCCCGCCGACGCTCGGTGGGTGTTTCAATGGTCCGACCCGCAGCTCCCGACCGGGTGGCACGGGGTCAACTCCAGCACCGTCGGTCGCCCGGGAACGCGCGTCTATGTGCACTACGAGCGACAAGCGCTCGGCGAGCGCGGAGGGCCCAGGGTCGTTCCTGGGCACTGATCGAAGCGGCTGAGCGCGGGGCGGCTGTGGTGCGCGTCGATGGTTCTTCGAGCGCGTCAGCGAGCTGCGCAGAGATCACGGCTCGCGGGGATGGATCGCCCGAACGCGAAGGCACTGCGGCTCTGCGCGAGATGACCGTGGGCCGCAGAATCGCTGCGCAGAGATCGCATTCGCCGGCCAGGGCTCGACCTCGTCCGTGAGCCACACGACGGACGGCAGTCGTTGCATTCGCGAGAGAGTGCTCCACACCTCACCTTCGTAGCGCGCGACGTGCACTTCGACGCCCTCGAGCTCTGCGGCTCGCGCCTGACGCGCGCCGAAGAGCGGCGCCCGAGACCCGCGCACAAACGCAGCCACTTGCACGGCCGCAGGAGCGAGCCTCTGTCTCTCGATCGCTGCGCGAGCGCCGCACGACGACGTCACGAGCAGAAGCCCGAGCGCGACCCCGCGGAGCGCGCGAGCGCCGCGCGCGGCGAAGGCGTCTCGCGCGTCGAGCGCAGAAGCGAGCCCGACGGCCAACAACGCGGCGAGCCACGAGAGGTGTCGTTCGACCATCGCTGGCTGCGCGACGCACCACCACGCGACGCACGTGACGGCGCCGAGCGCGACTCGCGCGCGGCGAGCGGCGGGGGCTCGAGCGAGAGGCGACACGGCCATCGCGACGAGCGGGATCGCGACGAAGAGCCCCGCGAGCTGCGGGCGCTCGGTGGCATACGCGGCGATCGTCGCGAGTCTCGTCGAGACACCGCCGGCGCTGGCGCTGACGCGGTCGAAGTGCCCGGCGCCATGGGTGAGCGCGAGCGCGAAGTAGTCTCGAATACCGACACCCCAAATCAACGGGAGATGCAAACTACCCGCGGCGGCGACGGAGACGACCGCGGTGCGCCCGAGCGGCGCGCGATTCGGCCACAGCGCGACGGTCGCGGCGGCGATCGCGACGAGGTCGGTCGGCCTGGACGCGAGCGAGACCCCCAAGAGCGAGCCCGCGAGCAGCCACCGTTCGGGCCGAGCGCTGGCGACGCCGAGCGCGAGCGTCCACGCGCCGAGCGCGAGAGACGTGGGGCCGACCGAGGTGGCGAGGCGGAGCGTTCCGGGGACGGCGAGCGCGACGAGCGCCGCGAGCAGCGAGCGCCGCCACCACGGGGAAGGAGAGCGCCAGAGAAAGAGCGCGATCCCCGCGGCAAACGCGGCGATGCCGATGGCGCTCAACGCCGAGAGAGCGCGAGGCATCGCGTCGAGCGACACGCCGAGCGCTCCGAGGGAGCGCGACGCGAACGCGTACGTTGGATAGCCGGGCGGATGCGGACGAAACTGCGCGAGGTCGATCCCGCGCGACGCGAGCGCGAAACCGACGCCGTCCCAGTCTTCAGCGAACGGGGCTCCGAGCGACCAGGCGACGATCGAGCTCACCGTCGCGGCGAGCGCCGCAGACGCGGCGGTATCGCGCGTCGCCGTCGGGTCGAGGACCCGTCGATGCACTTATCCGCGCTCCGCCGCGGGCTGATGCGCTGCTCGATCGCTGGAATCTTGAAACCATGTGCGTGCGCGAGCTCGCATGTCATCCGTCCAGGTTTAGCCTTCGCTGGCTCGCACGGCGCGAGCGCGACGACGGCGGCGACCGGCGAGGCCCAGCGCGAGCGCGGCGATCGCGAACGGGGCGTTGTCGCGCGCTCCGTTCGTGGCGCCAGCGCGACACGCGCAGCCAGGCCGCGGCGGGCCGCTCTCGCTGCCGGTGTCGTTGACGGATCCGTCCGCGCCGTCTGGCGCCACGACGTCGGGCAACGGCGCGATTTCGTCGGTGACGACGTCCGCGACATCCGATGCGTCCGCGGCGTCAGCGACGACGACGTCCGACGGATCGGGGCACACGCCGCCGCCGTCCGAGACGCCGGTGACCGTGACGGCGAGCGTCGCCGTTCCCCATTGGTCGCCGGTTTGACCGGGCATTCCGCGAATGAGCCCGTTGCCGTCGACTGCGTTGCCAGCGGCCGACAGGGTGACGGTGGTCGAGCTCGCGGGCGCGATGAAATCGAAGGGGATTCGCAGCTCGGTCGCGCCCATCATCGCCGGGACGATCAGCGCGCTGTGGGTGAGCTCGCAGCCCGTCAGTCGTGTGTTGGGCGCGTTGGCGCGGAGCGCTCCACCCGAGGCGATCACGTCGAGCCCGCCTCCGCCGAGCGTGCCCATGTCCGTTCGCGCGACGCGAAGCGTGAAGGTGGTCCGCGAACCCGCAGCGACGGACATCGGTCCCTCGATCGCGACCATCGCTCCGTCGCGCCGGCCCATCGTGTCGTTGTGGCACGTCGGGATGATCCCGAGACATCCCGAGACCGCGCGACCGGTGATGCCTTCGCTGTACGCCGAGGCAACGACCGGAGCGCTCGAGACCGCGGCAGCGAGCGCCAAGGACGCAAGTTTGAACTTCATACCCCACGCTCTACCACGGATCGCCGCGTCGATTTGAGGGGAGGTCGCCGTCGTAACTCGCTCGAAAACTCGTCGGTTCACCGCGGCATGCGCTATCACCGCGAAGATGGCCCCTCGATCGAAGCGGGCGCTCGCAGCGGGCGCATATCTCGTCACCGGCGCGGCCAGCGGGTTCGGCCGCGAGTTCGCGCGGCAGCTCGTGCAGCGCGGCGAGCGGGTCGCCCTCTGGGACCGCGACGTAAACGGTTTGGACGCGACGTGCGCGCTGGCGGGCTGCCCGCACGCGCACCGCGAGGTCGTCGACGTGTCCGACCCGGACGCCGTGCAAGAGGCCGCCGCGAGGACTCGCGCGACCGTTGGGCGCATCGCGCACGTCATTCACTGCGCCGGAATTCTACGGGTCGGACCCGCGCAGTCCCTCGCGCCAGCGGACTACCGAGCGATGCTCGAGGTCAACGCGCTCGGTTCGATCCACGTGGCGCTCGCGACGCTGCCGTTTCTTCGAGAGACAGGCAGCGCAGCGGCGCGCGCGACGTTGCTGCTCGTGGCGAGCGTGGCGGGGCTTCGCGGGTTTCCTGAGCTCGCGGGGTACTGCGCGAGCAAGCACGCCGTGGTGGGGTTTGCGCAGTCGCTTCGCGACGAGCTCGGCGACGAGCCCGTCGACGTCAAGGTGTTGTGTCCTCCGCCGGGCGACACGCCGATGGTGCAAAAGCTCCCCAGAAAGCCGCCCGTCTACAAGCTCTCGAAGCTGTATTCGGCGGAAGAGATCGTCAGCGCTTCGATCGAGGACTTCAAGAGCCGCGAGTGGATCACGCTCGTCGACGTCGGAAGCAAGGCGCTCTGGCGCGTCGCACGCGCAGCCCCCGCTGTGGTCGACCGAATCGTGCAGTGGGCCCGCCGCGAGTAGGTCGTCAGCGAATCTGAAATCGCCCGGTGATCTCGTCCCACGCTGGCTCGGCGCCAGTCGCGCCGACGACGATCTTTCGCACGCGAAGGATCACGCGCTCGACTGTCGAAGTCTGCCCGTACTGCGCGCCGCGCTTGCCTGCGTGCTTGAAGACCGCCTCGGTGCCCGGCACAGGAAACGGCACGACGATCTCGATCGCCATCGTCGAACGGCTGCGACGTTGACCGCCCGTCAGCCGCGTCCCCTTGAGCGTGTGGTGCTCTTCGGGGGCGCCGGTTCCTCGCGTCACGACGGCGACGCACGTGAGGTTGGCGTCGACGTGATAGATGCGGTTTCGCGTCCAGATCTCGAGCACGACCGCCGCGGACGGAGAGACCGATGCGTCGGTCTCGCGGATGTATTCGACCTCGATCGGCGGAGCGCCTTTGACGGTGACTCCCTGCCCTGGCGGCTCTGGTTGCGCTGCTGGGGGCGCCGCTGCAGGCACCGGGCTTCGCAGCGCGCTCGGCAACTCGGGTTGGATGCTGGGTGGTGCGGGAGGAGCTTCGCGTTCGATCTCTCCGCCGAGGTTCTGCGGGCCCTCGTGTGGGAACCCGTATCCGACCCGCGTCTTCTTCGACTCCCGATTCACCATGAGCTGCAAGGATCGCAGAAGCCGCGGCGACAAGAAACCCTCGCGACCATCAATGTCGAGCGATTCGCTCGAGTCTGTCGACCTCCCAAGCGAACGGACCATCCTGGAGGCGTCGCGCGGCGAGCGCCGGGGCCTCGGGAACAAACCGCATCACCGCAGCCTCGAGCGCCCGAAGGTGCGTCGATCGATCGATGTGACCCCCCGCAGCGAGCCACGCGAACGCGATCCTGACGCCACGTTCGGGCGCGCGATCGAGCGTTGCGCCGAGGACGAGCGAGCGATGGTCGGGATCGTCGATTCCCTTCGACGCTTCTCTTTCGAATGGGTCGGTGTCGACTTCGTCCGATCGAGACAGCGCCACGAGGAGAGAGCCGCGCCAGACGGACGGAGCGCGCTCGAGCCAGCGGAAGAGCCGCTCGGTCAACGGCGCGCGTGGGGCCATCGATCGAAGCGGCGCGAGCAGCCATCGGGCGCGATCCCCCGGAGCGTCGTGCGTGCGTTCGAGCGCCGCGAGCAGCCCGTCGAGCCAGGCAGGATCCGCCGTCGCGAGCAGCGAAATTGCGCGCCGCGCGTCGTCGCCATCTCTCTCCGAAACGACGCGAATCCACTGCTCGAACGGACGATCGTCGAGCGAGACGGCCGCGGGCCCACCGTCGCTGGACACGATCGCTGGCGCGAGCTCGCCCCGCGCCGTCGCGAGCTGTGCCCGAGCCCACCTGCTCGATTGGACCCAGGCGCACAGGTCGAGAAGCGCAGAGGCGGCGCCTGTCGTGACGAGCTCATCGAGCGCTCGGGCAGCGCGCGGCGGGAGCGCTTCGTCACGCAGCGACGCGAAGGCGATGCTGCGCTCGATCGGCGACAGGGAGCTCGGGCCCGCAACGAGAAGCTCGCGGAGCACCGCATCGAGCGCCGCGAGGGTCATCCCGGGGTCTGGAGGCACCCGCCCAGCTCGAAGACCATGTATTCGAGCACGCGCTCTTGCGGCGTGAGAGGCGCGGTCGGCGAGGCGCTTCGATTGTCGACCTCGTACGACGAGAACACGATGCGGCCGCAGCCTCCGCCTTCGGTCACGTCGGCGCTGATCGTGAGCGGGCGTCGGCCTGCGGCCATCGGCGTGTCGGGAATCGCAGTAAACCACTCGACCTCGGCGTCGACGACGGTCCTGGTGGTCATCGGAACGGTGTCGATCGCGACCCACGGCGAGATGAACCCTGTGAGGCTGATGCTCCCGTTCATGGCGAGCGAGCCTCGATCGGTGAGCCACGAGCGAAGCGGCATGTCGGTCACGCGACCCGTGTACGTGCGGCCCGCGGGCGGGCGATCGCCGAAGCCGATGTTCGCGGGGTCGCGGCCCATCGTGAGCGTCGTTCCACCAGCGAACGTGGCGACCTGCGGCACCGAGCGAGCGAGCAGTCCGTACGCCGTGTCCGACGTGTACAGCCGGCCGCCGCGCCGCAGCCAATCGCGAACATTGGTCGGGATCACCCGATTGGGCGCGTGATCGAGGACCTGCCAGCTTCGGTTGAAGCCGAGCGCGCCGCACGGCGCGACGACGACGTTGTAGTTGTTGAGGTTCGTCGGGTTGGCGAGGATCCCACCGAACGGGCAGTTTGCGACCTGCGTGATGTCCGTCGTGGTCGTCGCGCGGCGACACGGTTCGGAGCGGTCGAACTCTGTGATCCCGATGCGACGAAGGACGCGCGCGATGTCGTCGTAGGTCCAGTCGCCGGTCGCCGGACGGTCCATCTGCTCGACGCTCGCTCCTGAAGCAACGAGGATGCGCGGGATCTCTCCCTCCGCGCGCGAGCCAGGAAGCCGGGTCATCGCGGGCGCGACCGTGCGCGGCATGCACGCGACCGCGTCGAACGGGACCACGCGGCGAAATCGACCCTTCTGCACAACGAGGAAGAACGAGCCCGACTCGTTGATTCCCCTGAGAAACGCCCAGCGCCCCTGCGCGTCGCTGACCGAATACGCGAGGACGTCTGCGGGCAGCTCGCAGCGATCGCAGCTTACGCCAGGCGCCTGCGGAGTTGGCCGCGAGCGGGCCAGGTACACGACGGCTCCAGCGATCGGGTCCTCACCGTTGGGCGCGAGGATGGTGCCCGAGACCTCGACGCCGTTGATCGGGCAAGGCGCGGCGGCCTCGGGCGCGACGTCGGCCATCACGTCGGGCGACTGCGAGTCACTGGCGTCCGACGCCACGTCCGTGCGCGCGTCGAGCACCACGACGTCGCCCGTCGCACGTTCGGGCCCGCACGCGCCGAGCCACATCGATGCGCCCAACGTAGATCCGACCACGATTGCACCGCGGATGCGCCCAAAACGATTCATGCCAACACCCAGTACTCCGCGATGCCACGTGCGCACAAGCGCCTCGGTCAGTCTTCGCACACCACGATATGAACGACGGGAAAGAGCGCCGCGACGACGAACCCCTGAGAGAACACCTCGGCCAGCGGAGCAAATGGGTTGGGCAGCGACGAGAACGCGACGCTTTCGAGCGCGGAGAGCGAGGGATCGATCGACGCCGTGTTGCGGATGCGCTCATCGCGCGCCTCGGCCTCGGCCCAGCGGTTTGCCTCGGCCACGATCGAGTACGAAAGACGCTCGTACGGAGCGAGCGAGCGCTCTACCGCGCGCGACGCCGACAGCGACGCAAGCACTCCGACCGCCTGCGCGAGCGCCTGCGCGGCGCGATCGACCTCGAGCGTGGCGCGGACGCCGATCCGGTCATCGCTGCGAAGCGCGACGTCGTCGCGCTGATCGGTCGCTTCTGCAGCGCCATGCAGCGCGAAGCGTTGCCAACGTTGCGCGAAGAACGCCTCGTCATCGAACTGCCAGAGAAACGAAGGGGTCGCCGAACGATTCGACCAAGGACGAAGCGCGGTCCAGGCTTCGATGCAGAGGCGCTCGGCGGCGATCATCGACGAGGCGTTGGCCGCCGCGACGACGCAGGCTCGGAGCGTGTGCGGATGCGGGAGACGCCGCGGCGCCATCGATCGATCGAGCAGCGCCCGACCCAGCGAGCGAGTGATGAACCGTCGAGACGGGTCGTCGAACCACGACTCGGGGACGAGCTCGTGCGACACGACGGCCTCCCACGCGGACGCGGGATCGAAGTGGCCGCGATCGAGGCGAAAGCGCTGGGGACCGACGGCGGGATCGGTCCAAGAGAGCCAGCCCGTGCGGTCGTTCCACTCGGGGGTGGACTGCGCTGCGGAGCGCGCGAGGTCTTCGGGCATCGCGAGCACGCACGTCAACGCAGAAGCCAGCTTGGGACGAGCGGTCCGAAAGGTTCGCGCGACGATCGCGTCGAGGTCGAACGGCTCGCTCGCGCTCATCGCACGATCGACTCGTGCACGCGCTCGCCCTCCGGAGTGCGCACGACTCGATCATTGGGTCCGAGCGATCCGACGCCGTCCTCGCCGAGCTCGAGGCTCGAGCGGCCGAGCACGCGGGACGGGTCTGCCGGCCCGAAGGCCCACGCGACCTCCATGTCGGTCACCGCGCCGCCAGCGCCTCCGACCTCGACGCTCGCGGTCACGAGCGCGCCGACCGTCCCGCCCGTCTGTCCGCGGTGAACGCGGACGGTTCGCGTCACGACGGCGCCCGTTGTCATCGGCGCGAGGGTCCACTCGGCCACTCCGTCGACGCGCGCCGGGAGCTCGGTGCCGATCCTGAGCTTGGAAGCTGGCATCGCACGGCTGGCAGTGACGCGAACGGTCAGCTCGGTCGAGTCGCCCTGGGTCGGGGCGAGGTCGATCGCGATGCGCGCGCCGGTGTCCGGCTTGCGTTCGGACCTCGCGTGATCGGCGTGCGACGACGGCGGAGCCTGCGCTGCGGTTGCGGGAGTCGGCTCGCGCGTCGCGCGCGACGCTGAGGGCTCCGGTGGACGAACACACGCAATCAAGCTGACCGCGAGGCCCGCGGAAAAAAGCCGCGACACGACGCTCATCGGCACACTCCTGCGAAGTTGAAATCATACGGAAAGCGCCGCTGCGTCACGACGTAGTTCTCGATCACCGAGCGATCGGCGCCGCCGTGCAGACAGAGGTACCCGTCCAAGAAGTCCACGAAGTCCACGCCGGTCACGCCGCGATCGGGCGGCGGCATCCGCGTGAAATGCCGAAGGGATACGGCGAGCAGCTTGTCGACCTGCGCGGCGCGATCCATCCCGACGCTCGACAACGCCCAGAGCGAGCCGCCGACGAGGTACTCGCCCACTGGCTGCGAGATGGGCTGCATGGGATCGCCCATGTTCTGACGAACCAAGGGCAAGTTGGCGAGGTCGCGTTGCACGCGGAGACCGCCGGAGATCAGCGCGTCGAGGTACTGGCTGTCGTTGTTGGCGACGCAGCCGAACCACGTTCCCCACCCCTCGCCCCACGCGAGGCGCGGGTCCGTCGGAGAGCCGTCGTGCGCGCCGCCCGGCGAGCTCGTTCGCGAGTAGTTTTGCTCAACGAAGTGGCCGAACTCGTGGAAGATCACGGGCAAGTCGAACTCGTCGCTGTCCGACGGTCCTCCGAGCAAGTAGATCGCGTTCTGCCCGCGAACGAAGTACGAGGTCCCGCCGGGGGGCGTGCGTCCTCGCTCCCATCGAACGCGGAGCAGCGGCGCGGCGCGAGGAAGCGTCCGACGCACGTAGTCCAGGCCGTTTCGAATCGTGTCGAAGATCGCGTACGCGCCGGCGTTGTTGGCCTCTTGGATGTCGAGGTCGCGCGTGACCATCGCTTCTGCGGCGAACGCTGGCGTCGCGGTGCCATAGACCGCGCCGCCGAAGTTCTCGACCGAGAACTGGTAGCTCGCGTCGCTGCGCGCAGGGCGCGCGCGGATCGAGACCATCGACCCCATGGCGAGCTCCGCGCGGAGCGTGTAGTTGCCCATGGGGTCTGTCGTCGTCGACGCTCGCGCGGTGCCTCCGGCGTCGAGGAGCTGCACCGTGACGCCGCCGAGCGGCTGCAGCGCGGCGGGTCCCAGACCTCGCGTCGTCAGCGGCCTGCGCGCGTATTGAACGCGGCCGCTGACCGAGACAGAGCCCGTCTGCAGGCGCTCGCACTGCGCCGGGGTCGCGCCGGACGGTCCGACGCAGCGCGTCTCCGGTCCGCACACCTGGCTGTCGGTCACGCCGTCGACACATCGAATCAAGATCGACCCGTCGCACCGTCCGAGGGCGGACTCACCCGCCGGACAGACCGGCCTGACGTCCGCGGGCACCACAACGTCGCGTACGTCGGGCACGACGTCCGCTCGAGCGTCCGCGTTGACCCGAACATCCGCCGCGGCATCGCCGCCCGCCGGACGAACGACGCCCCCGCAAGCCGAGCACGCGACGCAGAGCAACGCCGAGCTTCGAAGCCATGTAGTACGACCCGTCATGAGGGCAGGATGGTAGTCGCACCGCGGGCGTTGTCGAAGCGAGTCCTGCGAAACCGAGGGCGATTTCCGCGCGCGACCGCTCAGCGCAGGGCCAACGCCCGCAGCCGGGCAGCGTCCTCGGGGGTCGCGCGAACGACGATCTTCGCGCCCTCGTCGTCCCAGCTCTCGTCGACGACCCGCCCGCGCGCGTGGGCCTCGGCGACGAGCGCGCCGGCGATGCGGTGCGGCGCCTCCAGGTGCAGCTCGACGAGGCTCTGATCGAAATAGTCGATAAGCCACTGGCGCAGGCGCGAGACGTCCTCGGGGGCGTGCGCGCTTACCGGAATCGCCTCGGGAAACTCGACCAGCAGCTCCGAGCGCTGCTCGCTCGTGAGCCGATCACACTTGTTGAGCACGAGGCGCGACGGCGTCTCGAGCGCGCCGATCTCCGAGAGGACCGAGCGGGTGACCGCGAGCTGCGAGCGAAACGTCGGATCCGAAGCGTCTGCGACGAACAAGAGCAGCGACGCCTCGTGCGCCTCGTCCAGCGTCGATCGAAAGCTCGCCACCAGGTCGTGCGGGAGCTTCTTGATGAACCCAACGGTGTCGCTCACGAGGATGCGCGGCCGCGTCTCGGGCTGAAGCGCGCGCACCGTGGTGTCGAGCGTCGCGAAGAGCTTGTCCTCGACGTACACCTCGCTGCCGGTGAGCGCGCGCATGAGCGAGCTCTTTCCTGCGTTGGTGTAGCCGACGAGCGCCACGCGCATCGCGTCGCGCCTTCGCGCGCGCCGGTTGTCCTGATCGCGCTCGAGCGAGGTGATCTCCTCTTCGATCTCTGCGACGCGATCGCGAATGCGGCGACGATCGAGCTCGAGCGCGCTCTCGCCCGCTCCCTTTCCGCCGATTCCGCCGCGCTGTCGATCGCCGCCCGAGCCCTCGCGCAGCCGGGGCGCGACGTACTTGAGCCTCGCGAGCTCGACCTGCAGCTTCGCCTCGCGGCTCCGCGCGTGACGGTGAAAGATCTCGACGATCACGCCGGTGCGATCGAGCACCGTGACGCCGCAGGCCTTCTCGAGGTTGCGGGCCTGGCTCGGGCTGAGCTCGTGGTCGACCGCGACGAGCTTCGGCCGCGGACGCCCATCCGGCAGCGTGTCCGACGGCTCTTCTTGCTCCTCGTCTACACCGTCATCGAGATCCTCGACGCCATCGTCGCGCTTCTCGAAACGCTCGCGCGCCTTGGTCGTCTTCGCCTTGGCCGCGGACGGCACGCGCCCCTTTCCGCCGGTGAGCTTTCCGAGCTCTTCGAGCTTTCCCTCGCCCAGCACGGCGGCGGGCGCGAGGTGATCGCGGCGCTGGCACAGCTCGGCGATCGGCTCGTACCCGAGCGTCGAAACGAGCCGCGCCAGCTCGGCCATCGACGCGCGAAACTCGTCGTCGTCGACGCCGTCCAGCTGCACGCCGACCAGCACCGCGGGCGGCTTCTTTTGAGCACGTTCGGTCATCAGGCGGCCACGGGTACAGCGCGACGCCTGCCTGCGCAAGGCGCGACGATCATCGATCACACCCGCAGGCACTTGTGGCAGTGTCGCGAACAGCCATCGTCGAGCGGTTCCCGCGCGCCGATGCGCACACGAAAGGACCTGTTGTTACGCGATGACGACGACGAAGATCCCTGTGCTCGACCTCGCGGACCTCTCGAGCCGCGACCCGATGGTTCGCGCCAACGCCGCCGAGGCCATTCGCGTTGGCTACGGGCACTTCGGACTGCTCTACGTGAAAGGGCACGGCATCGACCCGGTCAGCCTCGACACGTTCTACGACTCGTATCTCGAGTTTTGCGCGCGCCCCGAGAGCGAGAAGCGTCGCATGGGCGGTGAGAGCCTCTGGTATCAGCGCGGCTGGACTCCCCCCAACACCGAACAGGCCGTCGTCGCCGGAGGTCAGCCCGACTTCAAAGAGTGCTACTTCTGCGCGCCCGAACCGTGCCATCGACGCGACCAGACGGTGTACCCGCAGATCTATGCGGACAACGTGTGGCCCGAAGGGATCCCTGCGTTTCGCGACGGAATGATGACGATCGGCCACCAGCTGCACGTGATCGGTCTGCAGCTCCTTCGCGGCTGCGCGATGGCGCTGCGACTGCAAGAAGACTCCTTCTCGAGGCTCACTGAAAACGGCCCTCACGTGACGCGCTCGCTTCGATACCTTCCGCTCTCGAAGGATCAGGTCGGGACCGACATCCTCTGGGGCGAAGAGCACACGGACTTCAACCTGCTCACGCTGCTCCCCGGCGGACGCTTCCTCGACCCGAGCGGCAAGACCTGCCCCAAGCCCGATGACAAGAGCGGGCTGTTTCTTCGGACGCGTCCGACCAAGGAGCACCCAAACGGTGAGCTCGTCGCCGGGACCGCGCCCCCAGGCTGCATCGTCTCGCAGGTCGGTCAGCAGCTCGAGATCCTCACCGGCGGTCGACTGCTCGCGACGCCGCACGTGATCACCGCGCCGGGCAGCCCGGGATACTCGCGGCTCTCGATGGCGCACTTCGTTCACGTGCACACGGACACGGTGTTGTTTCCTCTCGAGTCGTTTTGCGACGAAGCGACGGTGCGCGCCTACGGGCCGCCGGTGCTCTCGGGCACCTACGCGATCAAGACGCTCGTCGACATCGCGCTGGCCCCCAAGAGCGCGATCGACCGGCTCGGCTACCGCCACTACGACCGCCTCGCGGACATCCGAGCGCGTGAAGGCGCCGGACGCTGAGCGATCGCTCCGTGTGGACTGAAATCGACATCGATCGGATCCGTACGCTCGGCGACAAGATCCTGCGGCCCTCGCGCCCCGAGCTCGTTCGGTGCCTCGCGAGCGTGACGTGCGCCCGCGCGTCGGACGTCGCGAGCGCGCTCGAGATCGATCCAAAAGACAAGTTCAAAGCAGCGCTCGCCCTCGTCGTGACCGCCGACGGATCGTGGCAGGGACCGACGACCGGTCGCGAGGCGTGGGAGACCGTCGCGCCGACCGAGTGGCTCGCGGACGATCGCAGGCGCTTCGAGCGCGGGGGCGAGAGCCCCGGGACGGTGCGCGACGCGGTCACGCTCGCCAGCGACCCGAGCGGAGTCACGACCGCGGAGTCGCTCGCGAGGACCTTCGCGTCGAAGGCCCACGCGCTCTTGAAAACTGCACACGCGCCTCAAGCCGTCGGATGGCGGTTCGTCGACCCCAAGCGCTTTCGCGCGCGCTTCTGCGCGAGGGCCCAGGATCGAACCGGCGAGCAGCTCTTCGCCGCGGCGTGCGCTGCCTCCACGGCAAAGGGCGACGAAGCGTTGCGCGCAGGCCTCGAGACGGACATCGACGCTGCCGTGTCAGCGCTGCGCGACGCGGTGCTGAAGCACACAGGGCCCGTTGCGTGGGACGTCGCCGCGCTCGTCGGGTGGCACGCGCGACTGGTGTCCTTCGGAATCGACTCGCCCTTCGATGCGGTGATCGCGCTGTGGGAGCTCGGCTACGCGCTCGACGAGCTTGCGGACGAGCGAACCGTCCTCGTCGCGCCGTCGGTGTGAGCGCTCAGTCCCATCGCAGGCCGCGTCCGAAGCGCTTCTTCAACCGCTTTCGAAGGTCCGCCGGCAGGCGATACTCGTAGCCGGCGATCATCACTCGACGAAGTCGCGCGAGCCCCTTGCACTCCGCGAGCAGCGTCATCGCTTCGGCGTTGCACAGGTCGATCTCGAGCGACTCGAGCGTCGCGGAGTTGGGGCTGTCGACGAGCGCGCGCAGGCCCGTCGCGCCATACTCGTTGCGCGCGACGCAGAGCGTGACGAGCTGCGAGAGCGCGTCGCTCTTCGCGATCGCCGCGAGGTCCGAGTCGAGCAGGCCGCAGCGCGACGCAAAGAGCGTCTGCAGCGAGACGAGGCGCCAGTCCCGAAATGCACCGGCGAACTCGCCGCCGATATCCGAGCCCGAAATCGACAGACGCTCGACGTTGGCGAGCGAACGAGCGCCGGTGACGGTGGGCAACGACTCGGGGTCGACCATCGTTCCGAAATTGGCGGCGCGAAGGGCAGAGAGGTCGGCGGCGAGGATCGGCTCGAGCACAGAGCCTCCCGAGAGGCCCTCGAGCGTGAGCGCCGTCAGCCGCGACAGATGTGGCGCAGCGCCGATCCGCTTCGCGACGCGCTCGGAGTTGACTCGGATGCACGCGTGGCGAACGGGCTCGCGCGCGAACAGCGCCTCGCCGAGCTCACCAGCGAACTGCTCGCCGGTCAACGACACGACGTCGACGAACCCGCGGCGCCACTCGACCTCGATCTTGTCAGTGAGCCCCGCCGCCTCGAGCCAGCCCTTTCCGTGCTCCGATAGCAGCTTCGCCGCGCGTTCGCGGAGCTCTTTCTTCTCGAGGTACTCGACGTCCCCGTTGCTGATCGCGCACTGGATCCGAATGAACTCCCCACGCGGATCGCCTCGCGCCACCAACAGATCCGCGTACCCCATCCGCGGAACATCGTCGTCCGGCGCCGCGAGCACCTCTGCGAGCGCGTCGGACTCTCGGCTCACTTCGCGGCGCCTCGTTTGCGCACGTCCTCCGCGAGCACCGAGTGCACTTCTTCCATCAGCTTCTTGCCGACCTCGGGCTGCACCATCTTCACGTACGAAGCGAAGCCCTTGAGGTAGGCCTTGAAGTCGGTCTTTCCGCGGGCCTGCTCCTCGACGCTCGTGCGACGGATGTTCTCGAGGATCGCGCGAAAGCGTCGGCGCGCGTCACGAGGGACGCTCAGACCGTTGTTGACCACGACGCCCGTGATTCGCTGCTGGTTCGAGCCGCGAAGAACCCTGCGCTTGGGGGCGTTTTGCACGAAGCCCTCTTGCTGGATCACCACAAAAAGCGCCCGACGCCCTTGGTCGGCTCCTCGCGAAACGAGAACGTCAGGTCGTCGGCGTACCGCGTATAGGTGGCTCCCGCTTTCTTGGAGAGCGCCTCGAGTCGCGCGTCGAGCCGACGGCAAACGATGTTGGTGATCGCCGGCGACGTCGGCGCGCCTTGCGGGAGCGCTCCGGGCATCACCACGGTGCCGTCGGGCATCTTGTTTCTGTGTGTCACGATCGCGGCGAGGGCCGCAGCCGCGGCCTCCCCCATCCCCAGGTACCGAAGCGTCCCGGCGACCCGGTAGAAGTGCACCGTCGGAAAGAAGTCCTTGAGGTCGACCTTGACCACGATCTTGGCGCCCTCGTGCGGACGGGCGTTGCTGACGACGGACCTGCCGTTGATGAATCCGTGTGCGGCAGGGTGACTCGGAACCTTCGAGAGCAGCTCTCGAAGGATCGTCCGCTGCACGCGCTTGAGCGGCGCTCGCGGCGCGCAAATCGTGCGGACGCCGCCAGTGGCCTTCGGGACCGTAAACTCGACGTACCCCGAGCCGGGTTGATTGCCCGCGCGCATCAGGGCCTTCAAGTCCTTGGCCTTCTTCATCCCCAGCGCCTTGGCGACGTCGTCGCCGGTCTGCAGGTCCTTGAAGACCTTTCGCACCTCGGCGATGTCATCGGGCACGCGACGCTTGGGCTTTCGCGCGCGCGAGTCGCTGAGGCCGAAGGCCCATCCGGTCTCGTTCCACCCGCCTTGCCGCTGCCAGTCGTTGCGAGGCGCGGGAAAGCGCGAGTCGGGAAGCGCGACCTCTTCGATCCCGAGGGCGTACACACCGGCGCGGGCGGCGCTGCGCACGGTCGGCGACGAATCTTTGTAGACGCGCCGCAGAAGCGAGGCGCCCTCGGACTTACCGAGCAGCTTCGGGATGCTCTTGGTCGCGGCGGTCCGATCTCGGGGATCCTGAGACGACAGCTTGTCTTCGATCGCCGGTCGAATCGCTTTGCTCACGTAGAATCGCGCGACGTCGTACTCGGCGAGGTCGTCGTGCTTCTCGAGCAACTCGACGATCTTGCCGAAGTTGGCGCGCACATCCCCGAGCAAGGGCTTGATGGTAAACAGCAGCTTCGCGAGGTCCATCGTCTCCCCGATTTGTACCGTATGCGCGGCGCCAGGGGGAGCACGCGCTCGGGTGTCGTCGACAGAAATGCGCGGAACCGCGCCGCGACGTTGTAGGCTCCCCCGCGAAGGGCTCGACCATGCTCGCTTCGACAGTTCGCGACGCATTCGCGCGTCTTACGCAGCACATTCAATCCGGTGAGGACCCAGCGGAGTCGCGGGCGTCGCTCCTTGCGTGGTGGAAGGGACCCCACTACGACGGACCCGAGCGACAGCTCGACCCGAGCGTCCGACCGGCGGCCGAGGTATTGGATCGCGCCCTCCCGGCGCTCACGCGCTCGAACAGCGGAACGCAAGAGCTCGTCGCGCTGCTCAACGAGCCTGCCGGCGAGACGCTGTACCTCTGGCTGCTCTCTGTCGCCAGCCGGCGCGATGTCCGCCTCGCGCCGATGCTGCAAGCGGCGATGAACAACAAAGATTGGCGCGATCGGATCCCGGACGTGGCCGATGCGCGCGTGCTCGAGGGACCGCTCGTGGACGCGCTCGCCTGCGCGCCGCTCACGGGTCCTGCCACCTACATGGGCTTGCCCGAGTACTCGGCGGTCAAAGCGCGGCTCGAGATCCTTCTTTGGGAGGCAGGCGCGAGCGCGCTGCCGATGCCCGAGCTCGCGCCGTGGGTCTTCGGGAGCGTCGAGGACTTCGAGGCGCTCGTCGGGTCGTGGGCGCGCGGTCCGCTCCGCGGCCGCGTTCTGGCGGCGCGATGCCTCGAGGTGTGCGCACGCGGTTTGACGCAGGCTTTTCCCCCAGACGTTGTTGGCAAGACCCTGCAAAACCTCCAACCGCTGCTGCTGCATCCCGACCCGCTCGTGTGGGTGCACGCGGGGCGCGCGCTGGGGCGGTTCGCAGGCGAGTTCGAGGCGCTCGAGGGGACGCTGCTCGACTGGATGCGCGCCGAGAGTCCGCTGCTGCGCCAGCGGGCGATCACCGCGTTCGCGTCGCTGCCCGCGGACAAGCTCAGGGTGTACGGCGGCGAGCTGAGCTCGATGCTCTCGGATCCGAAGGCCGAGCCCTACGCGCTGGCCGCGGCGGCTGCGGCGACGCCGTATTTGATCCTCGAGCGCCGCGATCTCTGGGACAAGCTCGCGGCGCGAATCCTCGCTGGCGAGGGCGGCGCGATCACGGCGCGAGCCCTCGCGCGCGGACTCGGCGCGCTCTGGCGCCGCGGAGGAACGCAACAGCAGCTCGTCGAGGCCCCCTTGCGCCAGCTTCGAGAGATGGCGCGCGGCGCGCGGAGCGAGCGGCTGGACGACTGGCGTCGGTGGCTGTTCGTGCTGGCGGCGACGGACCCGATCGACGGCGCAGAGCGAGATCCGCTCGACCTCGAGCAGGGCCTCGAGAACCTCGTCCGACTCGCGGCGCAGTACGACGACGAAGAGGCCGACGCGCGCGCGGCGCGCTTCGCAGAGTCCCTCGCGTCGACCTTCAATGAAGCGAAGAAGATCGCCGTCTCCGACTCTCGCGCCCGAAGGCGCGCCGCGGGGATCAACGCGATCGAAGGAATCGCGCGATCGCTCGCGCTGGGCCTATGGGGGCCTTTGCTCTCGACGCGGCCTGCCGGCACGCCGGTCATCGAGCCGGACCTCGAAGACACCTGGCGCACGATCGCAGACGCGCCGCAGTCGTTGCTCGAGACCGTCGAGCAGCGACGCAAAGAGGGCGGCTCGGATCCAGAAGTGGAAGAGGCGCTCGAGGTGCTCGCGATTCAGCTCGGCGGCTACGCGCTCGACGCGTGCGGCGAAGAGCCGGACCTCGGTCCGGGCCGCGGCCCAACGGCGCACCACACCTGCATGTGGCTGCGAAACGTCCAGGGTTTGACGGACGGTTCGCGGACGTTGCCGTCAGCGCTGCGCAACGCGCTCTCCAGCCTGCTCTGGCGCCTCGTGGACGCGACGCGCGGCACGTCGCTCGGCGAAGTCGACGACGTTCGCTGGCTCGGGCCGTTCGCGGCGTGGTGGGCGCTCGTGGTCGATCGGCCTGCGGTGCTCGAGCAGGTCGCGGCCTCGCTTCCGATGCTGTCGAAGGACGCGCTCGAGCGCTGCACGATCCTCGCCGAGGAAATTCGCGGCGCGCTTCGATCGGATCCAGCGCGTGCGTGCGATGGTCGGTGGGTCACGGCGGTCGAGCAGTCGATGATCGACCTCGAGGCGGACGACACCGAGCTCTCGCACGCCATCGTCGGCTTCGCCCACGCGCTGCAGCGCTTCACGTCTGCCGCAGGAAACAAGGCCGATCTCGACGCGCTGTGCTTGCAGCTCGCGCTCGGCGCAGAGCGGCTCCACGCTTCGCTCGAAGATCCGGTGAAGGGACTTCACTCCTCGCCCGAGGGCGGAGCGTTCGAGTCGGACAACGCGCCGCGCGTCGCCGCGCTGGTGGCCAGGGCGATCCGCGCGCGCGACCTCGCGCCGGTGGGCGTGTGGTTCGGCTCGCTCGGGCCCGTGACCTCGTCGCTCGTCGAGGCGGCGGTCAACGGCGCCGTGCGTCGCACTCCCCCTCCTCCGCCCGCGCCCAAGAAGGCCGAGTCGCGCAAGATCATCGAGGGATACGAGCTGCTCAAGCCGCTCGGCGAAGGCGGCATCGGCAGCGTATGGCAGGTGCGAAAGCCCGGCGCTGATCGCATGTTCGTGCTCAAGATCCCGAAGGCCGACGCGCTCGAAGGCGCGAGCGAGCAGGAGCGCGAAGGCATCCTCGCGTCGTTCGTCGAAGAGGCCAAGGCGCTCGCCGGCCTCTACCACCCCAACGTCGCGAACATCATCGACAGCGGCGTGTCCAAGGGCGTGCCGTTTCTGGTGCTCGAGCTCTTGATCGGCGCGGACTTGAAGCAGTACGCAGGCGCGCGGCTGCTCTCGATCTTCGAGCTTCGACAGATCGTCGTCGAGTCGTGCGCGGGGCTCGCGGCGCTGCACGGCGCGGGGCTCGTTCATCGCGACATCAAGCCGGCCAACCTCTGGATTCGACTGCCGCTGCCTGGCGGCGACCGCTTCGACCCAGAAAAGCACCGAGACCCCGCCCGAACGCCGGTGCTCGCGACCGTGGTCATCGACTTCGGCATGGTTCGCGCCAGCAAGGTCTCCAAAGAGGCCATGGGGCGGTTCGTCGCCGGAACGCCTGGCTACATCGCGCCCGAGCAGGTCCTCGATCCGATGGAGCTCGACGGTCGCGCAGACGTCTACGCGCTCGCGGGGACGATCTACAACGTCACCACGGGACGCACGTTCTTTGATGACATCTCCAACGCGCGCGATCGAATCATCGCGCACATGCAACGGGACCCCTTCGAGGACCCCGAACGGCTCAGGATCTTTCCAGCCACGGTGGCCAAGCTCTTGCGCGACGCCACCTCGAAGGACCCGCGCGAGCGTCCCACGCCGCTCGAGTTCGGACGAGCGTTCGCCGCGGCGCTGTAGATCGCGCCCGCCTAATCCCGCACATGTATTCAACGTTCGCGGTCGACGAGCGCGACCGCGAGGCCCCGCGCGCGGTCAGGCGGGCTGGACGGTCACGTCGTGGGGTCGGGCGTTCGCCACTCGTCGAGCGTCCCGATCGCGCTCGTGCCAGACCAGCGCGCTCCACCGCCGAATTTTCGCTGAAAGCCGTCGCAGCCGTCCCGCAGCACAAACCGCGCCGGCAGCTCGACGGACGGCGACCACTGGAGCTCGGCGATGACGCCCGAGAGCGACTCGCCAGGTCGAACGCGGTCGGTTCGCGGCGGGAGCACGAATCGCGTCGCCACCTTGGTCGCGCCGAAGCAAAGCGCGCCGCGATACCCGGAGACGATTTCGGTGTGCCGCCCGCCCTCGCCCGCGGTCAGCAAGCGAAGAGAGACCAGCGCGCTGACCTTCGGGCTCGACGCGGCGCGGGCCTCGAGCGCTGCGCCGCGGTGCAACGCGCGACGCCAGAGCACCGGCGCGCCCTGCGCTGAGAGGCGCAGCGTCGCGATGTCACCTGCGGCCACAGATTCAACTGGCCTATCGAAGACGCGCGTGCCGGTCACGGCGACGCTCACCGGGTCACGGCGACCCAAGAGCAGCAGCTTGTCCCCGCGCCGAATCGTTCCGCGGCTGACGTACACGAGCGCGATGCTGTCTGGTTGCCTCAGAGTCTCGTAGCGCCAGAGCACCGTGGCGCGCGCGCGGCCTGCGGTGTCGCGAGCAGGATCGCGCACCTCGCGGTCGATCGCAGCCAGCAGATCGTCGAGCGTCGCGGCCCACGGCGAGGCGTCGTCCTCGATCGACGCCCCTCGCACAAACGGAGCCATGTCCCCGCTGTACCCGACGTCCGAGAGCACCTCGCGCACTTCGTTTTCAGCGAGGTCGAGCTGCGCGGCGTCGCTCACCCGGTCGCAGTGCGACAAAAAGACGACGATCGACGGCACCCCGAGCGCCCGCGCAAACAGCGCGTGCTCGCGGGTCTGCGAAAGAGCGCCCTCGGTCGCGCTCACCACGAGCACGGCGACGTCCGCCGCCGAGCAGGCAGCGAGCGCCGCATCGCACAGACGCCTCGCGCCCGGGACGTCCAGCGCGCTGTAGTGCCGAAACGGGCTCTCGAACTCGATCGCCGATGCTCGGCTGTGACGAACCACCTCGCCTCGCACGGGCATCGCAGCGAGGTCGACGAAGACGATTCGATTGGTGGTCTTGGCCCACGGCCTCGAAGCATGAACGAACGATCGCGCGGTGAGCGCCGCGACGAGCCGTGACTTTCCGTGCCCCGAGTGACCGAGGACGGCGACGTTGATGTGCGGGCGCGCTGGATCGAGTGCGGGGCTCGTCTGCATACCGGTTGCGGTACTGTACACCTATGTTCGAGCGGCCCGAGGAGGTGATCGCGGCGCGGGCCATCGTTCGCGCACCGGCTACGGCCCCGGATGAGCGAGCGGCGCGAGCGCTCGGCGAGTCGTCCGCAGAAGAGTCGACCTCGTCGAGCGCAGGCGAATGGGTCCAGACCGACGCGCTCGACGTTTGTGGGCGAAGATTCGCCAGCGGTCCTCTCGCCGCCCTCGCGTCCGTCGCGAGCCAGCGCGTTCGAGCGCTCTTCGTCGCGAGCAACCAGCTCGGACCTGAAGGAGCCGCCTCGATCGCCGGCTTCGATCGAATCCAGACGCTCTGGGCCGGAGACAATCAACTCGGAGCGCCCGGCGTCGCGACGATCATCGACCGCTGCCCCGCGCTCACGACGCTCGCGGTCGCACGCGCGGCGATCGGGCTCACCGACGTGCGTCCGTTGCTCGACGCGCTCGATCGACAGCGCACGATCGACGCGCTGGACCTCGCGCAAAACGAGCTCGACCCGCGGCAGCTCCTCGCGCTCACGACGGCGGGCCGCGCGTCGCGAACGCGCGTGCTCGCGCTCGACGCAAACCGCCTCGACGCGCGGGCGGCGCGCGAGCTCGCGAAGATCATCGCCGACTGGACCGAGCTCGAAGCGCTTCGGCTCAACGCGTGTCAGCTCGAAGACGAAGGCGTGGAGCGTCTCTCGGACGCCCTCACGAGTTGCCGATCGCTCGTCGCGCTCGGGCTGTCGTCGAACGGGCTCACCGATCGAGGAGCAGCCGCAGTGGCGTCGATCGTCGCGGCGATGCCATCCTTGCGCACGCTCGAGCTCGGCTTCCTTCGCGCCGAGCGCGCGAGCGGCGCGCGTCCCAACGCGATCACGCACGACGGCGTAGCGGCGATCCTCGCCGCCGCGAGCGCCCATCGATCCCTGCGCGCGATCGATCTGCGAGGAAACTCGATCTCACTCGAGTCGATCCCTTCGCTCGTCGCGCTCGTCGAAGCGTCGCGCTCGATCGACGCGCTCGACGCGCCCTCGATCCAGCAGTCGCCCCACGGGCCCTCGCTTCGCGCGGCCCTCGCGCGCAACGCCAACCTCGGCCGGCCGATCGAGCCGCCTTCGCTGCGTCGGTTTCTCGCGCCGCTTCGACGATTGTACGCAGCGTGGCGCAAGAGCGTCGCGTCGCGGGCGATCAACTCGGGTGAGCCTCGCGCCGCGCCGGAAGAGCTCGACGAAGCGTCCCTCGACGCGGCGCTCGCGGTGCTCGAGCGCGTCCGACGCCGCGATGAGGCCGGCGCTTCCCTCTCGGAGCGCGAACGCGCGCTGCGCGCAGCCAGCGCGAAGCTCGGCAGACGCGAGGTCCGACAGCGAAACACACAAATTCGAGACGACCTGTCCCGCGAACGCGCAAAGGCCGAAGACCGAGCGAAGCTCGACGCGACGGGCATTCGCCGAGCGCGGTCAGGAGCGGCGAGCCCCGAGTGGTTTGCGCCCGCGGCGCAGCGCAAGCTCAACGAGCCTCGCCGCTGCTACGTCTGCCGAGAGGAGTTCGTCGACGTCGACGCGCACTACGACAGGCTGTGCCCTCGATGCGCGGAGAGAGAGAGGGTCGCCCGCGCTCAGACCGCGGACCTGTCGGGATCGCTCGCCGTCGTCACCGGCGCGCGTGTTCGCATCGGCTTTCAGGTCACGCTCGCGCTGCTGCGGCAGGGCTGCGAGGTGATCGCCACCTCGCGCTTCGCCAACGACGCGTGGGCCCGGTTCGCGAACGAGCCAGACTTCGACGCGTTTCGCGCTCGCCTCGAGCTGCGGCCGATCGACCTGCGCTTCGCGCGCGATGTCGAACGATTCGCCGCAGCGATCGCCGCAGAACGGGGGGCCGTGGACATCCTCGTGAACAACGCGGCGCAGACCGTCGCGCGAGGCCCCCAGCACTACGCGCAGCTCGCGGCGATGGACGCCGCGACGCTCCTGCCAGCGGGAGTCACGCGCGCACCGACGCTCTCGGCGAGCTCCGACACGCTCGACCTCGCACCGTCGCTGGGCGCCTCGAGCGACGGCGCAGAGACATCTGCGTCGCTCCCGAACGAGCAGTCGAACACCAACTCCTGGCGAGCGAGCATCGACGAGGTGTCGGTGGGCGAGCTCGCCAGCGCCCAGTCGGTCAACGCGATCGCGCCGTTTGTGCTGCTCTCGCGGCTACGAGGCGCGCTCAGCGAGGCCGCTGCGCGTCGCGGAGGAGCGTACGTCGTCAACGTCACCGCGATCGAAGGGCAGTTCTCGCAGCGCCGCAAGCCGAGCCGTCACCCGCACACCAACATGGCAAAGGCCGCGCTGAACATGCTCACGCTGTCGGTCGGCGCCGAGCTCGCGCGCGAACGGGTGTACGTCGTGAGCGTCGATCCCGGCTGGATCAGCGCTCAGAACCCGTTCGCGCAGGACGCCGCGCAGCGCGCCGACGGCTTCGCTCCGCCCCTCGATGATCGAGACGCAGCCTCGCGCGTGCTCGACCCGATTCTCCGACACAAGCGCGGCGAGCCGCCGGTCTTTGGCGTCTTGTTGAAGGACTACGCGGTCGTCGACTGGTAGCCGCGAAGGATCAGTCCGCGCTCACCAGGCGAAGAAGATCTGCGCGCGTGACGATCCCCACGATGTCCAGCCCTCGCGTGACGAGCACCGCGCTGCGACGCTCGAGCACCTTCGCGACCGCGACGAGCGGCGTGCTCGCGCCGAGCTCGGGCAACGGCGGGCCCATCACGTCCTCGATCGCGAGCTTCTCGAGCTTCTTCGCGCCGCGATCGACGAGCAAATCAAGCACGGTTCGCTCGGAGATCGTTCCGACGCACACCCCGTCGCTCATCACTGGGAGCTGGGAGATTCCCTTCTTCTGCATGACGCGCACCGCCGCGCCGAGCGACTCGTCGCGATCGATCGTCACCACCTTCTTCTTGGCCACGGCGCCGACCTCGATCCCGCTGAGCGCGAGGCCCTTTCGGTGCTCGCCTCCGCCGGAGGTGCGGGCAGCGAGCTCGCGACGAACGGCGTGCAAATCGCCAAGGATCGCGCTCGCGGTCTCCATCTGGCCCGCCCCCCGGCCGACGATCGTGATGTCCTTGGCGAGGTCCGTCTCGACGACGGCGACGTTGAGCGTCCCGCGCACCGCGAGCGGCGAGCCCTCGTCGAGCTCGACGGGCTTCACCTCGGCGACGTCGCGGCTGATCGTCGCGATCAACCGGACCACTTTGCCGCGCTTCTTGGCAGCGCGAATCGTCTCCGCGGTGACCGAACGAATGCCCTCGACCGAAACGTCGCGAATCGTGATCGCGCGGTTCATGACGGCGTTGGCGAGGATGACGAGCTTGCTCGCGGCGTCCCAGCCGTCGATGTCCTGCGAGGGGTCTGTCTCGGTGATTCCCAGCTTCGCAGCGGCCGCGAGAACGACGTCGAAGTCATCGCCGCTCTCCTCCATGCGCGAGAGGATGTAGTTGCAGCTCCCGTTCATCACGCCGCGGATCGCGCTCACTTCGTTGCCCACCAACGCGTCCCGCACCAGCTCGATGATCGGAACAGCCCCGCACACGCTGCCGCCATACTTGAGCATCACCCCCGAGCGCTGGGCGAGCGCGGCGATCCTCTGAAATTGCAGGGCGAACGGGCCCTTGTTCGCGGTCACGACGTGCTTTCCCAGCCGCATCGCCTCTGCGATGTGGGTGATGCCTGGCTCGCCGTCGACGATGTTAGTGGGGGTGACCTCGACGACGATATCCGCGCGGACGTTGCGCACGGCCTGCTCGCCGTTCCACTTGTGGTGTTCGCCTTCGACCTGCGAGATGTCGCCGTGCTTGTCCTTCGACCGCACGAGCTTCGCGAGGTCGAGCCCGGCGGCGTTTGTCACCGTACCCGAGCGGTCGGTCACCGCGACCACGCGAAACGGCTGCGCCCGGCCATCAGGCCCCGGCCGCATCAACGCCTTCGCGACGCCCCGACCGACCACCCCGAATCCAATCACGTGCAAGTCCAGCGGAGCGCTGGCTTCGCCTGGCTTCGCGCTGCGCGACGCCGTTGCCTTGAGCTTCTTGTCTTTCACGGTTGGTGCAGCTCCGCGTTGTGTTGGGTCCGTGCTCGTCGAAGACACGATTGTCGTCGCAGCCGAGACGTCCTCTGTCCAAGCCAACGTTGCCGGTAGCGAGCGAGACTCTACCGGGTTTTCTGCGTCGATAGCGCGCCCAGAAAACGAGGACCTGGACCCGAACGGATCAGCCTTCGCGTCGCTCTCGACCGTCACCCGAACGACAGAGCGGCGCCCACGGGCAAACGTCGCATGACGCCCCCGCCCCTGGCCCCCGCGCTTCGGTCGCCGCGAGCACGCCGAGCCGTCGAACGTCAGACTCGAACGACGACCGATCGAACGGCGCGCGGAGAGACACGAGCGCCCCCGCGGACACGAAAACCAGATCGCGACCGACGATTCGTTCGCCGAGCAGCGACTCGACCGCAAACGCATACGCGTCGAGCTGGCGCTGGTAGTACGCCGCGTTGCGCTCGAGCGCCGTCGCGTCGATGGGCTGTGTCTTCAGGTCGACCACGCGCAAGCCGGCCGCGGTGCGAACGAGCAAATCGATCGCGCCGCGAACGATCGTTCCTCCGGCTTGGACCACGAACGCCCGCTCTTGCGCGAGCACTTCGGTGACGCCGAGCGCTTCGAGCGCTTCTCGCATCGACGACAGCGCCGAGCGCGCGAACGCCCTCAGCGCGTCGCCGTCGATCGCCGGATCAGACCGGGCGATCCATCGCTCGAGCGCCGCTTCGTCGACCTCTCCTCGATCCAGCGCGGCGGCGAGCGCGTCGTGCATCCACGCGCCGAGCAACGCCGAGTCGACCTCGGCCAACGCGAGGCGCTCGGCGCGCGCCGAGCGAATCGGCCGAACGTCGATCTCGATCGAGCGATCCCTCGCGATGCGGTGCTCGTTCGGATAGAGCATCGCGAGCCGAGAAACCTCGGGGCAGTCGTCGAGATGCACGAGCTCCGTCGGCGAAAGCGCGACCGCCCGTACAGCGCCGGCCTCGGTGTCGGCCTCGCGCGAGGCGCGCGGCGCTGCGCGCGCGGCGTCGTCCTGGAGTCGCGCGGCCTCGATGACCGCGCGATATCGTTCGATCCCCTCGCGGTGCTCGTCCGAGCTGCCGTCTTCCAAAACGGGTGCCTCGTCGCGCGCCTCCGTGCCCGCGTGCACCACCAGCACTTCGTGCGACGCACCGCCGGCGCGAAGCACCCACCCAGCGCGGCCCGCCGCAGAGGGCGGACGCGAAACGCAATCGGTGACGAGGTCGCGCACATAGCGCGTCTGCGACGGCGTCTTGGGCTCTTCGGGCCACAAGAGAACGAGGTGTTCGCGGGCTCGGGTGACCGCGACGTACAGCAGCCGAAGCTGCTCGTCGCGAAGCTGCGTCGCCGCGTCGCCGAGCGACGCGAGCTGATCCCACAACCCCGCCGCTCCCGTCGATGGAACCACGTCGATCGCCATCGCCCCCAACGCCCCATCGGTGACCCACTCGTCGACAGGAGGACGTCGCAGCTCGACCCGAGGCAGCCTCGGTTCGACCGTCGCGCCGAGCGCGTCGAGCACGACGATCGCAAACTCGAGACCCTTGCTCGCGTGCAAAGTGACCAGCGAAACCGCGTCCCGCCCGAGCTCCGCGCGCGGCTGCGACGCCCCGCCGTCCCGCAGCGCTTCGAGCTCGACGATCAGCGCCTCGAGCGTCGATCCGTGCGCGTCGCGAACGCCCATCGCTCGCTCGTCGTGGCTCGCGAGCTCGTGGGCGACCTCTGCGAACGCGCGAACGTTGGCGCTGACCTGCGCGGCGCCTGCCTCGTCGCAGCGAAGAGACATTCGCATGGCGAGCTCCACGCTCCCGAGCGTTCGCTCGACGGCCTCGCCGAGCGCGAGCGTTCGAAACGCCTCTCGGGCCGCCGAGAGCTCCTGCGCGCAGCGTGCGAGCACCGTTCGCTCTGCGTCGTCGAGCGAGAGCTGCGTCGGATCTGCCCGGTGCACCTCGAGCGCGAAGCGCGGCGTCCCTCCGAGGCCGCGCGCATGCAGCGCGGCGATCGAGCGCTGCGACAGCCCATACAGCTCGCTCGCTAGAACCGACGCGCTCGCGGCGCTGTCTCGCGGGCTCGCGACCATACGAAGCCACGCGAGCGCGAGCTGCGCCTCGACGGTGTCGAACCACGGGCCGTGCTCGAGCGCCGCAGGTATCCCGTAGGCCCGAAGGTCCCTCGCCCAACGCGCGAGCCCCGCGTGCGTTCGCGCTAGAATCGTGATGTCCGACCAGCGTGCGGGCCGAACGCGACCCGTCTCTCGATCGAGGACGGACTCGGTCTCGACCAGTGAAGAGAGCCGCCCTGCCAGCGCGCGCGCCTTCGCGCCGATGATCGGGCCTCGCTCGACCGAGGCGTGTCGAAGCACCTCGACGCACGGCGAGCCCTTCTCGATCGCGCCGCGCGTATACGCGTTGTCCGCCGCGAGCGCGTCGAACCGAACCGCGGTCTTCGCAAACAGCGCGTCGAACAGGTCGTTCGCGAACGCCACGAGCTCGCGGCGACTTCGTCGCGACGCGGTCAGCCGAACGGTCTGATCGAGCGCGTCGCCCCGCGCGCGCTCTCGGTCGAGCAGCGCGCCGAACAGCGCTGAGTCCGCCGCGCGAAATCCGTAGATCGCCTGCTTCAGATCTCCCACGTACGCGACGGCGACCCCCTCGCGACGCAACAGCTCGAAGAGCCGAAACTGCAGCGGCGCGCTGTCCTGAAACTCGTCGACGACGATCAGATCGAGCGTCGAAGCCACGAGCGGCGCGTATCGCCTCGGCCCCTCGAGCAGCGAGAGCGCCAGGGACTGCATGTCGTCGAAGTCCACCGCGCCGATGCGCCGCTTGGCGTCGTCGTAGTCGTCCGCGGCGTCTGCGGCCAGCGTGATCACCGAGCTCGCGACGTTCGCGAGCAATCGATGCACGGATGGGTGATGCAGACAGAATACGTCACATGCCTTCTTCAGCGCGGTTCCTGCGGCGAACTGCTTGCTCGCGTCGATCGACGAGCTCGAGGCGATCGACATCGCCAGCGCCCTTCGCGCCTCCTCGGTCGACTCGATGCCGGCCATGGTGTCGTCGTCCACGCCGGCGACGATCGCGAAGAGCGGCTTGTCTTTCTGCGTCGGCGCCTCGGCGCGCGCGGCGACGAAGGACCTGGCCTCGCGAAGCGCCGCGAGCAGCGCGTCGTCGAGTGAAGCAGAGCCCTTGGCCCCCGCGCGAAGGCTCGCCGCGAGGCGCTCTGCTGCCGGCTCCGCCTCCGCTCGCAGCCGCGCGGCGTCCATCGCCACCGACCGCGCCTTGTCGAGCACCGCTCGGATCATCGCGCGCAGCCTGCCGACCGGCGTCTCACCGTCGTCGCGACCGCGCTCGATGAGCCCCGCCGCGGGGCCGAGGCCGTCGAGCAGCGCGTCGAGGGCTCGCGGGTCCCGACGCTCGATCGCGCGGTCGAGGGCGGCGTTGCGAAGGTGTTCCATCGCGCGCTCGTCGAGCACCAACGGGTCCGGGGCGAGTCCGACCGCGGTGGGATACCGACGCAAGAGCTCGAGCGAGAAGCGATGGATCGTGCACACCGACGCGGCCTCGAGGCGCGCGGCCTGCTCCCTCGCCCCAGCGCGAAGCAGCCGCGCGCGAAGACGCGCCTCGAGCTCCGCCGCCGCGGCTTCTGTGAACGTGACCGCGGCGATGCGCTCGATGGGCGTCCCCTTGAGGACGCGCGCGACGATGTGCTCGATGATCCAGTGGGTCTTGCCCGAGCCCGCGCCCGCCGACACCAACGTGGGACTCACAGCGTTTCTCCGGGAAGATCGAAGCGACACAAGAGCCGCGATGGGCAGCTCTCGCACGAGCGAACGCCCGCGTTCACCAGCGCCGCGCGCCGCTCGTGATCGTGCGGAAGGACGGGCTCGTCCCCTTCAGCGATCGCGTCGAACACCTTCGCGAAGCGTCGCTTCGCGTCGCGCGCCGCCTCCGTGAGCGATCGATCGTCGGTCGCTCCGAACGCTCCCTCGCGGGCGACGACCTTGGTGTCGCCGCGGTTGAGCGACACCGTCGCCAGCGCGTCGACCTCGCAGCCGAGCTTCGCCTCTGCGATCGCTGGGAGGACCGCGGACGCCGCGCCGAGCCCGAGCGTCGCGCGCGCCTCTTCCGAGTCGAGCCTTCCCATTCGAAGATCGACGAGCACGACCCGCGCTCGATCGCCGTCGAGCACCCGTTCGACGCGATCGATCTCGGCCCGCACGAGCACGGCGCGAGGCGCCGCCGGGTGCTCGCAGCCGAGGTCGATCGTCACCGTGGGGCTCGCCTCTCCTTCGGTCTTGGGGGCGACGATCTCGCGTGCCTTCCACCGTGCTCGCTGCGCGGCAAACCGCCGCACGAAGCCCCGGAGCACCCGACGCGCGCCCGCGGCCTCGAGCGCCTCGCCGCGCGAGTCGTTGCTCATCGCGGCGTCGATGGCGCGATCGACGTCGCCTCCGTGCTCGTCGAGGGCGCGCACCGCCGCGTGCGCGTCGCGCAGCAGCCCCCTCGGTCCGAAGCGCGAGCCCTGCGCGAGCGGGAGCCATCGAATGCCCAGCACCGCGCGCGTCGCGAACGCGAAGCGGCACTTGGTCGCGAGCTCGAGGTCCGCGGGTGAGTACGAGCTCGTCGAGAGCGCCTCGCGAAGCGCGGAGGCGATGGCGAAGTCCCGCGACGGCGCCAGCCGCGCAGCGAAGAGCGCGTGGTCCTCGGGGCGCGCTGCGAGGTGCGCTGCAACCGCGCTCACGACCGTGCTACCGAGTGATCGCCCGGCGGTTCCGACGAGTCGAGCCACGGTCCGACGCGACGCAGCGGAGGTCGAGCCGCCGTCGAGCACCGCGCGAACGTGCGGGGTCAACCTCCGCTCGCGCGCTTCGGAGACCGAAGAAACGTAGGCGTCGAGCACGTCGGCGCGCGTCGACGATGGAGTGGTCGCAGCTCCGTCCGCGCCGCGATCCGTTCGAACGAGCACGAGGCGCGTGGTCGGGCTCGCGATCAGCCGGTGCGTCGCGCGCGCGACGAGCTGCGAGACCAGGCCCTCGTCTGGCAGTTCGCTGAGCGCTCCGACGCTCGCGACACGGGCGAGCGCCGCGCGCTCGGTGGAGCCGAGCCACGGGATCGGCGAGCTCGCCCGAGGAAAAGCGCCCGCGACGAACCCGAGCACCACCAGCGTCGATGGGCGGTCATCGAGCTGATCGCCGTCGTTGACCACGCGGACCACATCCGCGCGTCGCTCGCGCACCGCGTCCGATAGCGACGGGAGCATGCGCTCGATGCGAAGCAAGAGCGGCGTCGGGTCGGGCGTCGACAGGACGCTCGGGTCTCGCTCGAGGCCGTCGAGCACCGCGGCGCTCGCCGCGCGAATGGCGCTCGCCGCGGCGACCCAGAGCGTCGCGGCGCGCCTGTCGTGAATCGACGCCTGAATTCGCTGCCCGTTCGCGAAGCGGTCGATGCAGTGCTCCATGACCTCCCGGACCCGCGCGAGCCGCGCGCTCGGATCGAGCCCGATGAACGGCGATTCACCGTCGAGCACTCCGAGCAAGGCCAGCACCGAACGCCGCTGCGACTCGAGAGCGGCCGCGCGATCCGCGTCGAAGACGCGCTCGCTCGGGCTCCCTTCGCGCATGACGAAGGCGTGCTGCGCGGGGTCTGTGCACTCGATCACCGCCGCGCGAACGTCAGCCCACGCCCTCGCGCGGGTCGAGCGCAGCCGCGCGACGATGCGGTCGCGATCTCCGCCCCACGTCCCCGAGCCTGGCGCGCCTGCGATCGCCGCGAGGTCGAGCAACGAGGGGCCTCGCCAGAGCAAGCGCAGCGACGCGCGAAGCACGTTCCACAGGGGAACAGCGGTGGCCGGCAGCGAGCCGCGATAGCTCCCCTCGACGCCGTGTCGCTCGAGCGCGCGAAGCACCCGCGTGCCATCCCCAGGTCCTCCGGGCACCGCGATCGCAACGGACGAGCGCTCGTCGGGAGTCATCGTCGAGAGCCATTCGGCGACGGCGTCCGCCGCTTCTTCGGGGTCTCGCGCGAAGCACTCGACGATCGAGTCATCGTCGATGGCGCACTGATCGCCGCTCGGAAATCGCCCCAGCGCTTCGAGGCCGCTCTCTGGCGGATGATCGGCGTCCGTCGTGCGCGGCGTCGGTCGAGCCCACCCGTGGACCCACGGCGCGACGTCGACGCGAACGCCTCGCGCGAGCAGCGCCTCGAGCAGCGAGCGATCGGTCGGGCTGAGCAGGTCGACGCCGTCCACGACGAGCTCTCGCAGCGCGCGCGGCACCCTCGCGTCCGCGCAGGAAATCCACCGGCGAACGCGCCCCACTCGATCGAGCGTCACGCTCTCTTCGAGGCCCGCCTCGAGCGCCCTCGCGCCGAGCGCCACGACCTCGAGGTGTCCACGCACGAGCGGCTCGACCGCCGGGCCGAGCCCCGCGCACGCCTCGTCGATCATCGAGCCGCCGACGGTCGGCCCTTCGTAGCCGCACGCGCGAAGCGCGTCGACCGCTCGAAGCAACGCCCGCGCGATGGCGCTCGGGTCCACCGACAGTGCTCGCGCGAGCGCCGGGTCGTCGACGGCGCGCAACGCTTGCTCGACCCAGGCGATGCGCGTGGCTTCGTGGGGAGCGCTTCGCTTCGCCAGACCCGAGCCCGCCTCGAGCGCGTCGAGTAACTGCTCCCAATCCCACACCGAGACCCACGCCCCGCCGGCCCGCGACAGCGCTCGCTCGATCGAGCGCGCCGTCGCGGGGTCGGGGCACAGCACCGTCGCCGACGCGCTCACGGTCGCGCGCGACACGCGCTTGACCACGGCCTCGCGCCTCGCTCGGTCGCGAGCGACCGTAAACTCCACGCGCGGCCCGTATGCCATCGTTGGACTCACACGCCCGCGTGACACCGACCGTCGATGGCGCGCAAATTACCGGCACGGATTTGCCGGAACGCTGCCCTTCAATGGCTCGTTCGCTCTACACCTGCGATGCTGCGCGGCCAGACTGCTCCGCGCACTGTGAACGCCATGGATGTCGAACAACGCCGACGCGACGCCTACCACGGCACGTTCTTGTCGGCCGTGATCACGGCAGCGATCAACGCAGAGATCGACGTGCAGGCCGCGCAGATCGCGTACAACGCGGTGTTCTCGCTCGGGCCGCTGCTGGGACTCACGACGACGGCGCTGTCGCTCGTGCCCGATGAGGCGCTGCGCGAGGGCTTTCGGGCGCACGTGCTTCCGTTTACGCCGGACGCCGTTCGCCCGTGGCTCGAGTCGCAGCTCCGGCTCGTCACCGATGGCCCGAACCCCCTCGTGATCGTCGCGAGCTTGATCGTGCTCTTGTGGAGCGTCGGCTCGACGACGGGCGCGATCGCGACCGCGCTCGGACACGTCGGTTGGCGCCTTCGCGAGTCGTGGATCTCGCGCAAGCTCAGCGCGCTCGCGTTGGGGCTCGGCCTCGTGCTCGCGCTGGCGCTCGCGGCGGTGGGCGCGAGCGTGGGTCCGCGCGTGTTTCAGTGGTTCGCGCGGTTCATCCCGCGGATCGAGCTGTGGCAATCGCTCTTTTCGTGGCTGCGTTGGCCCGTCGTCGGCGCGGTGTTCGGCCTCGTCGCCGCGCTCACCTACTCGCTCGCCACCGTCGAGCGACCGCGTTGGTACGCGTCGATCAGCGGCGGAATGGTCTCGGGCCTCGTCAACGTCGCGGCCTCCGCCCTGCTCAGCGTGTACCTCGCCTACGCCCCCACCATGGGCGCCTGGGGCGCCGCGGGCGGAATGTTCGCCACGCTGCTCTGGCTCTGGCTCCTCGCGTTGGGACTCCTGGTCGGGGCGGTCGTCGCGTTCGTGCTCGACGCGCGGTGGCGCGAACACGAGGCTGCGCTTCACCCGAGGTTTCCGATCCGCCGCCCGAAGGGCAGCGGCAGCGCTCGGCGGCGACCGCGCACCCGGCGCACCAGGACGAGCGACTCGTGAAGGTGCGCTCGCTCGCTGCCACGATCGCGTCACTTGTTTTTGTGTGCTGCAAGCGTTACCAGCCCGCCGCGCCCTGGTCTCCGCCCGACGACGACGACGTGATCGAGCAAAGCGACGGCGGCCTCGACGCCCGCTCGATCCAGGACGCAGCGGCGCTGGACCGGTCGGACGGCGGCGGCGACGCTCGAGTCGAGGCGCGCGCGGACGGCGACGGGGCGACGGGCGCCCGCGCGCGACGATGCGTTACGCACGCGCTTCCTCCCGTGGACCTCTCGGCGACGCCGACCGAGCGCGGCGGGGTATCTGTCGCGTTTTCTGGCGCGTCGTGGGGCGTCGCTTGGACCGAGCGCGTCGACGGCGAAGACTCGGTGTTCTTCGTGTCCGTCGCAGAAAACGGCCGCAGAATCGACACGCCAGTGAGGGTCACCGAGCGCGGCTATCGCGGTCGCCACCCGCACGTCTTGTGGAACGGCGAGCAGTGGATGCTCTTCTCCTCTTCGAGCGCCTCGCGCTTCGACGAGCTGTGGCTGCAACGGATCGACGCGCGGGGAGCGCTCGTCGGACGCGCGCGAAGGCTCACGTCCCGCGATCGACACGATCGCTACCCAGCCGTGGCGCGCGCGGGCAGCGGCCTTGTGCTCGCGTTCACTGCAGAGCTCGAGCCGCGGAGACATCAAGTGCTCGCGCTGCGACTCGGCGCGTGGGGTCAACAGCTCTCGCCTCCCACCGAGCTCGTCGAGCGGACCACTCGCATCAGCGACGTGAGCATCGCGCCGCTGCAGTCGGGGCTCGTCATCACGTGGAGCACACTCCGGTCGTCGACGTTCGCCATCGAAGGAGTTCGTATCGATGACGAAGGGCAACGACTCACGGGCGCGGCGCGAATCGTCTCGGCGCCGCACGGGCTCGGCGACCAGGCGCCACGCGCGGCGCTCGCCGCAACCTCTCGCGGCGTGACGCTCGGATGGGAGCAGTGGTCGCACGGAACATCGGGCTCGCGTCTCGCGCACTTCGCCCGAAGATTGACCAGCGATTTCGAGCCTGTCGCGCTCGAAGACCCTTCGGCGACGCTCCGAGCACCGTCCATCGCAGCGATCGACGACGAGACGATCGCGCTCGCCGTTCAGCGCTCGGCCGGAGAGCTCGATCAGTCCGTGCTCGTCGAGTCTCGGACGCTCGACGATCGATCGCTCGGACCCCGCATTCGCATCCGCGGACACGAGGGCGTCGCCGAGCAACCCGTCGTCTCTGTCGGAAGAGGCGCGATCGGGGTCGTGACGCGCGGGCCACGCGGGCTCGCGCTTCACCGCCTCCCGCTGGTCGAGTGCCCGCCGTGATCGTCGAGCGGGTCGGCGTTTTCTTGGCGAACGGCCGTGGATTGCCCGTGGCTTGGGTGTCTACTGCGCCGCGAAGAATCGCGCCGCCAGCGAAGGTTTGGACGCCTTCGTTCGTATGACGGTCCGGCTGGCGGTATGCGTCGAGTCCGAGTTCAAATTCATTCGGAGCACAGAGGTCGATAGATGAGTTCGTGGAGGAAGATGGTCGCCGCCCTGATGGTCGGCCCCGCGCTGTTGAGTGGCTGCATCATCCGCACTTCGCCCGGCTACTACGGTGGCGGCACGGTGGTCGGCGGCGGCTATGGCTATGCGCAGCTGCTGCAAATCGGCGGCAACCAGGCCAACTACGGCTACGTGACCATGGGCCCGGGCTTTCAGCCAGACCCCGTCCGCGTCAACGTCGTCTCGGGCGGCGCGTACAACGCGCGCCACATGGGGCTCCCGGGCGGATGCGTGGGCTGGGTCACCCGGACGCCGGACTACATCATTCGCTTTGCGGGGCCGACCAACATGCTTCGGTTCTACGTGGCGGGCAGCACGGACACGACGCTCGTCATCAACTCGTCCGACGGTCAGTGGCACTGCAACGACGACTCGTACGGCAACCAAAACCCGACGGTGACCATCCTCGGCGCGCAGGCCGGACAGTACGACGTCTGGGTCGGCAGCTACCGCCAGGGTGAGCGCGCGAGCGCGGTGCTCAACATCACCGAGATGGATCTCCGCCCCGGCATGTGATGGCGGCTCGAGCGACGGGAGGGTCGCTCGGTCAAGTGCTTCAGCGGGCGTTTCGCCAACCCATGGCGTCGCTGCAATCACCAAACGCCGCGAGGACTCTCCTGGAGATTCTCCGGACAACCTCAGCGTGCGTCGTCAACGGACGGCAGAGCGTCCGTGATGGGCTCACTCGTCGTCGTCGCCACCCACGTCGCGCTTGGGACGCAGGTTGCACTGCAAGATCTTCTTGCGAACGCGCACGGAGTTGGGGGTGACCTCGACGAGCTCGTCCTGATCGATCCACTCCATCGCCGTCTCGATCGTGAGGAGCTTGGGCGAGTGCAGGATCGTGTTCTCGTCTTTGCCGTGGTTGCGGACGTTGCTGAGCTTCTTCTCGCGGATGACGTTGACGTCGGTGTCGTTGGGGCGGTTGTGCTCGCCGACGATCATGCCTTCGTACACAGGGACGCCCGGAGTGATGAAGAACTCGCCGCGCGGCTGAAGGTGAAAGAGCGCGTACGGCGTCGCCTCGCCCATGCGATCGGAGACGATCGCCCCGTTCGCGCGGCGCAGCATCGGGCCGCCCCACGGCTGCCAGCCATGAAATTGTGTGTTGAGCAGGCCGAGCCCGCGCGTCGCCGTCAAGAACTCGCCGCGAAAGCCGATCAAGCCGCGCGAAGGAACCTCGTACTCCACGCGCACGCGCCCGTGGCCGGGGTTGCTCTGGTTGACCATCACGCCGCGGCGCTCGCCGAGGCGCTGCGTGATCACGCCCACGTACGACTCTGGAAGATCGCAGACGACCAGCTCGACGGGCTCGCAGAGCTGTCCGTCGACCTCGCGCGTCACGACCTCGGGGTTGCCCAGCGAAAGCTCGTACATCTCGCGGCGCATGGTCTCGGCGAGGATCGCCAGGGCGAGCTCACCGCGTCCGTACACGAGAAACTGATCGGCCGACTCAGTGTCCTCCACGCGAAGCGCCGGGTTGCGCAGCACCGCGCGGTGCAAGCGCTCGCGCACCTGTCGCGAGGTGACGAACTTGCCCTCGCGCCCGGCGAACGGCGAGGTGTTGACGCCGAACCGCATCTTGATCGTCGGCTCGTCGACCGAGATGCGCGGCAGCACCTCGACGACGGTCGGGTCCGAGATCGTGTCGCCGATCGAGACGTTCTCCATTCCGGCGATCGCGAGGGACTCGCCAGCGCCGAGGGACTGCGCGCGCTTTCGCGCGAGGCCCTCGAAGGAGAGCAGCGTGACGACCTTGGAGTCCTCGGTGCGCTCGGCGCCGATGAGCTTGACCTTGTCGCCCTCGCGGATCGTCCCGCGCACGACGCGGCCGATGCCGAGGCGACCCACGTAATCATCGTGGTCCACCGACGTGACGAGCACCTGGAGCGGCCCGCTCTGATCGCCCTTGGGCGCAGGAACGTACTCGACGATCTTCTCGAACAACGGTCGAAGATCGGTGTTGGTGTCCTCGAGCTTCGTGCGCGCGATGCCCAGCTTGCCGATCGCGTACAGCACCGGAAAATCCGCCTGCTCGTCGGTCGCGCCGAGGTCGCAGAACAGGTCGAACACCTCGGTCACGACGTCCTCGGGTCTCGCGTCGGCGCGGTCGATCTTGTTGATCACCACGATGACCTTGAAGCCCTTCTCGAGGGCCTTGCGCAGCACGAAGCGGGTCTGCGGAAGCGGCCCCTCCGCGGCGTCGACGAGCAGCAGCGCCGCGTCGGCCATCATCAGGGTGCGCTCGACCTCGCCGCCGAAGTCCGCGTGGCCTGGGGTGTCGACGATGTTGAGCTTGTACTCGCCCCAGCGGACCGAGGTGTTCTTCGCGAGGATCGTGATCCCTCGCTCGCGCTCGAGATCGTTCGAGTCCATCACGCGGTCGGGCACCGATTCGTTGTCACGAAACGTCCCCGCCTGGCGGAGCATCATGTCCACGAGCGTTGTCTTGCCGTGGTCGACGTGGGCCACGATCGCGATGTTACGAAGCTTGTCCTGCGGGTGCATTGAAGGCGGCGCGCCGTAGCACGGCGAAGGCTCTTGTGTCACGCGCCGTCCCCCGAACTCGCGAGAATTAACGCCGCGAAGACGACTCGGACCGCGCGAAGCTACGCGCGCGGACCCGCGACAACGCCGCCCTGGGATGCGGTCGTCGTCGAGACGGTGAGCCGAAATCGGCCCGTGTTCGTCGCGCCGAAGCCGTCGACGAAGATCCAGTAGGTCCCCGGCTCGAACACGCGCTCGACACGCGAGCGCTCGTTGAGACCGGCGAGCGGGTCGTCGTTGCACGCGATCTCGCTGCGCTCATCGGCGCACGTCCGACGAACGTGAACGACAGGGTCGTATCCCGCGCTCGTGCGCTGCACCTCGACGCGAAGCGACTCGCGGCGGCGCACGAGCAGTCGAAACACCTGCTCGGGGCTCCGCGCGAGCGAGCCGCACGAGGCGCGAGTCAGGTCGTCTCCGCGGGTCTCGCCCTCGGCGGCGCCGCCCACTGCGATCTCCGGCGCGGCGCGGCACAGCGACGCGAGCCGCGGCCTGTCATCGAGCGAGCGCGCGCAAAACGGACGCCCGTCGCACTCGCGCTGGCTCAGTCGCGCGGCCTCGGCGAGGTTCGCTTCGACGCCTTCGGCGCGAGCGGTCATGAACGCGAGCATCCCGCAGCTCGATCCGTGTCCGCGCTCGCAAGCGGTCCTCGCGCGGGCCGCCGCGCGCACCAGGTCGCGCTCGGTGCCGACGCCGGCGCGAGTGAATCCAGCGGCCAAATCGCAGGCGAGCGCCGAGTCTTCGCCCGAAGTCTGGCACACGCGGATGAGCTCGCCGACCGCCCGAGGAATCTCCGCCGGGATCCCGAACAGCCCCGTCATGCGCAGGTTGGCCGACGCGACGCAGGACCCGTTGGCGCCGCGCTGGCACGCTTGGTCGAGCAGCGGGAGAACGTCGCGCGTGACGAGCTCGTCTTGCGTCGCGACTCCCTCGTGTACGATCGTGTTGACCACCGCGGGGCAGAGAGCGCGCTGCGTTCCATCGCAGACCCGACTCGCGAAGGCGAGCGCGTCGCTTCGTCCGCCAGCGGTCGGAAAGCGAAGCCGCGCCCGAACCGCGAGCGAACAAGCGGCCTCGCTGTTGAGCGCGCAGCCGCGGTCGCCGTAGTCCGCCGCCCGCCGTCCGTCGGGCCGCGCGAGCTCTGCGTAGAAGCGCGACAGCTCCGCGCACGCGACCGCCGAGCCAGCCTCGCACGCGCGATGCAAGATCGGCGCGGCGCGCTCGACGTCCTGAACGACGCCCGTCCCGCGAAGATGCAGCACCGCGAGAACGACGCACGACGGACCGTGCTGCAGCTCGCAGGCGCGTCCCAGCACCAGCGCCATGCGCCGCGGGGTGTCCGGGTGATTCTCGGTTCGAACGATCTCGTAGAGCGCGACGCACCCTTGCACTTCGCGGCCCTCGCAGGCGTGCGCGAAGGCGGTCGCCGCGGACTCGCGAGACTCGGCGCTCCCGCCTCCGTCTCGCAGCGCGAGCTGCCCGAACTCGAAGCATCCGAGCGGCGGGCGACGCTCACACGCCGAACGAAACAGCGCGCCCGCCCGAGCCGCGTCGCGGTCGATTCCGTCTTCGCCCGCCACCATCGCGCGCCCGAGCAAGACGCAACCCATCGCGTTGTCGTCGGCGCACCCGAGGCGAAGAAACCGCGCCATCTCTCGCCGCGCTGGGTCGAAGGGCCCGCGAAACTGCCGCAGCGCGATCGCGTGGTTCGAGCAGCCGACGGCTGAGCCGAGATCGCACGCCCGCCTCGACGTTCGAAGCGCGATTTCGCGATCGAAGAGCGGCCCCTCTGCGCCGCGAATCGCCGACAACTCTGTGCACGACGGTCCGTGGTCGAGCGAGCAGCCGCGCTCGGCCATGCGGAGCGCCGCCGGCAGCTCGGCGCGCTCTCTCAGCACCAGCGAGGCGTAAAGACAGCTCGGAGCGTCGCGCAAGTCGCAGCCCGCCGTGCTCACGCGCAGCGCCGCGCCGAGGTCGCTCGCGCGCCTCGCGGCGTCAGCGCCGCCGCGATCCTCGGCGATGTACGTCGCGGCGAGCTGGCGGCAGCGGGTCGGGCTCGCGCGGCACGCGGCCACGTCTCGATCGACCTGCGTCAACGTCGCGGTCGCGGTCGAGCTCGAGCGTTGCGCGCTCGCGACGCACCCCGTGAGCACCCATGAAATCAAGAGCCCCCAGCGCCTGGAGCGCGCATCGATCATTGCGACATCGTAGCATCGATGCGCAGCCGCGATCTCGCTACGGCCGGCAGTCGTAGCGCTGATACTCGACGCCACGCTCGCTGCGCGCCGCGTACACCGCGCCGCCTTCGTCCGGCACGAAGAACTCTCGAAACGTCTCTTCTGCCCCTTGATTGGCGCGGATCGCAACCTGCCCGAGCACGGCGCCGCGCGAGCCCTCGAGGCAAACGAGCACGAGCCTGTGCGGGGCGTCGATCGCGGCGTCCTGCCCGACCGGCGTGCGATCGGGGCCGGCGACGGCGAGGTAGATCGTTCCTGCGCGGTCGGAGTCGAGCAGGAGGATCTGCACCGCTTGCATCGGCACACGCAGCTCCCTCGTGTAGACGTGGTCCTCCGACGGGCGCGCGAGGCGCGTCACGTACACGCGGCCTGCCTCTGTCTCTGTGATTCCTGCGCGAAGAAACGCGGTCCCGTCGCGCGTCGGACGGCCGGGAACGGTGTCGCGCGCGCCAGCGTCGCCGACGAGCGGAGTTCCGTCAGTGCGCCCCGCGCGAACGAGCCGCGTGTGTTGCCGCTCGAGCAAGATCTCGTCGCGGTCCACGATCGTGCTCGTGACGTTTCCCGCATGCTCGATCCCCGAACCGACGATGGGAATGCGGCCGCGCTCTCGACCGTCTGCGTCGAGCACCGCAACGCGCTCGTCGAGCAGTCGATCGGTCACGACGAGAGAACCATTGGGGCCGAGCACCAGGTCTTGCGGCGCGCGAAGCGACAGCGCGATCGGCGCGAGCAGACTCCCATCTCGCGCGAAGCGCTGCAGCCGTCGGTTGACTTGATCGAGGACGATCACCGTTCCGTCGGGCTGCACCACGAACGCCATCGGCGCCTCGGGGTTTGCCTCGTCCGGTCGCGTCCGTCCCACCTGCCCGGCGTCGCGTCCCCACTCGGCGCGCGCCAGCACTTCGCCCTGCCCCCTCCGTCGCGACGCGTCGCTCTCGGCCGCGCTCGCCGACGCGTCCGCTTGCGATAGGGCGGTCGGCCGCGATTGATCGTCCGCTCCCTCACCAGCGCCACTCGAATTCGTGTGCGTGTGTCCGCTCGCGCTCACCGACGGCTGCGGCGCGCACGACCCGGACTTCGCGGCGACGAACACCGCGATCACAAGCAGCGCGATCCCCGCGGTGAGCGCGACCCATCTGCGGCCCTGCGGCGCGTTGCCAACACTGTCAGCCATCACGAGGTCCATGACGCTTCCACGGAGGATCGCGCTCTGCACAGTGGGATAGATTCCTCCCGCAGTGTGGGAGGGTCTCCTATCGATGGCACACATCGGTTTTCGAACGCTCGTGCGTCACAAACGTTCATTCAGCGACGGTGTGTGTGCGTCCAAGAACGATTCACTGCACGATCATTCGGGTCTCGTGTGAGGTTCGCAACGACGCGCTGCGACAACGATTTCTGGCACACATCGGTTCTCTCACGTGGCCCGAAGATTGTATTCTGAGCGGCAGTTCGAAGCTGAGGAGCCTAAGTCCGCGTGAAGACCAATCATCGTTCGACGAGCGCCGCTCGAGTCCTCGTTCTCTCGATCGCCACTGCGCTGGGCGCCTGCTCTGCAGAAGGCGAGCTCATCGCAGACCTCGAACCGGTGGAGGCCGACGACATCTCGGGCGTCGCCGAGACGGGCGACGAGATCACCGCGACCTATCCAGCCGGGACGGCGGCGCGCACCAACGCGTCGCTCAATCTTCGAAGCAGCGCGAGCACCCGCGGCCGAGTGATCACGGTCATGCCGTCGGGCTCGCGCGTGACGCTGGTGACAGGGCGTCCCCAGGGCGGCTGGTATCAGGTCACGTTCAACGGTGACAGCGGCTGGGCCTTCGGCAACTACCTGGTTGCGAGCGGCTCGACCGGCGGAACGCCTCCCCCATCGGGACCGACCACCGACCCCGGCACCGCGGACTTCACTGGCCAGCGCGCGCGAGCGCTCGCGAGCCGTCGCTTCTCGTACTGGTGGGGCTTCGCCAAGCTCGACATGCGCGGGCCCGACGTGGTCGGCGCCGGATCGTGCTCGGGCAGCTGTCCGAGCTGCTCGCACTCGGGATCGTACGGCGCAGACTGCTCCGGCTTCGTCTCGAAGGTCTGGCAGGTCCCTTCGTGGAACGCGATGGACCGCTACACCGGCAACCAATACACGACCGACTCGTTTCGCAACACGACCGGCAGCGGCGCGTGGTCGCAGATCTCCCGCGGCAGCGCTCGGCCGGGCGACGCGCTCGTCTATCGCAGCGGAGGCCGCGGTCACATCGTGTGGATCATGTCCGGCGATCCGTTCGGCTCACCCGAGGTCATC
This sequence comes from Deltaproteobacteria bacterium Ga0077539, assembly GCA_001465015.1. Classification (GTDB taxonomy): domain Bacteria; phylum Myxococcota_A; class Polyangia; order Polyangiales. Next base: position 6,952 of record LNEO01000197.1, on the reverse strand, counting down.
GAAGCGCGCGGCTGCTCATTCGGCATCGTTCACAACAACCGCTCGTTCGGCTCCGAGTACGTCGGCGTTCGCCGCCGCTAAGCTCTTGGCTCGCCGCCCGCTGCGCGCACGGTGTGTGCTCGCAGCGCACCTCACCGAGACGATAGGCTCTCTGCTCGCCGACCCCGATGCCTGACTTCACCCTGCCACGCACGATCGCCGCCGCGCTGCTCACCGTGACATCAGCGTCGCTCGCGGGATGTGCGACGGGGGTCGTCAGCGAAGGCGACAACGGCGTGAAGAGCAACCCGAGCATGTTCGCCGAGATCCTCGCGGGCGCCCCTGCGACGAGCATCGCGTCCGCGTGCGTGCTCGAGTCCGACGAGGGCGCGTGCGCGGCGTCCCTGGTGGCCCCCGCGGTCGTCCTCACCGCGGGCCACTGCGTCTCCGGACGATCGACGTTTCGCGTGCGCTGCCCGAACGCGGGAGACTCCGCCGAGCGCACGAGCGTCGAGACCGCCATCGCCCCCAGCTACCCAGGCGGCGGCGAAATGATCGACGCGCGCCGAGGAAGCAACCTCGCGCTCATTCGACTCGACCGCCCGTTCGCCGCGAGCGCGGCCGCTCGCGTCGTGCTCGAGCACCCGCCGGTGCGCCCTCGAGGGATGGCCGTCGGGCGCGTCAACACGCGCGGCGTCGCAGAGCTCATGGTGAGCCGCGCGTTCGTGCTCAACTACCTCGAGCCGAGCAACGGCTACTCGATCGGCGTCGATCGCGTGATCGTGCAGCCCGGCGACGCAGGCGGAGGCCTCTACGACTCCGACACGCAAGTGCTCTTCGGCGTCGCGTCGTCGAGCATGGCGGTGACCGCGTGCCGCGTTCGTTCGGTGTGCTCACAGTGGGCGTCGATCGCGCCTTCGGCGACGTGGTTTCGCGCGACGCTGCAACGGTGGGGACAGGCGCTCAACATGGGCGACCCGGGCGACATCGGCGAAGAGCCCGCGCCCGACGGAGGCGCGCCTCCACCGCCGCCGCCCGATGGCGGTGGAGATCCAGGCGACATCGGAGACCCTGGCGACATCGGAGAGCCCGGTGACGCAGGCGTTCCCGCATCGATGCCGCCACCGACCGGAGGCGACCCGTGTTCGAGCAACACCTCGTGCGCGGCCTGCACGAGCGTCTCGGTCTGCGGATGGTGCAACGGACGCTGCGCGCTCGGCGTCCCCTTCGGGCCGATCGACTCCGCCATCTGCGCAGGTCAGCGCTGGCATTGGCGCGCCAGCGACTGCCGATAACCGCAACCATCAAGGGGCGAGCGGCATCGGCGGCCCGGGGACTCCGTCGGGGGCGAGCGTCGCTCCCATGATCCGCAGCATCACTTTGCGGGCGCGCTTCTTGTCGATCTCGCCTCCGGCGCTCGCGCGCATCAGAAACACGTTCGACAGCCCCTCGATCGCGAGCAACAACCCGCGCAGCACCAGCGGATCGATCCGACGCCCCTGAGAGAGCTGGATCTCTCGATCGAAGATCGCCGCGATCGTGTCGAGCTGATCCTCGCGTCGCCGCTCGAGCGGCGAGCTCGGTCGCATCGCCTCCGCCTGGAGCACGCGCAAGAGCTGCCCCGCTTCGGTGTGAAAGTCCAAGAAGCTCCACAGCCCCGCCTGCAGCTTGCCCCACGCGTCATCGTGCTCGGCGATCGCGCGGTGGATGCGTTCGATCACCTTCGCACACGCGATCTCGTAGAGCGCGAGCAACACCTCGTCGCTGTTTCGAAACGCGCGATAGAAGGTCCGCCGCGCCACGCCCCCCGCCTTCACCAGCTCGTCGACAGTCGGGTCGCGCGCGCCTCGCTTCGCGAACACCTCGGACGCGCCCTTCAAGATCCGATGCCGCGTCAAATCGAGGTCCAGCGGATCGGACTCGCCCTGCGCGCCGCGCGGGGCTGTCGTCGAGGATGTCGTCTTCATGACACAGTTAGTCTACCGATCATGCGGGCGATAAACAACAACTCTTCCTGTAAGTTCACAGGTGTTCTGCAGAGAATCCCATAGCAATCTCGCAGCAAGACAAACCATGAGACACGATCAGGATCCATGAATGATCGTCTTCGTGACTCGAAGACGAAGATTCCCAGCATTTTGTGACACAAGACGATGGCACACAGAAGTTCTCACGCCGTCGCTCCAACCACGATTCGCCATGCATCGACGACCTCTGCGCCAACAGCTAGCAGGGCCCATTCACCGACGGGCGCAACACCATCCAGAGCGCCTGTCGCCAGTGAATCGCGCCTCCGCCTGAGCGGTCACGCCACGGCGGCGGTGCCGTCCGAGCTCGGCGCGCGCTCGTCCTTCTTGAGCTTCACGCCGACGAGCTTGCTCACGCCGGGCTCTTCCATGGTCACGCCGTAGAGCACGTCGGCCATCACCATCGTGCGCTTGTTGTGCGTGATCATGATGAACTGCGATCGATCCGTGAGCTCGCGGACGAGGTCGTTCAATCGAATGACGTTGGCCTCGTCGAGCGCCGCCTCGACCTCGTCCAAGAGACAGAACGGCGACGGTCGGTACATGAACAGCGCGAACAGCAGCGTCACGGCGGTCAGCGTCTTTTCGCCGCCGGACATCGCCTCGAGGTTCACCAGCTTTTTTCCAGGTGGCTGCGCGATGATCTCGATGCCGGTCTCGAGCATATCGTCAGGGTTGGTGAGCTGCAGCTTGCCGAAGCCTCCCCGAAACAGCCTCGGAAAGATCCGCTCGAAGTGCCCGGCCACCGCGTCGAACGTCTCTTTGAAGCGCTTCTTCGACTCGCGGTTCATCTGCTCGATCGCCTGCTCGAGCTGGTCGAGCGCGCGCTCGAGGTCCGCCTTCTGCTCGGCGAAGAATTTTTGCCGCTTCTCTTGCGCCTTGTACTCGTCGATCGCGCCGAGGTTGACGTCGCCCATGCGATCGAGCGCCGTGCGCAGCTCTTCTGAGCGCGCCCGCTCACCCTCGCCCGGCGGCGGACGCATGTGATAGTCGCCGATGACTCGCGGCAGAACGACGCCGTACTTCTCCGCGGCGCTCTGCACGAGGTGCTCGGTGGCGATCTGCTCCTCGCGGTGCCGCAGCTCGAGGTCGCTGAGCTGCTTGTTGAGCTGGTCTCGCTTCGTTCGCGTCGATCGCGCTCGGCCCTCGCCCTCGCCGAGCTCGTTGCGAAGCGAGTCGAACGACTGCTTGATCGCTCCGAGAGAGTCTCTCAGCTTCTGCGCGTGCTCGACGCCAGCGCTGATCGCCGCAGCGAGCGACCCCTCGGTCGACGTCGCGCGCTCTTGGGTGTCTCGGAGCTGCTCGAGCTCGGCCGTGAGCCGCTCTTCGCGCTGCGTGAGCTCGACGCCGCTCTTCTCGAGGCGTGCGATGGCGTTGCGAACCGCGGTCGCGCGCTCGCGCTCGCGCGCCGAGAGGACCTTCGCGTCCGTGACCTGCTGCGACGCGCGCTCGACCTCAGCTCTCCACGCGAGCGTCTCTTGCTCGTCGGACATGAGCCCCTCGCGCGCCGCGTCCCGTCGGAGCTCCGACTCGCGAAAGGCGCCGTCGTACGCGAGGTCCTCGCGCTCCATGTCCTCGAGCCCTCGCGTGACCTCCGAGAGCTCCTTCTCGAGCTCGCCTCTGCGCACGCCGATCCGGGTGAGCTCGGCTTCGTGCGCCTTGGCGTCGCGATCGACGGACAAGAGCGCGAGCTCTTGCGCGTGAAGGTCGGCGCGCGCGGCCTCGAGGTCGGTCTGCGCGGTTCGAACGCGCTCGCGCGCGGCGTCGAGCTCTGCCGCGAGCTCGTCGACGAGCGAGCCCAACGCGTCGGCCCGCGGCTCGAGGGCGCGGATCTCCGCGTGCGTTCCGAGCAGACCGGCGCCGGCCTTTTCGGCAACTCCGCCGATGACGCGGCCGCTCGGCTCGAGGACGTCGCCGTCGCGCGTGACGTACACGAACGCGCCGCCGACCGCGCGAAACGCGCGCACCGCGTGCTCGATGCTCGTCGCCAACACCACCGGCGCGAGCAGCGCTCGAACCGGCGCGGGAACATCCCCCTCCGCGCGCAGCCGCGGATAGAGCATCCCTTCGATTCCTTCGGCGCCCGGGTGCTCGATCACGGGCGGATCGCGATCGTCGTCGTCCCCCGACGCCATCGCGGCGCGCCCGCGATTTTGCCCGCGAAGCCACTGCGCGAGCGTCGCGGCCGACTCGGGGCTCGAGACGCGCACGTCCTGCCACCGATCCGAGAGCACCGCTGCCACCGCCGCCGCGTACTCCGGTGGCGCGGCGATCGCGTCGGCCACGAGGCCCTGCGTCTGCGCGGCCTGCTCGCGCAAGAGCGCTTGAACGCCCTTGCCCACGCCCTCGTGCCGCGAGGCGACCTCGCGCAACGCGTGGAGCCTCGCGCTCGCGCGCTGATGCTCTTGCTTGACCTCCGCGAGCTTTCGCTCGACGCCGTCGCGCTCGGCGCGAAGGGGCCCGATCGACGACTCGAGGGCGGTCTTTCGATCGGCGATCGCGTCCTTCTGCGCGCGCAGCGTCGCGAGCTTGTCCAAGACGCCCGCGCCCTCGGCGGTCAGGTCGTCCGCGCGCTTCTCCACCGCGCGCGCTTCGGTGTCGAGCCGGTTCTTTCGCGCTTCGAACTCGATCATCCGCCGCGAGAGGGCGTTGCGCGACGCCTCGGCGCCCGCGAGGATCTTCTCGGCTTCGCTGACGACGCGACGGTGTTCGTTGAGCCGCGCCTCTGCTGCGGCCACGCGCTCGCGCAGCTCGCGCAGCGCCTCGTCGGCGTCCGCGAGGCGCATGGTCGCGGCGTATTCGGCCTCGGCGAGCGACTCGAGGTTCTCGGTGAGCTGCGCGCTCTCTTGCGCGAGCAACGTTCGTTGCCCGGCGATCTCGCCGAGCTCGCGCGTCGCGTCGACGTGGCGCTTCTTGGCGAGCGAGAGCTGATCGCGCGTTCGAACGAGCTCGGCCTCGAGTCGTCTCACCTCGTTGTCGGCCTCGAAGCTCTCGCGCTGCGCGCGCTCGAAGCGCTGCTCGACCTCGAAGAGCGCGGCGCGCGTGAGCTCGGTCTCTGCGTCGAGCCTCGCGAGCGCCGCGGACACGCCCATGTGCTCAGCCTCGACGCGCTCGAGCGAGCTGACCGTAACGCGCGAGACCGCCACGAGCTCGAGCAGCTTGTGCGCCGCGAGGTACAGCTCGACGTCGCGCAGCTCGGCGCGGACCGATTTGTAGCGCTCGGCCTTCTGCGCCTGGCGCTTGAGAGTCGCGAGGGATTTGTCGATCTCGGTGAGGATGTCGCCGACGCGCAAGAGGTTCTGCCGCGTGAGCTCGATCTTCTTTTCGGCCGCTTTTTTGCGGGCTTTGAAGCGCGTAATGCCCGCGGCCTCTTCGATGAACGACCGGCGATCCTCGGGCTTGGACGTCACGATGAGGCCGACTCGCCCCTGCTCGACGACCGAGTACGCGCGCGCGCCCGCGCCGGTGCCCAAGAACAGCGACACCACGTCCATGAGCCGCACCGGAACGCGGTTCAAGAAGTACTCGCTCGTCCCGTCGCGGTTGAGCTTTCGCGTGACGGCGATCTCGTTGTAGGCGGCGAACTCCGCCGGCGCGAGCCCGTCCCGGTTGTCGAAGGTGATCGTGACCTCGGCGAACGAGTGCGCAGCGCGCTTCTCGCTGCCGGCGAAGATCACGTCCTCCATGGCCTTTCCGCGGAGGTTCTTCGCGCTCTGCTCGCCGATGCACCAGCGGATCGCGTCGACGGTGTTCGACTTGCCGCAGCCGTTGGGGCCGACGATCGCCGTGATGTCGTGCTCGAACGTCAACACCGTTCGATCGACAAACGACTTGAATCCCTGGATCTCGAGCTTGCGAATTCGCATCGGCCGTCACGAAGCTCCGGCGGGCAGGTCCTTCGACCACCGCGCGGATCGGGATCCCGCTGGAAGACCACGGGAGCATCGCCGTATACAGCTTTTTCGAGGCCGGTTACAGCGCGCGCGACCCCCTCGAACGGCGGTACGATTCCATCGATGGCCCTGCGGATCGTCGCCGTCGCGGATACACACACGTTCGAGAGGGATTTTCGCGAGATCCCCGACGGAGACGTCTTCGTTCACGCTGGCGACCTGTGCCGCGGAGGCCGACTCTCGGAGCTCGAGTGGGTCGCCGGCTGGATCCGCGCGCTGCCGCATCGATTCAAGATCGTCGTTCCCGGCAACCATGATTGGAGCTTCGTGCGGTCACCCTTCGAGTCGCGTGCGCTGTTCGGCGACGGCGTGATCATCCTCGAAGACAGCGAGACGGTGATCGAGGGCGTGCGCTTCTGGGGCTCTCCGTGGCAGCCAGAATTTCACGACTGGGCCTACAACCTGCCGCGCGGAGCGCAGCTCGCAGAGAAGTGGGCGCTCATCCCCGAGAGCACCGACGTGCTAATCACCCACGGCCCGCCCGAGGGAATCGGCGATCGAACGATCACCAACGGCCGACAGGGCTGCGCGGATCTGCTCGCGCGAGTTCGCGAGCTGCAACCCAAGCTCCACATGTTCGGACACATTCACGAGGACGGCGGCGCGTGGAAGCACGGCCCAACGTGGTTCGCAAACGTGACGACGTGGGAGTGCGAGCGCGACCCCACCGTGTTCGACGTCGATGCGAACGGCGCCGAACCCGTGAGCGTCCCTCCGCGCACCACGCGATAGGACGAGATGAGCGCAGCGGGGAAGCGCCGCGCGGTTGGTCCTCCATAACTCGAGTATTTCTGACGGGCTGTGGCAGGTCGAAGCCGCGAATCGCCCGACGAAACACTCGCGTGATCGAGGACCGTCCCCGTGCTGGTCATCGCTGACAGATCGGGCCGAACCCAGTCGCGTTGCAGCGCAACGTTCCGTCGCAGCGATTGCCAGGACAGCACGGGCGATTCTCGGTTCCGCAGAGGCACAGCGGTCCGAACCCTGTGCCCA
>LNEO01000196.1 GCA_001465015.1 Deltaproteobacteria bacterium Ga0077539 | reverse complement strand
GTCCCGTTGCAGCACGGCTGATCACGACCTCCGCACACGCAGATCGGACCGAACCCAGTCATCGCGCAGAAGATCCCGGGATCGCAGGTCGTCCCGCTGCAACAGACGGTGTTGCGCTGTCCGCAACGGCAGAAACTGCCCCCCATTTCGTCCATGCACAGCGTGCCCGACGCGCACGTTCGTCCCGCACAACAGCGCTGGTTGCGCGCGCCGCAGGGCTCGCATGTCCCCGCACCGTTGCAGAGCGTCCCGGACTCGCACGGCGACGCGCCGGCGCAGCAGGGCTGCCCGCTCCGACCGCAGGCGACACACCGGTTGGCCGAGCACAATGTTCCGGCGACGCACATCGAGCCGGCGCAACACGGTTGGCCCGTAGCGCCGCAGTCGACGACGCACGTCCCCGAACGACAGGTCCCCGCCTGACAAAGGTCTCCATTGCAGCAGCGCTCGGTCGCTCCGCCGCACGCGGCGCACGTTCCGTTGACGCAAACAGCGTTCGCGATGCAGGAGACCGCGCCTGCGCAGCACGACTCGCCGCGCCCTCCGCACCGCACCATCACTCCACTGTCGATCGTCGCGTCGATCCCGCTGTCTCGAACGTCGCTCGTGTCGCCCGTGTCCGAGGCGTCGCGCGCGTCCGCCGCGGCATCACGCAACAACGGCGTCGGAACGCTCGCGATCGCCACGCAATCACCGAGATCACCACAGGTCCGTCCCGAGAGCTCACACAGCTCTTGCTGCGAACAGATCGTCGGTCCCCCCACCCGCGAGCACTCATCGGGATTGGCGCGGCGCGCGCACGACGCGGGAAGAAACACACGAATTCGACCTGTTTCGCCGGGCGTAAACTGAAACGTCAAGTTGCGACGCAGCGTCAGTCCGCCAGACGAGAGCGACACGAGCAGACTGGTGCTCGCGTCGTTGCGCTGCCGACGCGACGGCACGACGCCAAACGACGGCGCCCCTGCGTCGACGTCGTCCACTCGCCATCGGTGGTCTGGTGGCGTCTCCGGCGGAATGAACTGCACCCCGTCGCGAACCGCCGCGGTGACCTGCCACGGCTGCGTTCGCGGCAGATCCGACTCGACGAGGATGACCACCCCCGTTGGCGGGCCTGACGTACAGGCGCCGCACGCCAACACGGTCATCCACAGAATCGTCCGATTGGACACCACCGCAGCATACCCGATCTGGCGCGCGATCAGCCGCCGGAGACCCCGTCGACGCGCATCGAGGTGTCGGCGCTATCTGGACTCGAATCCGAACCCGTCATCACGTCGACGCTCGCCTCCGGCTGCGCGTCCGCTGCAGAGTCCGTCGCATCGTCCACCATCGCGTCTTGCAGCGACCCGTCGGTCCCCGCGTCCGCTGCGGTCGCGAGAACACAGTGCGTCGAGTTCGTCGAACAGGTCGTGCCCGAAGGACAGCCCGCAGCGCAGGTGCTCACGCACAAGCCGTCGGCGCAGCTCGTTCCTGTCCCGCATGGATTCGCGCCGCACGTTCGCGAGCCCGCTGGATTGAAACAAACGTTGCGTCGCACGTCCCGCGCGTATGCGCAGCGATTGCCCATCGAGCAGTCGCCGTCCGAAGAGCACGGCGCCCGACAGAATCCCGCCGAACAGACGAGCGGATCGTTGCACTCGCTTTGGACGATGCAGTCCGATCCCGAGGTGCGCGTGGCGACGCACGCGCTCGACGGCGCCAGCAGCGAGAACGCAACGAGCGCAAGAAACCAGCGTTGGTTCATCATCGGTGGATTGTGCGCGCGCCTCTCCGTCACGCGCAACAATCCGGCTACCCCGCCGCGACCGCGAACTGAAGCTTGTGCAATCTCGCGTAGATGCCGTCTTTCTCGAGCAGCTCGTCGTGCGTGCCGCTCTCGGCGATCTGTCCCTTGTGAAACACCAGGATGCGGTCGGCGTTGCGAATCGTGCTGAGTCGGTGCGCGACGACGATGGCGGTTCGGCCCTCGAGCGCCCGCTCGATCGCCTGCTGAACGATCGACTCGGTCTCGCTGTCGACGCTCGAGGTCGCCTCGTCGAGCAACAAGATTTCTGGTGCGCGATAGAGCGCGCGCGCGAGCGCGATGAGCTGCCTCTCTCCCGCAGAGAAGTTGGCGCCGCGCTCGTCGACCTTGGTCTCGAGCCCTCTTCCGCGACGGGACAACACGGAGTCGAGACCGACGTCCTTCGCGCATCGCTCGGCGCGCGCACGATCGGGCGTGTCCGTCCCCACCGCGATGTTCGTCAGCACGTCGCCAGGAAACAAATACGCGTCCTGCGGCACCACCCCGAACTTCGCTCGCAGCTCGTCCGAACGCGTCCCTCGCACATCGACGCCGTCGACCAGCACCGCGCCGTCGTTGACGTCATAGAGGCGTTGGACGAGCGAACACACCGTGCTCTTACCCGCGCCTGTCGCTCCGACGAGCGCGACGGTCTCTCCGCGATGAATCACCAGATCGACGGCGCGGAGAACGTCCTTGCCCTTGCCGTAGGAGAACGTCACCCGATCGAATCGGATCCGCGGCGCGCTCGGGTCGGCCTTGCCGCTCTTGCTCGCGTCGAGCTCACCGTCAGGCTCGGGATTGCCGAGGAGCTGAAAGATGCGCTCGGCGCCCGCCATCGAGCTCTGCAGGATCGTGTACTTGCCCGAGAGCTCGCGGAGCGGCTCGAAGAAGCGCGAGATGTACTGCACGAACGCGACGAGCGTTCCGATCGTGGCGGCCTCGGTGTTGGCGCCGGCCGCCCGCGCGCCGACGAAGAGCAGCGTCGCGGTGCACACCGTCGCGAACATCTCGACCACCGCGAACAAGAGCGCGTCGTAGCGGATCGACTGGTGATTCGCCTCGCGATACGCGCGGTTGATCTCGTCGAACTCGCGCTGACACCGCTCTTGCTGACCGTACGCCTGCACGACCGACACGCCCGCGACCTGCTCGCCGAGGTACGTGTTCAACCGGGCGGTCTTCGTTCGAATCTCGCGAAACGCCTCGCGCGCGCGGCGTCGAAAGCGGTCGACCAGCAGCGCGAGCGGCGGGACCGCGACGAAGGCGAAGAGCGAGAGCTTCGGCGACAACACCAGCATCGCCACGACGATGCGAACGAGCGTGATCACGTCGCCGAGCGCCGAGACCGCCCCCGACGCGAAGAGCTCGCCCAGCGCGTCGACGTCGTTGGTCACGCGCGTCACGAGCCTGCCCACCGGCTGACGATCGAAGAACGCGAGCCGCTGCTTCAGCAAGAATGAAAACGTGTGCTCGCGCAGCGCGGCCATCGACTTCTGGCCGACCCACTGCATCGAGTACATCTGCACGAAGCGAACGGCGAACTCGAGCACCAGCAGCGCCGCGAGCGCCAGCGCCGCGCGCGTGAGCGCTCCCGGAACGCCCCTCACGATCCCGTCGTCGATCGCAGCGCGCATCAGCCTCGGCTGCGCCACGAGCAGCTCGCTCGCGAGCGGCATCATCGCGAGGGACACGAAGAACGCGACGCGGTACGGCCGAACGAAGGGCCAGAGCTTCTTCAAGAGCGCGGCGTCGTAGACCTTTCCGAGGCCGCCCTCTTCGTGAAAGGCTTTCTCGACTTCGGCGCCGGTCTTCGCCTCGGGCTTCTCACCGGCGGGCTTGTCGCCCTTGGTCTCGTCTCGGTACGGCGTGGCCATCACTCCATCGCCTCCAGCTCGGCCTCGAGCCGCTGATGCTCGGCGAGCCGCGCGTACAGCCCTTTTCCGCGAAGGAGCTCTTCGGGCGTTCCCTCTTCGACGACGCGACCGTCTTCGAGGACGATCACTCGGTCGCAGCGAGCCGCAGCGGCGATCCGATGCGTCACGAGCAAGAGCGTCCTGCCCGAGGCCGCGCGGTCGATCGCGTCGAGGATGAGCGACTCAGTGCGCGCGTCCACCGCCGAGAGCGGATCGTCGAGCACGAGCACCTTCGGCGCCGCGAGCAGCGCCCGCGCGAGGGACACGCGCTGCTTCTGTCCGCCCGAGAGCTGAACGCCGCGCTCTCCGACGATCGTGTCGAAGCCGTCGCCCATCGTCGCGACCTCTCCGGCGAGCTGCACCTCCGTGGCCGCTTCTTTCGCTCGCCGAACGTTGTCGGCCTGATCGGGGTCCCCCGTCGCGAACGCGATGTTTCGCGCGATCGTCGAGGAGAACAAGAACGCCTCTTGCTGCGCGAGACAGACGTTGGCCCGCAGCGTCGCCAACGGGACCGAACAGATGTCGTGTCCGTCGAGGAAGACCGCTCCGTCGGGCGTCGGCAACATCCGCGTGACGAGCTGCGCGAGCAGGCTCTTTCCGCTGCCCGTCTTGCCGACGATCGCGAGCGAGCTGCCCGCGGGAACCGAGAACGTCACTCCGTCGAGCAGCGCTCGACCGTCGACCGCGTAGCGAAGCCTGTCGACCCGTATTCCACCGCGGATTTCTTCGGCAGAGAGCACAGAGCCCCCTGCGCTCGGCGCGACGTCTACGACGTCGGGCCTGGCGACGAGCACCTCGTTGATTCGCTCGAGCGACGCCTTTCCGCGAGCGAGGATCGAGACGATGTACCCGAGCGCCACGGTCGGCCACGCGACGAGCGCGATGTGCCCCTGAAAGGCGAGGATGTCGCCGACAGTGGCCTCCCCTCGCTGCACCAGGCTGCCGCCGTACCAGAGCACGATCAGCGCGGCGACCGCGGCGCTCGTGCCGAGGATGGGCCACAGCGATCCGCGCAAGCGCGCGAGCGACAGGTTGGCTTCGAGCGAGTCGTTCGAACGCTTGGTAAACGCTTTCTCCTCGGGACCCTCGAGCTGGTACGCGCGAACGACGCGCATGCCCGCCAACGTCTGCTGAACGCTCTCGCTGAGGGCGCCGATCGCGTCTTGCGTCGCGCGCGATCGAGCGAACAGCGGCTTCGCGAAGAAGCGCGTGAGCACGAGAAACAGCGGAAACGGCGCCAGCGACGCGAGCGTGAGCTTCCAAGACCGCGCGAACATGAGCGGGAGGTTGACCGAGTACGCGATGACCGCGTTGACGACGTTGAGCGCGCCGAAGCCGACGAGCAGACGCACCTGCCCCAGGTCATTGGTCGCGCGAGACATCACCTCGCCGGCGCTCATTCCGCGAAAGAAAGCGGGCCCGAGCGTGTGCAGTCTCGCGAGGATCTCCCCACGCAAGCGGTACTCGATGTTGCGCCCGCCGTTGAAGATCCAGACGCGAGAGGTGACGCGGGTCATCGCGGCGAGCACCGCGACGATCATCATGGTCAACGCGATGCGCATCCCGTCGTCCGCGCGCGCGGTCACGATCGCGTTGACGGCCCCTCGAACGAGCTGCGGAACGAGCGCCGCGAACGTCGTCGACAACACGAGAAACGCCGAGCCGATCGCGAACTCGCGACGATGCGCGCGCATGAGCGACGTCACAGTCCATCGCGCGTCCGGAGCGATCGGCAGAGGCTCTTCGCTCGCTCGCGGAGAGTTGGTCTTGCGCGCAGCAGTCGCCGCGACTTCCACAGAGTCGACAGACATGAGCGCGCGGGAGTCTGCGGCCAACACCGCGCGAGCGGGAGGGGGGACGCTGGCGAAATCGCGGTCGCGCCGATTCGGCAAACTCCGCGACGAAACCGCTGATCGAGGCGCACGCGAACGCCAGAACGACCAACGCCCCGTCGAGCTGCAGAGACCGCTCAGCCGCCGTCGGGCGCAGACGCGTCGCTGCTGTCGGCCAGCGGCGCGACGCCACTGTCGAGCACAGGCGCGACGCCGCTGTCGAGCGCAGGCGCGACGCCGCTGTCCGACGAGGACGCATCGCCGCCGTCACCGCCGCCGGAGTCGAGGGCCGGACAGCCGCTGTCTGCCATCATGATGGGCGAGCATCGGCCGTGGACGCTGTTGCCGCCGTAGGCGAAGGCGCAGTACTGGCCCTCGCCGCACTCGGTCGGATCGTCGCACTCGGGCAAGCAGAGGCCAGGCTGCCCGCAAGACTCGCTGTTGGTGACCGACACACAAAATCGACTGACGCACTCAGCCGAGCGCGAGCAGCGCCGCGCGCACACGCCGTTGGGCGCGCCGTAGCACCCCTCGCTCGGCGCGCACTGCTCGTCTCGCGAGCACGCGACGGTCATCTTGGGCCGGCAAGAGCGGAGGATTTCGAACTCGGGCCCCTCGCGCACGCCGTCGCCGTCGGGACCGCTGTCCGGGACGATCCCGCGAAAGTCGTACCTCCCGCAGACAAACGAGCCCGGGCACTCGCGCGACTGCGTGCAACGCCCGACGCAGGTGCCTGTCGCACGGCCGTCAGCGCTCGCGTCCTGCGCGAGTTGAAAATTGCACACGAGCGACTCGCACTCGGTCGCGCGCGCGCACGCCGCGCCGTTGTTGAGGCCGGGAGCGCGACACGCCCACCACGCCACAGCGCAAGCCACGACGAGAGCCAAGGCTGGCGCGATCGCGACGCGGCCTCCCCGAGCGGGCACGGACGATCAGCCCTTCGCTGCGTCGGCGGCGGAGGTCGCCTGCGCTCCCGCCTTCTCGCGGGCGTCCTTCAAACGCGCAGCCTTACCCTCGAGGTTGCGAAGGTAGTACAGCCGCGAGCGGCGGACGACGCCGCGGGCCACGAGCTCGACCTTGTCGATGCGCGGCGAGTGGATCGGAAAGATGCGCTCGACGCCGACGTTGTACGAGACCTTGCGCACGGTGAACGTCGCGCCGACGCCGCCGCGGCGCTTGCGGATCACCTGGCCTTGAAAGACCTGGATGCGCTCCTTGTCGCCCTCGACGACCTTGTAGTGAACGCGAACCGTGTCGCCGACGCGAAAAGCGTCGTCGTTGGCCTTGGCGATGCGGTCCTTGTGGAGCGACTCGATAACAGGATGCTGGCTACCCATGACTGCTACTCACTGAGCCCCCGGCGCAGCGCGACTTCGCGGGCGAACGGGAGGGGAAAAAAGGGGTCGGGAAGAAACCACGCGCGACGGGACCTGTCAATCGCGACAGGCCGAGAAGGCTCAAGCCCCCTCGTCGCCAAACAGCCGATCGAAGATGATCGCCGCCGCTCCGCGGACCGGGAGGTGGTTGTAGACCCCGGGACGAATCGGGGCGAGGTGAAGTTCGGCGCGCTCGAGGACGGCGTCGACCAGACCGTACCCGGTGCCAAAAACGATCAGCGCAGGGCGATCGGTGGCCCGGAGCTCTGCTCGGGCTTCCTCGAAGCTCTTCTTCGAGCGCGACGCCCGCGCTGCCGTCGTCACGAGCAGGGGCTCGCGTCCTTCGCGGGCGCGGACGTCGGCGATCGCTTCATCGATCGACGCGATGGGCTCGACCAGCGACAGCGCCTCGCTTCGCTGCGGAACGCGCTCTTTGCCCTCACCGTCCCGCCAGTAGCCAGCGATGTGCTCGACCAGCGCCCGCTGCGCCTGCACCGGCGTCACGATGTAGTACCGCGCGAGCGCGTAGGTCCGCGCCGTCCGGGCGATGTCGTGCACGTCGAGGTTGGTGATGGACGTCGTGATCACCGAGCCGTCCTTGGCCTTCACCGGGTGATGGACGAGCGCGACGTAGCTCTTTGGCCTGGGGATGACAGCTCCACTCGATTCTGTGTGCTTGATTTCTATGTCGGTCACGGCGCTTCTCCATCGAGCTCAGCGAGCTCTTTGTCTGTGAGCGAGAGCCTGGCGAAGAGGTCTGGTCGCCGCTCGCGCGTCCGGCGCAGGGCCTGCCAGCGTCGCCAGCGAGCCACGCGCTTGTGATCGCCGCCCTGCAGCACCGCCGGCACCGGGACGCCGCGAAACTCCGCGGGGCGAGTGAACTGCGGGTACTCGAGCGTTCCTCCGCGCCCGTGCGACTCGTCGACGGACGAGTGCTGGTTGCCGAGCACCCCAGGAAGGAGCCTGACGACCGCGTCGAGGATCACCGCCGCGCCGAGCTCGCCGCCGGTCAGCACGTAGTCGCCGATCGAGAGCTCCTCGTCGATGTACGGACGCACCCGGTCGTCGACGCCCTCGTAATCGCTGGCTCGACCGCGAGCCGCTCGGCGTCGCGCTGCGAAAAGAGCCGACCCGAGGGCGTGAGCAGGATCTTTCGCGGACTGATCCCCTCGACGGTCGGCAGCGATTCGAGCGCGCCGACGATCGGCGGCGCGGCCATCACCATTCCGCTGCCGCCGCCGTACGGAGCATCGTCGACGGTGCGGTGCTTGTTCGTCGAAAAGTCGCGGATCTGCACGTCGTGCACGCGAACGCGGCCCTCTTCGACGGCGCGCCCGATGATGCTCGAGCGCGTAAAGCCATGGAGCATCTCGGGAAACAGCGACAGCACGTAGACATCCATCGAGGCGACTCCTTCTACCGCGCGCGCATCGTCGCACACAAACCGCGGTCGATCGAGAACGCACATATTTTCAAAGCGCCAGCGATCGACCAGGGCGCCATCGACACGCGAGCGCGACCGAGCTCCGACGCCCTGGCGCCAGAGGGACGCTGCAGCCCGCCCTTCGAGCCGTCGCGATCGGCGCTCAGGACTCGCTCAACGCCTCTGCGTCGATCACGAACCGCCGCCCGTCGTTGTCCACAGACACGACGAGGCCGTCGACGATCGGCACCTCGATCGAACCCCCAGCCTCCCGCGCGATCACCAGCACGTTGACCGTCGGGTAGGTCTCGACCTTCGTCACGCGCCCGACGAGCGTCCCCGATCCGTCCACGACCGAGTACCCCTCGACGTCGGCCAGGTAGAACTCGCCCTCTTCGAGCGCCGGAAGCTCCGATCGAGGCACCCACACCAGAGCTCCAGTGAGCTCTTCGGCGGCGCTGCGATCTTCGACACCCGCAAGCTCGAGCACCCAGCCGTCGCCCGCGCGCGTGCGCTTCACGATCGAGCACTCGACGTAGTCGGGTCCTCCCGAAGCGTCGTCCCCTGCGTCCTTCGGACCGTCTGGCGGCGAGATGCGCACGACGCAGCCCGGTTCGAGCAGCGTCGTCTCGACGTTGAATACCCTCGCGCGGATCGCTCCGCGAATGCCATGCGCACGGCCGAGCGTCGCAAGCACGATGCGCTCGTCTCTCGCAGTGCGGTCGTCGCGTCGTTCGCTCACCACCCAGGCTCCAATCGCAGCGCGAGCGCGATCAGTCCTCGACGATGTCGAGCAACACGCGAGGACCCTCGCCGGCCGTCGCGGACGTCACGATCTGCCGCAGCGCGCGCGCCGTCGCGCCGCCACGTCCGATCACTTTGCCGAGGTCGCCGCGCGCCACGCGCAGCTCGAAGATCCGGACGCCCTCTCGGTCCGGCTCGACCTCGTACACCTCGACCTCTTTCGGCTCGTCCACGAGGGCCTTTGCCATGAAGGTCACCAGGTTGATCACGCGGTTCTCGATCGGGTCCGCCACGGAGTCTTCTCTCGTTGCTGCAGGTGCTGTCGCGCGATGGGCGCGTCTCGCTCTGCGTCGCTGCGATCGCCGCGAAGGGCGACGCACACGACGCAGGCGACAATCAGGCCGACTTCGCCGCGGCCTTCGCCGCGCGCTTGGTGATCTGGCCCACCACGTCGCTCGGACGCGCGCCGAGCTTCACCCAATGATCGAAGCGGGCGTGGTCGAGCACCAGCGCGCCGTCGCCCTCGCTCGGATCCCACGTGCCGAGCGCCTCGATGAAGCGCCCGTTGCGCTTCGCACGGGAGTTGGCCACCACAACGCGGTAGAAAGGAACTTTCTTCGTACCGCCACGGGTCAGTCGAATCGTCACCATCGGTTTGTTCCGTATATCTGTTCGATCAAGTCGCCTCGTTCGGGGCGTACTAATGTCCGCTACCCGAAACAGGGGCGCGAACCCTACCGACCGACCTACCCTCCGTCAAGATGCGCTTTCGAGTATTGCAACCCCTCCTGTTTGCGTCGCTGGCCTTCGGCGGAGCGTCCCTCGGGGCCTCTTGCACCGGCCGCAAGCCCGCTACTCCGACGCCGCCCATCCGCCCAGAGCCACGCCCCGCGCAACGGGAGGGGCCACCTTCCGTCCGGCTCTACTTCCTCGTCGACCTCGACGGGTACTTCGAGCCGTGCGGCTGCAACTCGCGCCCCCTCGGCGGCATCGATCGCCTCGCGAAGCTCCTCGAGACCGAGCGCCCCAACGCGCCGAGGACGCTCCTCGTCGCCGCTGGAGACCTGCTCTTTCGCGACCCGACGCTCGATGAGCGCATGGCCTACCAGGAGACACGCAAAGCCGAGACGCTCGTGCCCATCCTGGACCGCATCGGACTCGCGGCGTTCGCTCCTGGACCCAGCGACTACGCGCGCGGAGCGGCCGAGCTCCAGCGCATCACACAGAATCAACAAGCACCACGACTCGCCGCCAACGTCGCGCCCGACGCTCAGGGCTACCGGCCCTTTGTCCTGCGCGAGGTCGACGGCGTGAAGGTCGGCATCGTCGGCGTCAGTGATTTTCGCCCGTCGAGCGAGACCCCTGCCCCGGCAGGTGCGCCCGCCACCCAGGACCCCGTCGAGGCCGCTCGCGCCGCGATCGCCGCGGTCAAACAGCAGGGCGCCAGGGTCGTCGTCGTGCTCGCCTCCGTGCCGCGAAGGGCGGCCGTCGCGATCGCGCGCAACGTCCCGGGCGTTGATTTCGTGGTCGTCGCCCGCGAAGAGTCCAACACCCCTCCCCCGCCCGAGCGCGTGGGCGACGCGTTCGTACTCAGCGCTCCCAATCAGGGCAAGTTCGTCGGGATCGTCGACCTCTATCTCCGCGACGGTTCGCAGCGCTTCACCGACGCGAGCGCGAGCACCGCGGACGCGCAGCGCGCCTCGCTCGATCGACGCATTCGCGAGCTGCGCGAGCGGCTCGACGCGTGGTCCCGCGACCCCTCCGTCGACCCGAGCGCCGTGTCGCAGCAGCGCGCACGCCTCGCGCAGCTCGAACGCGATCGCGCCCAAGCCGCCGCACCACCGGTCGCCCCCGCACAGGGAAGCTACTTTCGGGCGCGCGCCGTCGAGATCGCCCCCGAGCTCTCGCGACAGCCGGACATCGAGCAGCAAATCGCCACGTACTTCCGCGCGGTCAACGACCACAACCGCGAGCAGTACCAGAACCTCAGCGCCCCACCCGCGCCCCGCGGTCAGGCGCGGTACGTCGGCGACGGCGAGTGCCGCTCGTGCCACGAAGCCGCCTTCGCTGTCTGGGAGCGCACGCCGCACTCGCGCGCGTACTGGACCCTCGACGTGCTCAACAAGAACTTCAACCTCTCGTGCGTCGGCTGCCACGTCACGGGCTACCAGCAGCCCGGAGGCAGCGAGGTCGTTCGCAACGAGGGCCTGCGCGACGTGCAGTGCGAGAGCTGCCACGGCCCGGGATCGCGCCACATCACTGCGAGCACCGCCGCGCAGCAACGCGCAACGATCATCCGCAACCCGCCGCCAGCGTTTTGCGCGCAGCAGTGCCACACCCCCGAGCACTCGGATCACTTCGACTACCAGCGCTACCTCCCGCGCATCCTCGGTCCCGGCCACGGCTATCCCGAGGAGGCCACGGATGCAGGCGGTGTGTCGCTCTCGCAGCCAGTGATCGCTGGCGGACAAAACAGCGACGCCTCCGCGATGCACCACTAAGCAGGGAACCGGATTTCGGTTCGAAAATGCACATCCGCAGGAAAATCAGTAGCGGCGTCAACACCCAAGCGGCACCACGCTCGCCTCACGGCCA
>LNEO01000195.1 GCA_001465015.1 Deltaproteobacteria bacterium Ga0077539 | reverse complement strand
TCGGTCTTGAATATCGGCACATAGAGTAGCTGCGGGCGCGAGCCCGCTGCGCTCCGCGACGAAGTCGCGCTGTTGCCGGGCCCCTTGGCTCCCGGCCGCTGCGCGCTGTTGGCGGGCACCTTGGCTCCCGGCGCGGCCAATCGCGACTCGAGCGCTTGGTCTCTCAGCGCAACTGCGATGATGGGAGACGCTCGGCGATATCCCCACGTTTTGCAATCACACCCCGCCACTTCCTGCGCGGCCTTCGCGAGTCGTTCGAGAGGCGACGGTGTTCTGCGTTGCGGGTCCGCCCGAGAGGTCGATCATGCCGTCGATGCGCACATCGCCGGTGGCGCGAAGATCGAGCGTCGCTGCAGCGGGACCGGCGCCAGCGACGTAGACGACGACACCCGCGGGAACGCGGATCGTCGTGAAATTGTGCAGCCCCGGCGTGAGGTACGTGGGGTTCACCGTCGGTTCGAACGCGCCCTCGCTGCCGGTGCTCACCGGCGCGCATCGCCCGGACACGTGAGCGTCTGGCAGCGACCCATGGTGCACACCTCGCCGGCGCCGCACCGAACTCCACACGCGCCGCAGTTGGCGGGATCGGTCGAGGGGTCCACGCAGGCCCCCGCGCAGCACGCGCTCCCGGGGTGCACGCGCCGCAGCCCGCGCACCGACCTGCGATGCACGCCTGCCCCGCGGCGCAAGCGAGGCCGCACATGCCGCAGTTGCGGCGGTCGCTGAGCAGATCCGCGCACATACCCGAGCAGCAAGACTGCCCAGCGGGACACGGGCCGCAACCGACGCACATGCCGTTGAGACAGCCCTGCCCCGAGAGGCAAACGCGACCGCACGCACCGAAGTTGTTGGCGCTGGCGCGAAGGTCGACGCACTCGCCGGCGCAGCAGGTCTGGCCAGGGCCGCAGCCGCCGGGACACCCGGAGGCGCAACACATCCCCGACTCGCAGCGGGTGCCGCCCGGGCACGTGACGCCGCACGCACCACAATTCGAGTTATCCATCAGGACCGGGGCGCACGCGCCGCCGCAGCACAGCTCGCCAGGGTTGGTGCAGGGCGCCCCGCGTCCGCACGCGAGACGACAGGCGTTGCCGACGCAGCGCTGCCCGGAAGGGCAGTCTGGGTCCGCGAGGCACGGGACGCATACGCCCGTCGCGGTGTCGCACCGCGGACGATCCGCAGCACAATCGCGATCGCTCGCGCACACGAGCGGTGCGTCGGGAACATCTTCGGTGACCGCGTCCACGCCGATCACATCGACGCGCCCATCGCTGCGCGTCGATTCGCGCGTCGAAGGGCGAGCCGTCGGGGTCGGTGCGCAGCTCCGTTCTTCCGCAGGACATCGCGGCGAAGAGCACGGTGACCACAAAGACTTTTCTGCGAACACGCATCGGACAAGCACCTCTCGCAGCAGCGATCGTCACTCAGTCCCAACGGAAGTGAAAGCGGGCGCGGCGGCCGCCGTCGAGCACCACTGGGATGCCCACGGTGCCCACGCAGCGACACAGCGTGAATCCGTGCACGAGGCTGCCCTGCCACAGGCGCCAGTACGCCGCGTGCACGTCATGGTGATCGACGACGAACTCGGACTCGCCTGCGCGGTCCCCGAGCGTCTTGTAGCTCGCGCTGACGCCGCGGGTGATCGCTTTGACCACGAGGTCCGCGCGACCGAACAAGCTGCTCGGCTTTGCGCCGAAGACCGCGAAGATCCCCTGCAAGACGGGCTTGAGCGAGGTCTCGAGGATGCCGACGGTCGCCGTCGTCCCGAATCGAACAACCTCGTCAGCGCCATACAAGCGCTCGATCGTCGCGCACACGGCGATCGGGTGTTCGATCGGCACCCACTCGAGGATCGAAGGAGGATCGTCGAGGAGCGCTCGAGCGCCCTCCGGAAGCGCCGGGCGTACACGCTCTTTCCACCGGAGCTGCTCGAGCGCCGCGATCTGCGATCGCCACACTCCGCCCTTGATCGCCGCGCTGAGTTCTGCCGCACCCATGGGACGAATCCTACACTGTGATCACCGAGCAAACCGCGCTGTGTGTTCGCTTTGATTGCGGTATCGCGACGAGCGGCGCTGCGATAGGGTACGAGCTCTCACCGCGAGAGCGAGTGGGGTGGAAAGCGCTGAGCGCGTGATCGACGGACAAACAGGGCCACGGCCTGGCGAACTGGTTGGGGAAAAGTACCGTCTGATCGAGAAGATCGGCGAGGGCGGCAGCGGACGAGTCTATCGAGCGGTCAACGAGCTGCTCAACCGAGAGGTCGCGATCAAGGTCCTCAAGCCCGAGTTCGCGGGCGACGACACTTCGAAGAAGCGCTTCTTTCGCGAGGCCAAGACGGCCAATCGCGTGCGCCACCCGAACGTCGTCGACGTGCTCGACGTTGGCGACAGCGCGGACGGGCCCTGGATGGTGCAAGAGCTGCTCGTCGGCGAGCCGCTCTCTGCGATGCTCGTTCGCGATGGCGTGATGCCCGCGCGCCGCACGCTCGAGCTGCTCTTGCCGGTGCTGTCGGCGCTCGCGGTCGCGCACAGTCGGGGCATCGCGCACCGGGATTTCAAGCCAGAGAACGTGTTTCTCGTCGACGGTCCTGGCGACGCCACGACGCCGAAGATCCTCGACTTCGGGCTCTCGAAGGCGTCGGTTCACTTCGGAACGACCCGCTCGAGCGACAAGATCACCGCGGCTGGCGTGATCGTGGGGACGCCAGCGTACCTCTCGCCCGAGCGGGCGCGCAGCGACAGCGAGGGCGACGCGCGAGGAGACGTGTGGGCCATCGGCGTGGTGCTCTACGAGTGCGCGACCGGGGAGCTGCCCATGCCTTCGACGAACCTGCGCGAGATGTTCGTGCACATCTGCCGAGGCGACGTCATTCCGATCGTCGACGCGCTGCCAGAGATCGACCCCGAGTTCGCAGCGATCGTGATGCGCTGCCTCCGCGCAAACCCCGACGATCGCTATCCGTCCGCCGCGGAGCTGGTCGAGGACGTTCATCGCTACCTCGGCGACCAGGCGATCGGGCAGGGCGCTGTCGAGCCTGGTGCAAACAGTAGCGGCGGCCACTCCGCGTCTCGAGCGGCTGCCTCCATTGCCGCTCGAGACTCCACGAGCCCCGAGCTCGTCGCGACAGACGACCATGTCCCGCTCGCGACGACGGGCGCGGGCAGGTTTCACGAGCTGCCGCTCGAGCTCGCCACGACGATGCGCGACATGCCCCCTTCGAACGCCGCGCCGCCGAGCATCGCGCCGGTCGAACCCGCCATCGAAGAGAAGCGCGAGGCGTCGCCCCCCGCCAGAAAGCCGCGCACGATGACGATCGTCGCGGTGCTCGTGGCGCTGGTGACGCTCGCGCTGATCGCGTATTCGCAGGCGAGCGCGCTCAGAGATATCCCTCGAAATCGTACACCCGCGAGTCCCACTCGAGCCCCGTAAACAGGTGATGGAGCACGAGGCCATCGGCGACGGTGATCACGAGCGTCACCTCGGGGTCGGGCCCGCCCGCAGCTCGCGGATGATTTCGTGGGTCCGCGAGGCTCACCGACGCGATCGCGCGAGCCGCTTCGGCGACGAAGCCGCGGTAGTCTGTCGGCAGCGTCGCCGTGTAGCGCCCGTTCGACTGACCCCAGCTCGAATAGCGAGACCCCTCTGCGGTGCGAGCGAGCGTGAGCGACGCGTACTCTTCGGGCGTGAGCTCGACCTCTTGGCCGTGCGCCATGGTCAGCCAGCGCTCGAGCAGCGCTCTTCGAGGATGCCCGTCGGCGAGCGTCTCGGCCTTCTTGCGAACCGGCTCCGGGACGTCCCAGAGATACCCTTCGCGGCACTTCCAGAAGGAGTCCGTGAGCGTCTGCAGCGCGATGTTCTTTGTGTCCTCGACGGCGAAGACGTCCGGGTGGACGATCTTGTAGCGCGCGTGCAGGACGGGGCCGCGACGACTGATTACACGCACACGAAATAGATCGCTTCCCACGTCTGTAGCCTCTCGGAGGTTCGCTGTCGTCTACCGCGCGGCTGACGGCGGCTCGCAGTTCGCGAGAGAGAAGTCGGCAGCCATTCCCGGTACGCCCTCGGCGTTGGCGATCTGCCACTGTGCGCTCGCGCCGCTCTCGCGCATTGCTGTGCACGAGAGTCGTCCCGAGATCGTGCGCGACGCTTCGGCGTACGAGGTGATGGTCACCGAGCACTGGCCGCCGCAGTCTCCAGTGGCAGACCTGCCTCCTTCGGTGACGGTCACGACGCACGAGGCGACCGGCACGCCGATCGTGCTCGCGCTGGTGAGCGCCGCGCCGCTCAGCGTGAGGCTGGCGCCGCGCGGGTCGTTTGCGACAAACGACACCTCGAACGTGCGCGCCACGCCTTCTCCGGTCACGCGCGCGTTGCATCGAAAGACCCGCGGGTCGGGCCTGGGCGTGGGAAGCGCGGTGTTGGCCACGCGATTCGCTCGCGGATCACAGCGCTCGGCGCTCGCGTCTCCCCCGTCGGGGACAGCGCCGTCCGTCGGGACGCACGGCCGAGCGCTCCAACGCACGAGCCCTTCGGGTCCGCCCTGACAGCCGCTCGCGACGAGCGCGCCCTGCGCCAGCCACCGCCACAATCGGTCACGCATGACGCGAGAGTAACGCCAAACCCGCCCCTCTCTCGATCGTCGGAGCGCTCTCTGTTCGATCGGGGCGGCTCGAGCTCACTTCAGGGCGTTGACCCAGCGCGTGAGAAAATCTCGCATGCTCGGCCGCCGCTGCGGGTCGAGCGCGCACGACTCGTCGAGCAACGCCACCAACGCAGCGCGCTCTCTGGCCGACCGAGGCAGCTGTTGGGTTGGCAGGTGCATCGTGCCGTGCCGAACGAGCACCGTCGCGAGCTCGCTGCAGTCATCGAGGTACGGGTTGTTGCCCGTCAGCGCTTCGAAGGCGACAACGCCGAGCGCATACACGTCGAGGGCGGCCGAGACCGCGCCGAGGCCTCGCGCGATCTCGGGGGCGAGGTAGCCCGGCGTGCCGATGAGGTTCTCTTCGGCCGAGCGCGACTCGGTGGGGTTCATCTCCGCTGCGATGCCGAGATCGATCACCACGGCGCGGACAAACTGAGCGCGACCCAGGCTCTCGGCGGTGAGCCCGCCTTCGAGGCCGTCGAGCTGCACCATGATGTTTCCCGGCTTGACGTCGCGGTGAATGATCCCGCGCGAGTGAAGGTGCGCGAGTCCGCGGGCGGCGTCCCTCAGAATCAACTGCAAGAACCGGAGGTCGATCGGCCCCACCGCCCGCAAGATCGTCTCGAGCGACGCGCCGGGGATCAGCTCGACGGCGATGTATGCTCCCTCGTCGACGAACCCCGCGTCGACCAGCGAGACCACGTTGGGGTGAACGACGGCCGCGAGCGTCGCCATCTCTCCTTCGAAGAGCCTTCGCGTCGTCTCGGCGTCGCCGCCCTCGTAGCGATCCCAGGGCAACAGCTTGACCACCACGCGCTTGCCAGGGGCGGGTCCCTCGGCCAGCCAGGTGCTCGCCATTCCGCCCTCTGCCGCAGAGCCGAGAGGGCCGAGGACCTTCAAACGACCGATGAATCGAACGCTCTCTGCGCGCGCCTCGCTGATCTGCGAAGCCTGCGCGCGCACCGCGACCAACGCCCTCGCCAACGTCGCGCGGACGACGGGTCCCAAGACCGGCCCGCACGCCGACGCGATCGCTTCGGAGAGCGCGCCGAGGTCTGCGACGTACTGCTCGACGATCTCTGCCCGCCGCGCCGAGTCCACGAACTTGAGCGACGTGCTCGTGAGCGCGCGGTTGAGCTTGAGCGCGCGCTCTTCGAGGGTGTCGGCCGAGGGCGCGCCCGCGGCGACGTCGCTCATGGAGAGCCCCTCGATCGCGTGCTCTCTCGCGCGCTTCAGCTTGTCAGCGATCGACGCCACCACGGCGAGGTCGAACTTGGGCAGGCCCGACCAGTGGACCTCGGGCTTCTTTCGGTCGAGCTCGGTGAGGACTTGCGCGAGGGCCCCGGTGAGCGACCCGACGCGGCAGCGAGCGCCCGCCACAGACGCGAGGTCCGCGAGGTCCTTCGCCTCTGCACGCTTGTTCTTCGCGAGCTTGTCGATCGCGAAGTAGAGCTTGTCGATCGACTCGTGCGAGACGCCCTCGAGGGTGCGTCGCACGCGGTTGTGCAGCGGCAGCTCGCCCCCTCGCACGGCCATCCACGCCAGCGCCGAGAGCACCGCGCCTTCGCCGAGCGCGACCTCGAGCGTGTCGCACAGCTCGGTGAGCGTGCTGATGACGTATCGCTGCATCGCCGGCGATTTTACGGACGGATCGTCCGCCAGACGCTCGAGCGTCTCGAGCACCTGCTCGCGAAGCACCCGGTCGCGGTCTTGTGACTGCGTGGTGTGCGGCTCGATTTTCGGGAGCACCGCAGCGGATCGCAAGAGCCACCGCCGCCACGTCACCGTCGCGGGCGTGGGCCTGCGCATGCCCATCCACGTCGTGCGCAGGAGCTTGGCGCGCAGCGCCTCGGCGTAGTCGAGCGCGGCGCGGCGCGCGGGGGCGTCGGCGATGCGCTCGGCGACGACGAGCACGTCTCCGTCGATCACCAGGTCGAGCACCTCTTCGAGGACGATCCCCGCGCGGGTCGCCGCCCTCGGGTGGTCGAGCCCGACGGCCTTGAGCGCGGAGGCGACAGACTGCTCGGTGTGCGCGATGAACTCTTCGACAGCGCCAGCGATCGACGGGTCTTCCGGCGCGTCCGCGGCGCGTCTCGCCGCCTCGACGAGCAGCTGCCACGGCGAGAGCGCGCCCTCTTCGCCGACGCGCGCGATGAGCGCGTGCGCGCGATCGGCGAGCTCGCCCTCGGCCGGAGACGCGGGGCGATACTGTTCGATCAGCGCGCGGAGCGACAGGGCGATGCCCGCAGAGGCGTGCGCGAGGTTCGACGAGCGCACAGACAGCTCTCGCAGCGCGATCGCGAGCTGCGCCCACGTCTCTGGTCCGCCGCGGGCGGCAAGGGCGCGCGCCGAGTCGGTCCACTTGTCGTCGATCCCGTCGGCCTGCTCGGGGAGAGAGACCGCGAGGGCCGCGAGCTGCCACGGCTCGGTCTGCGCGTGATCGAGCCCCGCGCGGCGCTCGTTGAGCACGTCGGGCGCGAGGAAGCTCAAGCAGCCGAGCGCGGCGTGCGCGCGGCGACGAACGGTCAGCTCGCTCGTGGGCTCGAGCATCGCTTGCAAGAGGGGCGCGACGCCGGGGAGCACTCCCGCGAGCCTCCCCGCTGCGCGTGCGGTGCGAGACCACACCGAGAAGCGACCGTGCGCGATGCCCTTGGGGATCGCCTCGCGCACCGCGCGCAGCGACGCTTCAGGGAGCGACTCGACGTGCTTCGGGTTGGCCGCGAGCGCGGTGAGCAGCCTCGCCGCACGGAGCGCGGCGCGCCCCACGCCGTCGAAGCCCCAACGAAGCGCGTTGGGCCACCACGGCATCCTCGCGAGCTCGGCGAGCGCGGGCTCGAAGACGCCCGCGAGGTCTGCGTCGAGCAGCAGGAGGTCCAAGAGAGACTCTGCGAACGGCGCGAGAACGGGCGCGTCTGGGTCGAGCGACGCGAGCGCGTGGAGCGCGCCGCTGCCCGAATGCGCAGGGGTCTTCTCGAGGTACTTGCGCAGCGCGTTGGACAGGATGTTGCGCTCGGCCGCAGAGGGCTCGGGCGCGCCTCGCGCGACGGCCACCATCGACGCGCGAACGCCGCCGACGACGAGCGCCGGGTCGATCACGCCCTCTCGCGCCCTCGTCCACGCGCGCATGGCCCGCGCGAGCGCAGGAAGAACATCGGTGGGCGCAGCGGCGGTGCGCTCGGGCCTGTGCGCGAGCGCGTCGAGCACGAGCAGCACCGACGACGCTGCGTCGCTCATCATCTGCGCGTTCGCGAAGGGAACCGACGTGGGCGACGCCCACGACCACCATCGCTCGACCGCCTCGACGCGCTCTTTGTGGTTCGTCGATTTCGCGACGCCCACCCAGAAATTCGCGACGGACTCGTCTTCGAGTGCGTCAGTGAATCGCAGCAGAGAAAGCGCCGGATCGTCGAGAGACAAAGGCTCGAGCGGCTCGTCTGGCGCCAGAGCGCCGCGCGAGGGGCGCGACGATGCGCGCGACTCCGGCGGCACGCTCGCGTTCGAGCGCACACCGCTTCGGAAGACCGGCTCGGCCGTCGAAGCGTCCTCGGCTCCTTCGCGTGGCGAGTCGGACGTGCTCAAGGGTCTCGGGCAAGTATCGCACAACTGCGAGCGCGAATCGTTGTACCGTCGACAAGCGCAGTGTTTCGGATTCCCGTCGACGAGTCGATCGACCTCGCGCTGCTCGAGCCGCGGCACGCGCCGCTGTTGTATGCCGTGGTCGACGAGAATCGCGCGCACCTTCGCCGATACTTGCCGTGGGTGGACGCGACGCGAACCGTGAATGACTCGGCCCTGTTCATTCAGGGGTGTCTCGAGCAGTTCGCTCGTGGAGTGTCGGTAAACGTGGGCGTTTTCTCCCGAGGTCAGCTCGTTGGTATGAGCGGGACGCACACGGTCCAGTGGTCCAACCGCAAGACCGAGCTCGGCTATTGGCTCTCGGAGCGATGGCAAGGCAAGGGGCTGATGACGCGCGCGGTGCGCGGGCTCGGGACGTATTGCATTCAATCACTTGGGATCAATCGCCTCGAGATCCGCGCAGCAACGGAGAACGCTCGCTCGCGCAAGGTGGCCGAGCGGCTGGGGTTCAAGCTCGAGGGCGTGAGCCGACAGACCGAGTGGCTGTACGACCACTTCGTCGATCACGCGATCTACGGGATCCTCGCGAGCGAGTGGCGCTGAGCAACGCGATCGCTCGCAGCGCGCGCCGCGCCTCAGCGCGTTCGCTTCGCGGCCACTACGTCGAACGCGCCGAGCTCGATGCGCGTCCCGTTCACGAGCAGCGCGACCGTGTGCGCGCCGACGTTGGGGGTGCGCGTCGTGTGCACCGCGAGCGAGACGCGCTTTTCGAGTTCGATCGCGGCTCGCGGCGCGAGCTCGACC
The DNA here is from genome assembly GCA_001465015.1 of Deltaproteobacteria bacterium Ga0077539. Classification (GTDB taxonomy): domain Bacteria; phylum Myxococcota_A; class Polyangia; order Polyangiales. The sequence continues at coordinate 24,799 of LNEO01000195.1, read as the reverse complement.
CTGCGCAGCTTGAACACTTTCGTTCCGACGCCGCGGAGCTTCACGAAGTCCACGGCGAGGTCGAGGTTGAGCGCCTGCGCGTCGCGAGCGGCGCTTCGGACCGTGAGCGAGACGCACACGCTCTGGCCGATCGCGACGCGATCGGGAGAGAACCGCACTCCTTCGACCTTCACCTTCGGCTTGGCGCCGTGCCCGAGCAGCGCGAGCGCCCGTAGGTCCCCGCGCTTCACAGCGCTGCGCAGCGCGTGTTCGACGAGCTGGCGACGCGCGTCGGTGGCGTCTTCGAGCCACCGTTCGCAGACCGCGAACGCGAGCTCGGGTCGGCTCTTGGTGAGGTCATTGAGATGGTTGGCGACGCTGCGACGCACCATCGTGCTGGGGTCGTCGCGCAAGCGCTCGATCAGCGCGAGGACGCGCTCGGGATGCTCGTCGAGCAGCCGTACGCGGGTAGCCCACGGCAGTCGCTGCCGCGTCCCCTCGGACACCAATCGACGAACGTGCGGGCTCGCGTCCGTCGCCCACTCGGCGAGCCGCGAGAGGGTCGCCTCTGGATGGCGATCGAGAAACGAGCGGATCGAGAACTCGCAGGTGAATCGCTGCGTGAGCTCGTACTGCAGCGCCATCGACTCTTCGAAGTGATCGAGCCCGCGCTCGGCCACGAACATCGTGTGCGGGAGGTAGAAGAACGGCGCCATCCCCGCCCCTTCGAGCTCGTCGCTCTTGTGCTTGGGCCCGAGCGAGGCGCGCAACACTTCTGCTGCGCGAGCGAACTCGCTCGGGAGGTGCGAGGCCAGTGCTTCAGCGATCTGCTTCGCGCGGTCTTTGAGCTCGAGCTCGTCGAGCCCGATGGTCGCCTCGCGCACGAACCCGCGTCGCGCGAAGTCCGGCGACACCGCCGCGATCGAGGCGGCGATTCGTTCTACCAACGCGCGGTCGAAGAAGAGCTTCAGCGGTGCTGCCATCGGGTTGCGCTCGCACTCTACGCGAGCGCGCGCGCAAGCCAACCGATGAGCTCAACGACTCACTCGGGCGCTGATCCGCTGAACGACGCCGCGCATCGCAACAGTGAGGTTTGTCGCGCAGATCGAGGCCACGAGGCCGTTGCGGCAAGGCTGACCATTGCAGGCAGGATGCTCGTCGAAGCGACGCGCGATCTCGACGATGCGTCGCGACGGAAACGCCATCTGCTGGCTGTTCGAGCAGGTCATGATCGGGTTGTACGTGCTGCCTGCGCGACGGCAGGCGGGCACCACGTGCGAGCAGTTGGGATCCATGTTCGCCGCGCGCATCGAGAACGGGCCAGCCACTTCCTGCATGCCCGAGATCGCCGTGAACGAGTCGCGTCCTCCGAAGTTGTCCGGGCCGTCCATCGATCTGCCGAGCAGCGCATCCCAGTCCGTGACAGTCTGTCCGCCCGCGGGTCGCGTCGGGACCTCGAGCGGAACACCAGCGATCGCAACGAAAACGACGCGCTCTGGGTGGCCGGGCTTGAGCGAGAGAAGGTCCCTCGTCCATCGATTGGCGGCGCTCGCGGGTGCAGTGTTGTAGTAGCGGTTGAGGTTCCAAGTGGGGTCGCGCCGATCGCCTGCGTTGTACAGGTAGAAGCGGAGGTCGGGGTTGGTCGGATGGGCCCAATCCATCGAGGCGAGGTTGTAGACGTCCCGAGCGTCCGTGCAGTTTCCGCCCGTCTGCATGGAAAACCCCTGGTCGTTGTCGCACTGGCGCACCGAGCCGTCCTCTTCATCCGTGAGCATTACGATGGCCAACACGGCACCCTCGCGGAGAAACCCTGCGTTGGGCGACATGCTGCCTGGCGCCGCACGAGCGTCGTTTTGCACGAGCGCGCGCCACGTGGACTCGAGCTGCTGCTCGAGTCCACAACCGCTGATGAAGATCCCTGCGTTGCACTTGAACCAATCCGAGAACACATCCAGGTTGCGCGTCGACGCATTCGGTCCCGCGACATCGCAGCTCGCGTCCTGGGTGTTCGAGCAATACTTGATGAAGTTGGGAAACTGATTCTGGTCGTTGAGGCACGCGCTCGGGCGAAACCCCGCGGGCGCTGTCGGCGCATTGGGCCGGCGGGGTGCCCACGGAAGGTGCGCTTGCAACGCGGGGCCGTTGCGAATCGGGTTGAGTCTTCCGTCGTCGCCACGCTCGCTGTCGTCGCAGCCCGGAACCAGGAATCCCCCGGTCCCGAGGTCCGTCGAGACCACACCGACGTGCAGATCCCTCACCGCAGGGTACTGCAGAACGTCGTCCATATTCATCGGGTCGCAGCGGTGCGGCGTCCCCCCGCCGGGCATCGTACGAGAGATGCACGGCGGGTCGGTGAGCTGGGACACGAGTGGTCCGAGCTGCGCCATCATGTTTGCCTGATTGTCTCCCATCGACCCGGAGTTATCGACGACCATGAGCAGATCGAGCTGCGGCGTCGCTGGGACAGTCCGCCCGGAATCAACGTCGGCGACAGCGCCATCGCCAACCGCTACGTCGCGCCCGCTGTCCAGCGCTCCGTCCGGCGCGGTCGACGTTGGTCCACACCCGCTTTCTGCGAGGGCCGCGAGGACAACCATGGAAGCCCGAACAATCTCTCTGCTTCTCGCCACGAAAAACCCCTTCGTTCGATGACGCCGATCTCGGTCGCTTCCCCACTGGACACGACCGTCGCTTCGGATGTGTGGACCCTACATCAGTCGATCGCGCCGCACAACCACGGCGTTTCCCGTCACGCTCGCCGCACCGGGAGCGCCGTTTACCGAGGCGAAACCCTCGCGATCCAGCGGCGCATGCTCGACACGCGGATTCGAACACACGCACCTTCGAGCCACCACGCTCGCGAGCGACGTCGAGCCTCTGCTCGCGAGATCACCCCGGCAGCGTCGTCGGAAGCGCGCGCTGCTCGGGGCCGCTGTACGCGTTGTCCGGTCGCACGAGGCGCCCTTCGGCGCGGACCTCTGCCCAGTGCGCGAGCCAACCGCACGCGATTCCCAGGACGAACGCAGCTACGTAGCGGCTCGGGTCGACGCCCAGCGTGCCGAGCAGCGCCGCGCCGTAGAGGTCGATGTTGGGATAGACGCCCTTGGCCGCAAACAACGGCGTCGCGGCCTCTGCCATCGCCTCGCATGTGTCCAGCAACGGCGCGTGCCCCATCGCTCGCATGGCCGCCCGCATCGGCGGGACCCTCGGGTCCGGCACTTTGTAGACCCGATGCCCGAAGCCGGGAAGACGCTCCTTCGCAGCGTGCTTCGCGGCGACGAACGCCGCGGGATCGCCGTGGGCAAACGCGCTCTCGAGCATCGCTCGCGCGTGCGCCGTCGCGCCGCCGTGCCGCTCTCCCGAGAGCGTCGCGCAGGCCGCAGCGAGCGCGGGCCCCGCGTTGGCTCCGGCGCTCGCAGCGACGCGACACGCGAAGGTCGACGCGCTCAAGCCATGCTCGCTCTCGAGGTTGAGCAGCACCTCGAGCGCGCGCAGTGACGCCTCGTCGCGACGGCTCGCGCCCAACGCCGCGAGCGAGCGCTGCGCGTAGCTCCAGTGCACGGGCGGCGACTCGACGCCAGTGACCGCGGCGACCACCGAGGGAACCCTCCCCAACACGCGCGCGCAACGCTCTGCGGTCGGCGCAGCCCTAGCATTCGCGTCTTCGGCGAGGACGATCGCAGCGCTGAGCGCGTCCGCCTCCGACCGGCCCTCTCGCAGCGCACGCGCGACCGAGCGGTCGTGCTCGGTGAGCTCAGCGCCCGCGCGAATCATCGCAGAGAACCGCTCGCGCTCCTCGGCGCTCGTCGGGAGTTCGCCGTGCAACACGACGTACGCGACGTCTTCGTACGAGAGCCGCTCAGCGAGCTCTTGCAGGAGAAATCCGCGGATCAGCGCGCGTCCGGCGCGGCCATCAACGTGCGCGATCGCCGTGCGCGCGACGACGACCCCCTCGAGGCTTCCATCTGTAGGAGCGACCAGCGCGGCCATGATGGGCGGAATCTACCGCGAGCCCGCGGCTCACAGCGAGCGCAGAAACTCGACGAGCTCTGCCAGCTCGCGGGAGGACAGGTGCGACGTCCGCCCGTGCCGATCACCGACGTTGCGCGCGACCAGCACGTCTTCGAGCGTCCTCGCGCTGCCGTCGTGCAAGTAGGGAGCGCTCTCCCACAACCCCCGCAGCGCCGTCGTGTCGAACGCGCAGGGGCCGCGCGGGTGTCCCGCGAAGTCCTCGTGGTTGCGGTTGAGGGCGTTGCAGGTCCCGACGTCCCACAAGCGCACGGGACCGGCGAGATCGAGCGACGGGTTGCCCTGGCCCGAGTCGGTGTACGACGGCCCGGAGTGGCACTGCGCGCACCGGGTGTCTTCGCGAAAGAACACGACGCGCCCGCGCGCTGCCATCGCCGCGTCGACCGTCGGCGGCGGGGGCGTCGGGATCGCGCGCTCGGCGAACGCAGCCACCGCCGAGAGGTACGGAGCGAGCACGGTGTCGTCCGGCGCGAAGTGTCCGCCCTGCTCGACGTTGATGGTCTTCCAATACTCGCGAAGGTCTCGGCGCGCCGCGGTGCGAAAGAGAAACCCATCGACGCCGCCCGCGTTGGTAGGCGTATCGCGCGGGCCGTGCTCGAAGTGCCACGTGATGCGGTTGGTCGTACCCTCTGGGTGACAGCTCGCGCAGGCCATCCATCGGTTGGTCGTGACCGGGACGTCCGTGTCGTTCGCCGTGAAGAACACGCGCTGACCGAGCCTCAGATCGGACGGCATCGGGTCCGCTTCGCGAAGCTCGATCAACGCCGCGGGGCGCGCGAGCGAGACTCGTCCCTCGCCGTCGCGGCGCAGGTCGATCGCGGCGACGTTTCCTGTGTTGCGAAGGTCGACGAAGGCCCGAGCGCCGTCTCGCGTGAGCGCGATCCCTTGCGGCCAGTGTCCTTCGAGCGGGCGCAAGAGCCCCACTTGGACGCGGCGGGCGACGTCGATCACCAGGACGTCTTCGCTCGCTTGCGCCACGACGAACGCCAGCCGTCCATCGGACGAGAACCGCACCGCGCGCGGCCCAGAGATCACGTCGCCGAACGCTCCGTCCTCGCCGGCGAGGCGCGCGTCGATCGAGAGCGTCGCGCTCGCCTCGCGCGCATCCGTCGGAACGATCGTGACCGCCGCGAAGACCGTGCTCTCGAAGTCGAGCGCGGGCTGCGCGGTGTCGTCGCCGTGCAGCTCGTGGGCGATCCACAGCGCGCCCGTCGCGGGGTGCAGCGCCAGGTCGTAGAGCGAGCGGGGCTTTCCGTGGGCGAGCGTACGATGACCGCGCGGCGCGACCTCGGCGACGTCCCTCGCAGAAGCGATCGAGAACGAGGGAGAGAGGCGCAGCGTCGTCGTTCCTGGACCGTGCAGATGCGTGACGTGCGCGAGGGCTCGGCGATGATCGACGACGAGCCCCCAGGGCAGAGACGAGACGCGAACGCGACCGCGCTCTTCGAGGGTTTCTCCGTCGAGGGCGAGCACCGCTTCGTCCGCCGCGCACGTCGCGATCACCGTGGAATGGCCGCGATCTCCTTCGAAAAACGCCGCAGAAATGGGCCTCGCGCACACGCGCCGGCGCCGGACGATCGTGGCGTCACTCGCGCGCACGACCGCCACCTCGCCCGAGCGCTCGAGCGCCACAGCGATGCGCGCGCCGTCCGCGCTGAGAGAGAGCGCCCTCGGGTAGAAAGAAGGCGCGTAGCGACCGCGCGCGTCCGGCCCGGGAATGGGACCGAATCGAACACGGCGAGACTGCGGCGAGACCGTGTCGAACAACACCAGCGAGTCTTCGTCGGGCGCCAGCACGAGCAGCGTTCGTTCGTCGGGAGACAACGCGATCGTCCCGGTGTGCGAAGCCGCGGGGGGCGGACGAGCCGAGTCCGCGCCGCCCGCGTCCGGCGGCGACGAAGGCCCTCCGCACGCGGCGAGCATCGCGAGCAGAATCGCAGGCAAAATCCTTACGCAACCGCTCATTGCGCCGCCTCGAACGTGACGCTGTGCGCGAGCGCCGCCGGCAGCGACGCGTCGTCGATCTCGGGAACACAGTCGCGATCGCGATCCGCCGTCGCTCGCTCTCCCTCGGCGCCCAGCTCGCCGGTCAGCGCGCGCTCGGCCATCTGCAGCCCTCCGCGCGCGAAGCCGTCGCGGACGAAGACGCACTCGGCGGGCCAGTCGACGCGCTCGTCACGGTTACGGTCGTTCCACCCGTTGAGGACGAGCTTGGACGACCGGGTCCATCGCGCGAGCACTTGCCGTCCGAGCGCCGCTTCGCCCGGCCTGGACGCGAGGAGCTTGTACACCTCGCGCGCCGCGGCCGTGTAGTACCCCCACTGCGCCGCGGTCCAGCGCAGATCGTCTGCGTCCGAGCGGCGAGCCCCCGTGCGATAGAGCCCCAGCGCATCGTCCCAGCGCGCTCTCTCGAACCGCTGCCACACGCGAAGCGCGCGGTCGCGAAAGCGAACCTCCCCCGTCGCGAGGTGCGACTCCAAGAGCCCGCGGACCGCAGCCAGCTCGTCTTCGATCCGCGATGGATCCGCGATCGGCCGACCGTCGCGCGCCAGGCCCCTTCGCACGGTCCCGTCGTCGGTCGTCAGCTGCTCGAAGAGGACATCAGCGTGCGCTCGAATTCGTGTGCCGATTCGCGCGACCGCGCTGTCTTCGCCAAACAGCAGGCTCGAATCACGGTCGATCGAAGAGCGCGTCGCGCGCGGATCGGGCGTCGCGTCCCCGTACAAAACCAGCCTGCCCGTGATCGATCGGCGCGCCAGCCGAAGGACCTGCACGGTCATCGCGGCGTCTTGCACCGAGAGGTCGTCGCCCGCGGAGGCGCCGTTGAAGCGCGCCGTCGCGCCATAGCGACGGGCGCCCTCGCCTCGAACAAAGCCCTGCTCGAGCACGACGAGCGCCCAACGAAGCGCCCCGCGAAATCGACTGTGCGCATACGCACGATCGAACGGATCGCCGTCGAAGTATCCACGCGCCGTCGCGCCGCCGCCGATCTCGGGGTTGTCGTCGTCGACCAGCGCGAACAGCGTCGCGAACGCGCCGACGAGCGAGAGCTGCGCCGAGAGCGAGAGCGACCGATCCGTGACGCGCAGCTCGTCGACCGCGGGAAAGCCCGCGACCGTGTCCTCGACCTCGTCGACCGCGATTCGCTGCGCAGGCCACTCGGGCGGCGACGAGAGCGAGTACGCCTCGAGCTCGCGCACCGACCCGAAGCCGCCGAGCCCTGCCCGATCGCCGCGCACGAGGCCGCTCGAGAGGAGCCACTCGATCGTCGAGAGAGAGCTCGCCACGAGAAGCGCCCCGTGAAAGCCCTCGATGTCGCTCGCGCCGAGATAGACGCCGCCCGCGCTCTGCGAGCCGTCTTCTCGCCTCGCGACGACGGCGTTGCGCTCGGCCCCCACGCGCGCGAGGTCCGCGGCGGCGACGGTCGGCACAGCGCGTCCTTCACCGTCGTGAAAGAGCTGCAGGTAGTTGGTGATCCAGAGGGCGTACTTCCACAGCGTCGCGCCGGTGGCGCCCGCGTCGAGCTCGCGCTGAACTTGACCGAAGCGCGACGGCAGGTGCAGCGAGCTGTAGCCACACTCGTAGTCGCCTACGAGGACGCTCTGCCCGGCGGACGCTCCGTAGCCGCCTTCGATCGTGCATCCGCGCGCGATGTTGTTGGACGGTCGAATCGTAGGGTCGAACCCCGCGAACGGAACGCTCGTCGCCCACAGCCCGCCGAACCCGACGCGGTTCAACGGGTTGTCGACCGGCGCGGGAACGGTCACGAACCCCTGCGGCCTCGCGCCGGGCTCGACGCGCACCCCCGCGTGCGTCGCGAGCGCGCTCGCGGTGACCAGCGCGCGCATCGCGTCGAGCGCCGTCTGCCCGCGCGGCGGCGGCCTCGCGAGCGCGCCGTCGTCCGCGCCGCGAAGGTGCGCGAGCGTCGAAGAGAACACCAGCGAGAGGCCCGCGCCCGACTCGAACGCGACGTTGTTCATCGGCTGCCGCGAGTACTCGTAGGACTCGACCGCGGCCGCGTATCCAGTGGGGTCTGTCTGCGCACCGCCGTCGTGCTCGTACCGATCGGGCGGCGTCGCGTTGCGATCGTACCCGGCCAGCGCGCGACCGATGAACTCCGCGAACGGCTCGCCCGAGGTCTGCATCTCGACGCCGGTCCGCATGGCGGCCTCGGTGTCGAATCGGACGTCTCGCTGCGAGATTCGAAGCGCGCGGTAGGGCGTCAGCGTGTTTGATTGTGTATGCGTACGCGACGACGTCGGTCGCGCGCCTGCGTCGGACAGAAGCGAGGGGCGTCGACAGGCGACGAGGGCGAGCGCGCAGCCCGCCGCCAACCGTCGCAAGTTCGATCGCCCAGAGAACACTGCCGTATGCGTGAAGAGTGACGAGTGAACCGCGAGCGTGTCCACTGATTGCGAGCGCGAAAATTCCGCGCATGGCGGGCGTGCGACTCGAGGACGGCTTGCGCGGACCGCCCGTCGCTCGCCGTAACCATTGCCCCCGCGACGCGTACACTCCTGCGTCATGCTCACCTGGAAGGAAGTGCTCCGCCTCGCGCGAAACGGAAACCACGCTCCCCCGAGGACCGTGAAGAAGAGCGAGGCCGAGTGGCGCGCGCAGCTCGCGCCGCTGGCGTTCGAGGTCACGCGTCGGCACGGGACCGAGCGCGCGTTCAGCTCGGAGATGTGCTCGAAATTCGAGCCGGGTCGTTACCGTTGCGTGTGCTGCCAGACGCTGCTCTTCGACGCCGCGACGAAGTTCGAATCCGGCACCGGTTGGCCGTCCTTTTCGCAGCCGGTCGAGCCCGACGTCGTCTCGTACCACGTGGACGAGAGCTACGGGATGGTGCGGGTCGAGACGCTCTGCAACGTGTGCGACGCGCACCTGGGCCATGTCTTTCCCGATGGCCCAGAGCCGAGCGGATTGCGCTTCTGCATCAACGCCGTGGCGCTCGAGAAGGTCGAGTAGCCGCGACGAGCGTCAGTCCCGCGCGCCTGCGTCGCGACGCTCGCCAGGCGCTTCGCCAGAGCCCGGTCCAGCGCCGGGCCCATAGGCGCCGGGCGAGTGATTCTCGCTCACCGAGGCGTCTTCGCTCGTGGAGGCAGAGCCATCGGCAGCACCCGCGTCCGCGCCCCCTCGACGCCGTCGCGTTCGCGAGTCTTCTGCTTCGCGCTGCGCTTGGATCAACGGCAGTCGCTCTCTGGCGCCCTCGTAGAACTCCGCGGCGTCGACGACTCGATACGTCGGTCGACCGGCGTCCGAGCGCTCGCGGTTCTCGGTCTTGATCCAACGCAGGACCATGTCCGCGGCACGAACGCTCCAGGCGTGCGTGTCGTGCAGGAGCACCGTTCCGCCTGCCATGTTTCCGATCAAGCGGATGACGTTCATCGCGACGCCCTGAGCGTCGCCGACCATCTGCCAGTCGTGCGAGTCGATGCTCCAGAGCGAGAGCTCGTAGCCGTGCTCGTGCACGTGTCGCTGCACGTCGTCCGAGTACGACCCGTACGGCGGCCTGAACAAGTGCGGCCGCTGGCCGATCACGCCCTCGATGATCTCGGAGTTGTGCTCGACCTCGCGCGCGATGCGCTCGGACGAGAGGTTGGCCATGTTGGGGTGCGTGATCGAGTGGTTTCCGATCACGTGCCCGCGGCGAAAGGCGTCCAACAAGATCGCGCGCGCCCTGCCCCGCGTCGGCTCGGAGTCGGTCTCGAGCCTCCAGCCGCAGACGAAGAAGACGGCCTTGACCTGGTGCCGATCGAGGATGTCGAGCAGCCGATCGGTCGTTCCAGGCTTGGGCCCATCGTCGAACGTAAAGAGAATCTCGCGCGCGCCAGGGCGTCCGAGGGCCAGATCCCAGGCCGTTCGAAGGTGCCCCGTGGGGTTGAGCAGCGCAGGCGGCCACACCCGCGCGACCGCCGCAGCGTCGCCGCGACCGCCGTCACCCCGAGGAATCACCGTCGCGATCCGTCGCACTCCGCCGTCGGGACCGCGCATCGCGATCACCCGTTGCACCTGCCGACGAGCGTGCGCCTCGGTGTCCACGGGCGTCGAGCGGCCCCCGCGACCGAGGGAGGCGAGCGTCTGCAAGACGTCCAGGGGGCTGGTGATTCCCTGGACGCGAAGGGCCATCGCCGCACCAAAGGTGACCGCCCCGAGGACCGAGAGCGATGCGACCGCGCGAAAGACGGCCCGATTTCGTCGACGGGACGACACAGGAGCCCGAGGGCCTTAGCCCAATCCGAGCCGAAGGGAAAGTTCGCGCGGAATTGGCTCTCGATGAGCGCCCCTTCACCAGGGAAGGAGCAGCGCGACTCCGAGGATCGGCGCCGAGACGAGAAACACGACGAGCGAGTAGCCCATGATGTCCTTGGCGCGCAGGCCCAGCAGACCGAGCAGGGGCAGCGCCCAAAACGGTTGGAACATGTTTCCCGCCATGTTTCCGTAGGCGACGCCCATGGTGGTCGCGCCGTAGGGCGTACCGAGGCGCCTCGCTGCCTCGAGCATCACGGGGCCTTCGACGGCCCACTCGCCGCCGCCCGACGGCACGAAGAGCTTGGTCACGAGCGACGCCAGAAACGTGAAGAACGGGAGCGTCTTCGCCGTCGCAAACGCGATGAACACGCCCGCGATCGCGTGCCCGAGCCCCGAGTCGCGCATCATCACCATGATCGCGCCGTAGAAGGGAAACTGCAGCACGACCCCCGCCGTTCCTCGAACGCTGTGCGAGATCGCCTTGGCGTAGGCGACGGGCGTCGGATAGAGCGCCATGCCAACGATCACGAACGCGAAATTGAGGACGTTGTGGTTGATCGCCAGCGCGCCCCGCGTCCACACATAGTGCCCGAGCGCGATCACACCCACCGCGGACACGGCGAGCTGCCACCCGCGAAACGCGTCGAGCCTCTGCGCCTCTCCGTTCGCGACGTCCCCGCCGGGCGCTCGATCGTGCCCGCCGCGCTCGGGCGCCGCCGTGATTGCACCGTCGCCAGGCTCGACCTCTCGAATCGCTGAAGGATCGCTGGGCGCCATCGCTCGAACGACCCACGGAATCAAGAGCAACAACACCGCGCACACCGCGAGGTTGATCGGCCTGAACACCGTCTGGCTGAGCGGGATCACCCCGATTTGCGCCGCGAGAAAGTGCCCCGGCGTGTTGATCAACAGCGGCGCGCTCGCGCTCGTCCCCGCGTGCCACAGCAGCATGGACATGTACGCCGCCGTTCCGAGCAGCGGATAGTGCACGCGCACCCCGCGCTCGCGGCAGGCCCTCGCCACCTCGCGCGCGAGCATCGCCGCCGTCATCAGCCCGAAGCCCCAGTGCAGCCATCCGAGCGCGAGCGCCGCGGTCGACACAAACCACAGCGCGCCTCCTTGCGTCTGCGGGATCATCGCCGCGCGACGGATCGCCTTGGCCACGGGCGGCGAGCTCGCGATCGCCTCGCCCGTCACCACGATGAGCACCATCTGCATCGCGAACGTGAGCAGGTCCGAGAAGCCCTTGAAGAGCATCTCCGAAGACGCGACGAGCGCCGAGGTGAGCGCCATCCCTCCGACGCTCTGGACGCCGGGCGCTCCGCTGCGAGCCAGCATCGCCACGGACGCCGCCCACGTGAGCGCGGTCAGCGCGAGGACCAGCACAAACGGGTCGGGCATGACCCGACGCACGAGGCGATCCGCCGAGGCTCCGAGTCGCTCGAGCATCGCTACCCGTTCGGGCGAAACTTGTTGGTCGCAGCGACGAGCGCTCGAGTGATCCCGGGCTCGTGCATCGAGTGACCGGCGTCCGCGACGACCACGAACTCGGCCTTCGGCAAAACCTTGTGCAGCGCCCAGGCGCTCTCCATCGGACACACGACGTCGTAGCGCCCCTGAACGATCACCGTCGGGATGTGCTCGATTTTGTGTGCGTCATCGAGGAGCTGCGTGTCCGTCCGAAAGAAGCCCTTGTTCACGAAGTAGTGGCACTCGATCCGGGCGAACGCCTCGGCGAAGCGGTCCCCCGAGAATCGCTGGATCATGTCCGGGTCCGGGATCAGCTTGCTCGTCGAGCCCTCCCACACGGCCCACGCCCGCGCGGCCTCGAGGCGCACGTTCGCGTCGTCGCTCGTCAGCCGCTTGTGATACGCGCTCAGCAGGTCGCCGCGCTCGGCCTCGGGGATGGGCGCGAGGTACGACTCCCAGTAGTCCGCGAAGATCGCGCTCGTGCCGCGCTGGTAGAACCAGTCGATCTCTTGCTTTCGCAGCAAGAAGATCCCGCGCAGCACCAGCTCGGTCACGCGCTCGGGATGCGTCTCGGCGTACGCGAGGGCGAGCGTCGAGCCCCAGCTCCCGCCGAACACCTGCCATCGATCGATCCCCAGGTGCGCGCGGATCCGCTCGATGTCCGCGACCAGGTCCCAGGTCGTGTTCTCGTCGAGGCAGGCGTGAGGGGTGCTCTTTCCGCAGCCGCGCTGGTCGAAGAGGACGATGCGGTACACCGCGGGGTCGAAGAATCGCCGGTATTTTCCGTCACTTCCGCCGCCGGGGCCGCCGTGCAGAAAGACCACCGGCTTTCCCTCGGGATTGCCGCTCTCTTCGAAGTAGACCTCGTGCACGTCCGAGACCTTCAGGTGGCCGGTGCGAAAAGGTTCGATCGCTGGATACAGAAGCGCTTCGCTCATCTCGGCTGCGCACGGTACCTTGCGCGCCGGACTCATGACCACCAAACCAGCGAAGCCCGCCGCAGCCCCTGCAGCCTCGAGCGAGAGCGACAAGACGCCGCCTGCAGCGGCCATCGATTTCGTCCGCGATCGCGTCGTCCGCGCGCATCCACGGCTGCGCGTGCTGATCCTGCAGCACCCGCAAGAGCAGGACGCCCTCCTCGGAACCGCGCCGCTCGTCACCGCGTCGCTCGATCGCTCGGTGCTTCGCACGGGACTGTCGTGGGCGTCGCTCGCGCACGCGCTCGAAGAAGAAGAGGCAGAGCCCTCTCGGTGGGCCGTGATGTACCGCGGATCGCTCGGACGCGAGCTCACCGAGCGAGAGACGGCCATGCCCGTGCTGCTGCTCGACCGCAAATCACAGCGCAAATCCCCGGACGAATTGCATCTCGACGGGATCGTCGTGCTCGACGGGACGTGGTCGCAAGCCAAGGCCCTGTGGTGGCGAAACCCCTGGCTCTTGAAGCTCAACCGGCTATTGCTTCACCCCAAGGAGCCGAGCGCCTATGGCAAGCTCCGCAAGCAACCGTCCAACCAGCACGTCTCGACGCTCGAAGCGATCGCGCTCGCGCTCGACGGGCTCGGCGAAGAGCCCACGGTCGGCGCGGACCTCCGTCGCTTGTTTCGCACGCTGTGCCAGCGCGCCCGCGACGCGGGTGTGACCAACAGCAGCGGCCCCGGTGCGCTCGAAGCGCTCGCCGAATCGACCACTCCGGGCGGCAAGGGCAAGCCCGCGCGGAAGCCCGCGAAGAAGAGGGGCCCCAAGCGCGACGACGTGGCATTCTAGGGGGGTGAGCAGAGCGCCAGGCGCTGACGGTAAGGCAGGATTGTGCGCGCACAACGGCGCGCTCGTCACCTTGGCGGTCGGCGCGAGGTTCGCGTGCTTCTTCTGTCGCACGCGCGAGCAGCGCCCCGGCCGCTGCGAGCACTGCGGCCGCACGCGGTTCGAGCTCAAGGGCGAGAGCGCGAACAGTCGGCTCGTTCAGCTCGCGCGCCGGGTGTTCAAGGCCACCTCCGTCAACGGCTCGAAGCCCGAGCGCGAGCGAGCGCTCACGGCCGTGGCGCACGTGATCGCTGTCGCGAGCTCGCTGGTGAGCGTCTGGATCGCGCACCATTATTCGGGGTCGTTTTCTGGGCCTTCGCTGTTGTTGTTCGCGCTGGCTGCGGTGCTCGGCTACGTCGGCGGATACCTCAGCGTCGCGCTGCTTCTGTTGCTGCTCTTGCTCACGACCGCGGCGGTGGCGCTCTCGACGACGCTGGTGGTCCTCGCGGTCGCCGCGACGCTCTCGATGCTCACGCTGCTCGTCCCGCAGCCGCACGGCGCGCGGGCGCGAAAGCACATCGGAGCTCTCACCGAGCGAGCGATCGCGCTCGTGTTCGAGCCTGTCTTTGCGCTGCGCGGAGCAGGCCCGGTGGCGCGGTGGAAGAAGCCGCGTCGGCACGAGGGTCTCCGTCCGGTGCGGCTCGGTTTGCCCGCGCCGACGCCGTCGATGACGCGCTTCGAAGGGACGCTCGGCCGGTGCGCCGAACACGTGTCGCTCGCCAACGTCCGCGCGCCCATCGTGGGGATCGCGGGCTACACCGTCGGCGCCAGGATCGAAGACGCGATGGTGGCTCCGTTCGAGCTCGAGACCTGCGAAGGTCCGGTGCGCGTCGAAGTCACGGTGGGCGAGGTGGTCTTTGTGTCCGGCGCCCAGCGGGAGATGCTCGTGCGCGAGCTGCCCACGCAGTGGGGCGTGGCCCGGGCGCGACGTCGCCCCGAAGCGATGCCAGCGTCCGAGTTGGTGGCGCTCTTCGCCGTGGGCGACGGCGCGCGGCTGCGCGTCGAGGGCGGCGAGCTCACAGAGCGCGCAGCGTCGAGCGACCGCGAGGGCTACCGGACCTCGGCCTTCGAGCGATCGCTCAAGGGAACGGCCGAGCACCCCATTCGCATCACGATCTTGTAAGCGCAGCTCAGCGCTTCTCGAACTGCTTGTTTCCAAAGAGGTTGGCGCGCGCTTCGTCCGATAAAGGACCGCGCTTGATCTTGTCCTTCAAGAGATCGAGCCCGCGCACGACGGCGGGGCGCGACTCGATCGCAGAGAGCCACCGGTCGACCGAAGGCCACTCGTTGCGATCGAACCCGTAGCGGCTCAGCGCGCGCACCCACGGAAACGTCGCCATGTCGGCCATTCCGTACTCTCCCGCCATGAACTCGGCCTGGGCGAGCCGCTTGTCGAGCACGCCGACGAGCCTGCGGGCTTCGTTGGTGTACCGCTCGATCGCGTACGGGATCTGCTCCTTCGCGTACGTCTTGAAGTGACCGAGCTGCCCGAACATCGGCCCGATCGCGGACATCTGCCAGAGGAGCCACTCGTGCGTGAGAGCGCGCTCGCGCAGGGTCTTCGGCCAGAACGACCCGGTCTTCTCGGCGAGGTACCAGAGGATCGCGCCCGACTCGAACACCGTGATCGGCGCACCATCTCCCTCGTGATCGACGATCACGGGCATCCGGTGGTTGAGGTTGAGCGCGAGAAAGTCCGGCTTGAACTGGTCTCCCGCGCCGATGTCCACCGCGACGACGTCGTATGGGATGGCGGCCTCTTCGAGAAAGATCGAGACCTTGTGGCCGTTGGGAGTCGGCCACGCATAGAGGGTGATCGGCTTCATGAGGGCGTACGGTATGGGGCAACGACGCCCCAACGCCAGGGTCAGGCGCGCACGAGCTCGATCTTGGTGATCTCTGCGGGGGCGGCGAGGCGCATGGGCGGGCCCCAATAGCCAGTCCCTCGCGAGACGTAGACCTGCGTTGCGCCGTGTTGATGCAGCCCCGCGACGTAGGGCTGCTGCAGCTTCACGAGAAAGTGAATGGGCGCGATCTGTCCGCCGTGCGTGTGGCCCGAGAGCACCAGGTCCGGCGCGTAGGGCTCGGCCTTCACGACCTGCCGCGGCTGATGGGCGAGCAAGACCACTGGCCTCTCTGCGTCGCGACCGCCGAGGGCCCGCTCGTAGTCCGCGCCGTGATCGGCGCCGAACTGGTGCGCGCTCGCGTCGTCGACGCCCGCGAGATCGAAGCCGTCTTCTCCGCCGATGCGCACACGCTCGTTGCGAAGGGGTTTGACGCCGAGCGTGCGCAAGAACGCGAGCCACTCGTCGGCGCCCGAGTAGTACTCGTGATTTCCCGTGACGAAATAGACTCCGTCCCGCGCGCGCAGCTGCGACAGAGGACGCACGTGTTCGCAGAGCTGCTCGACGGACCCGTCGACCAGGTCGCCTGTGATCACGACGAGGTCGGGGTGTTCAGCGTTGACCGACGCGACCACGCGCTCGAGAAACGTGCGGTCCAACGTCGGTCCGATGTGCACGTCGCTGAGCTGGATGATCTTGTAGCCGCTCATGCGAGCAGAGAGCTTCGAGAGCGCGATGCGCACGGGCTTGACCCCGGTCTTTTTCGCCGCCGCGAGCATGCTCGAGAGCGAGAGCCCGCCGCCAACGAGGGCAGCGAGCGCGGCGCTGGCGCGGGCGAGGCCGAGGCGCCTCTCGGGATCGGCGAGCGAATCTCCCGAAAACGTCGCGATCACCTTGCGAACGAGGTCCGCGCTGGCCGTCGAGACCAAGAGCAGAAACATCGTCCCCATCCACAAGAAGGCGGTCCACGCGAGGGGCTTCATCAGCTCGCGCGGCAGCCACCGAAACGCCACCATCGTGAAGGGGATCGACAACGCGAGCAAAACGATCACTGCGGTCGCGATCGAGCCGTACGGCGCGGGCAACGCCGCGTCGCGCACGAGGCGCGCCCAGAGGTAGTAGTGCGTCCCGTAGGTGACCGAGCTCATCACCAAGAGCATCACGAGGATTCGCAGAGGGTTCATGGGGCGCTGACGGATGGATGTCGCACAGGACCATCGGTGGCTCTATCGAGAGTGCCGTAAGAAATGTGAAGCTCCCGCGGGCAATGACCGAACGACACTCCATCGTCCCAGAGTCCGAGAAGGTCGTCATCGTCGAGGATGACCGCACGAGCATGGTGCGCGAGGCGCTCAACCGCG
The DNA here is from genome assembly GCA_001465015.1 of Deltaproteobacteria bacterium Ga0077539. Classification (GTDB taxonomy): domain Bacteria; phylum Myxococcota_A; class Polyangia; order Polyangiales. The sequence continues at coordinate 8,064 of LNEO01000195.1, read as the reverse complement.
CGTTTCTCGATCACCTGGCGTACATGCGCGGCCGCCAACTCGAGAGCGCGACGACGCTCGACCGGCTGCACGCGCTCGCCTTCGTGGTGCGCGATCGACTGATGGCCCGCTGGGCGGCGACGCGAAAGAAGCTCAACTCCGAGAAGAAAAAGCGCGTCTATTACCTGTCCGCCGAGTTTCTGCTGGGAAGGCTGCTCGAGAGCAACCTGCACGCCCTCGGCCTTTACGACGAGATGCGATCGGTCCTGGCCGAGCTCAAGGTGGACCTCTCGGACCTCGTCGAGAAGGAGCCCGACGCGGGGCTCGGCAACGGCGGCCTCGGGCGGCTCGCCGCGTGTTTTCTCGACTCGATGGCGACGCTCGGGCTCAACGGCTACGGGTACGGCATCCGGTACGAGTTCGGCATCTTCGAGCAGGCCTTCAAAGATGGCTGGCAACACGAGAAGCCCGACGAGTGGCTGCGCTTCGGAAACCCGTGGGAGATCGTGCGGCCCGAGCACACCGTGGAGGTGAATTTCTACGGTCGGTGCGTGGACAGCGCGGACCGAACGGGGCGCTTTCAAGTGCGCTGGATCGACACACAAAAAGTGCTGGGGGTGCCGTTCGACACGCTCGTCGGCGGCTACGGCAACGGCATGGTGAACACGCTTCGCCTCTGGCAGGCGCGCTCGTCCAACGAGTTCGATTTCGCGCTCTTCAACGACGGCGACTACGTGCGCGCGGTCGAAGACAAGACCGGCAGCGAGGTGATCTCGAAGGTCTTGTACCCCAACGACCACAACCAGGCGGGCCGCGAGCTGAGGCTCAAGCAAGAGTACTTCTTCGTCGCGTGCGCGGTGCACGACATCGTTCGACGGCACCTCAAGCGCGGCGGAACCGCGCTGGATTTCTCGAAGCTCAACGCGATTCAGCTCAACGACACGCACCCCGCGATCGCCGTCGCCGAGCTGATGCGCGTGCTCGTCGACGAGAATCACGTCTCGTGGGAAGCGGCGTGGGAGATCACCGTCGCGACCTTCGGCTACACCAACCACACGCTGCTCGCCGAGGCGCTCGAGAAGTGGTCGGTCGCGCTGTTCGAGCGGCTCCTGCCGCGGCACCTTCAGATCATCTACGAGATCAATCGCAGGTTCTTGCGGCAGGTCTCGATCCGCTTTCCTGGGGACGACGCCAGGCTGCACCGCATGAGCCTCATCGAAGAGGGGCCCGAGCGAAAGGTCCGCATGGCGTATCTCGCCGTCGTCGGATCACACAAGGTCAACGGCGTCGCGGCGCTGCACACGAGGCTGCTCAAAGAGACGGTGCTGCAGGACTTCGCCGAGCTCGAGCCAGAGAAGTTCTCGAACAAGACCAACGGCGTGACGCCGCGACGTTGGATTCGCCAATGCAACCCGAAGCTCGCGTCGCTGCTCACCGAGCTCGTCGGCCCCGGCTGGGAGACGGACCTCGACCTGCTCGAGAACTTGTTGAAGTACGTCGACGACGATCAAGTGATCGATCGACTCGCGGCGATCAAGCGCGAAAACAAGGCGAACTTCGCGAGCTATTGCGCAGAGACGTACGAGCACAAGCTCGACCCGAGCTCGATCTACGACGTGCAGATCAAGCGGCTGCACGAGTACAAGCGGCAGCTGCTCAACGCGCTGCACATCGTTCGGCTCTACCTCGACATCAAGAGGGACCCGCGTGCGGCGCGCACGCCGAGGACGTTCTTGTTCGGCGCGAAGGCTGCCCCTGGATACAAGTCCGCCAAGCTGATCATCAAGCTGGTCAACTCGATCGCGGAGGTGATCGGACAAGACTCGGCGGTCAAGGGGCTGCTGGATGTGTTCTTCGTTCCCAACTACCGCGTGTCGCTCGCCGAGCGGATGATCCCCGCTGCGGATGTGTCCGAGCAGATCTCGACCGCCGGCAAAGAGGCGTCGGGAACCGGAAACATGAAGTTCGCGATGAACGGCGCGCTCACCATCGGAACGCTCGACGGCGCCAACATCGAGCTGCGCGACTCGGTGGGACCGGAGAACTTCTTCTTGTTCGGGCTCACCGCGGACGAGGTCCACGACCGCGTCGCCAAGGGCTACCACCCGCGCGCGATCTACGAGAAGAACGAGCGGCTGCGCGAGGTCCTGGACCTCATCTCGTCGGGCTTCTTCGAGCCCGAGAACCGCTCGCTGTTTCGCCCGCTGATCGACGACCTGCTCGCGCGCGACCCGTACATGTTGATGGCGGACTTCGACGCCTACGTCGACGCGCAGCACGCCGTTGCAGACCGCTACCAGGACCAGCGCCAATGGCACCGCATGGCCCTTCGAAACATCGCCAAGACGGGGCCCTTCTCGAGCGATCGAACGATCTACGAGTACGCCCACGAAATCTGGGGCGCGCTGTAGCCTCACGCGCCTGCTTCAGCCTCCGCGGTCGATATCACGGTGACCCACGGTCACCGGGCCTGGCGCGCCGTCGATCAATCGCTTTCCCAGCGCCTCGGCGATGGCGACGCTGCGGTGTCGTCCTCCCGTGCAGCCGATGGCGATCGTGAGCACGACCTTGCCCTCGCGCGCGTACTGAGGAAGCAGCGGAACCAGGAATTTCACCAGCGATTCGAGCAGCGACTGCGCCTCGGGGCGGTCGAGCACGTACGACGCGACGGGGGCGTCCTTTCCCGAGCGGGGCTTGAGCTCGGGGACGAAGTGAGGGTTCGGCAAGTGCCTCACGTCGAACAACAGGTCCGCCTCGGTGGGCGCGCCGTGCTTGAAGCCAAAGGTCAAGAGCCGCGTCGTCATCTTGGGCGCCCCGTCGCCGGCGAAGAGCTCGACGAGGTGACGCTTGAATTCATGGGCGTTGAGCCTCGAGGTGTCCACCACCCGGTCCGCCTGCGACCTGAGCGCCGTGAGCCGCTCGCGCTCGCGCGCGATGAGCGTCGGGATGTCCTCGTCGGGGTGCTCGATCGAGAGCGGGTGCGGCCTGCGCGACTCGCTGTAGCGCCGCACGAGCACCGCGTCCTCGGCGTCGAGAAACACGAGCATCGTGTGCGCCCCCTGCGCGCGGAGCTGCAGCACCTCGTCGTCGACCGAGTCGAGAAAGACCCGCGACCGCACGTCCATCCCGATGCCGATCCGCGGTTGTTTGGCGTCGTCCGTGAGCAGCTTGACCGACTGCGCGACGAGCGGCGGCGGAAGGTTGTCGATGCAGTAGTACCCGAGGTCTTCGAGCACGTGCAGCGCCGTGGAGCGGCCAGCGCCGCTCATCCCTGTCACGACCACGATCGATCGCGTCTCGCTCACGATGGAGTGACTATCGCACCATCCAGCGCGGCGGTCTCGAAACCGGCGAGCTCCCGCGCGTTCAGCGTCACGTGCTCGCCGTGCGCTCGACCCCGACCGCCTCGAAGGCCCCCTCGCGCACGAGTGAGCGCAGCGCAAACCGCGAGCTCGAGACGACCTCTGCCCGAAACGGCGCCTGGGTCAAGATCGCCGCGGCGTCCTCGTGAAACGCTCGTACGATCACCTTGGCCTGCCCGTTGATGTCTCGAACGCGCTCGCACACGACCAGCGCGTGACCGAGGTCTTCTCCCGTGAGGACCACCAGCTCGGCCTCGTGAACGCCCGCCGCCCGCAGCACCTCGTACGAGCTCGGGTCGCCGTTCGAGATCGCGCCCGCGAGCCCGTCGAGCGCTCCGTCGTGCGAGCCCGTCGGGCGCTTGGCGGTCTTGTCGTCGATGATCGTCACTTCGATTCCCTTCGGCCGAAGCGCCGCGTACACCCGCACCGCGAGCGAGTTGAACCCGATGAGCACGCAGCGGCGCACGCCCTGCTTCAGCGCCGCCTGCTCGATGTGTCGCGCCGCGAGCCTCGTGGTCGAGACGATCTTGGCGTCGTACGCGCGACCGAGCACCTGCCCCACGTCGTCGTCCGCGCAGCGCACGACGAGCGTCACCTTGGGGTTGATGGTGCGCACCCTGCGCGCGGCGATCGCCCCCGCCTCGACGCCGTCTTTTGCGATTACGACGAGCTTCGCTCGACCGACGGAGGCCGCCGCGAGCGCGCCGCTGTCCTCGGGATCGCCGAGCACCAGCGGCCGCTCTCCCTGGATCAACGACGAGACGCGCTCTCGGTCGCGATCGACGACCACCACGGGGATCCCCTTCTGTTCGCAGAGCTCGACGACGCGTTGACCGAGGTTGGTGAAGCCCAACACCACCACGTGATCCTTGGCCATGCTCGCGAGGACCGCGCTCGTCTGCTCCGGGCGATAGTGCCGCGAAACGCCGGTGGCCACGACGCTCACGACCATGCCGAAGACCACGAAGTCGGACATGGTCATGTAGAAATTGCCCCACTTCGACCCGTCGGGCGCGAAGTAGAACAGCGTCCAGAGGGCGCGCGTCCAGCCCTTGGACAGAACAACCGCGAAGATCACGTAGTTCGCGAGAAACCACGCGAGGACCGTGAAGATCGCGGCGCGGTTCTGGCGAAGAAGCAGCCCGGCGCGGATGCGCTTTCGCTGCGATTGTCCCTCAGTGGTCAATGGTTCTCTCTTGGCCGCATGGGTGGGGACGCGATGCCTTCGCGCCAACCACCTGGCGGTGCATTCACCAATCTGTCACGAATGCGCGCCGCGCGGTCACAACCCAAGCCGTCACGAGCACTGGTGGTCCGAAACCACCCACAGTGAGCTCCATGAACCAACGCTCTCGCCTCGCCCTCCTCGCCCTCCTCACCCTCACCCCGGCTTGCGTCCGCGGCCCGCAGGTCGCTTCGCAGCCCACCCTCGGCCTGCGCCGCGTCGTCGTGTATCGCAACGGTGTCGCGTACTTCGAGCGCGGCGGCAACGTGAGCGGGGACTCGGTCGAGTTCAGCGTTCGCCAGAGCGAGGTCGGTGATTTTCTCGCCACGCTCGCGGTCATGGAGCGCGGGGGCTCGAGCGTTCAGTCCGCGGCCTTTCCCCTGCCGCGCGACCCGTCGGCTGGTGAGCGGCCCCCGTCGCCCGACGAGCGTCGCACCGTCCAGATGCGGCTCGACGGTCGCGGCCACGACCTCGTCGTTGGCTATATGGCCGAGACGCCCATCTGGAGGCCGTCCTACCGCCTCGTCCTCGGGCAAACGGACGCGCAGATTCAGGCGTACGGCGTCGTGCAAAACCTCTCGGGCGAAGACTGGCGCAACGTTCAGCTCTCGCTGGTCACGGGCGCGCCGGTGTCGTTTCGCAGCGAGCTGGCCGAGCCCGTGATCACCGAGCGACCGCTCGTCACCGACCGCGGCGAGGTGATCGACGCGGTTCCGCAAGGAGACACGACGCTCGCCAACGATCAGAGCAATCAACCAACGACGCCCGCAGTGACCTCCACGATTACGCGCGCGCAGCCCGCAGCCGATGAAGCCGAGGACCTCGACGACAACGAAGAGACCGAGCGATCGCGCAACCTCGAGTCTCGCGGGGATCGTGCTCGACGAAGCACTTCAGGCCGAGCAGGCGGAGGTGCACGCCCCGCCGCCGCGCCCCGAACGGTGGCGGCCAACGGGCGCGACTGGAGGCAAACCGCTGGCGGTGTCGTCGGTGGGACCCCCGGCGGCCGCCTGGGTGGCACGGGCGCTGGCTTCGAGGGGCCTTCGCGACCGCGGTCGATCGCCTCGCTCGCGGCGGTTGCCGTGCAGGGAGGCGCCACTCGATACGACCTGCCCGCGCGCGTGACGATCCCTAATCGAAGCGCGACGATGGTGCTGCTGGCGTCGAGGGATGTTCCTGGCGAGCGGCTGTACCTGTTCGCGCCGGACGCGGGCGTGGGCGACTCGACGAGGCACCCCTTCAACGTCGCGCGCTTCGTCAATCGAACGGGCTCGATGCTCGAGCGCGGCCCCTTGGCCATCTTCGAGTCGGGCGCGTTTCTCGGACAAGGAATGCTCGATCCGTTGCCCAACGACGCCACCGCGGTGGTCCCGTTCGCGTTGGAGCGCGGCCTCGCCGTCGAGAACACCAGCACGTTCGACGTCGAGGGCGCGCGGCTCGTCGCGATCCGCCGCGGAGTCGTGCAGATCGAGCGCTTTCGCACCGCGCGAAACACCTTCCGCGTCCGCAACGGCATGGACCGCGACGCGCGCGTATTGATCCGCATCCCCACCCCCGAGGGAACGTCGCTCTTCGAGCCCCCTCCCATGACCGAGACCGCCAACGGGGCGGCGCTCGTTCCGGTGCGCATTGCTGCGCGCGGGCGCTCGGAGCAGCTCGTCGTGGTGCGATCGCCCTTCGCGATGACCACGCAGTGGGGCGATCCGCAGGCGATCGAGGCGATCCGTGGGTTCATTCAGGGCGGCCGCGCGCCGCGCGCGACCATCGACGCCCTCACGGGAGCGCTCGAGCTGCAAGTGCAGATCTCGCGGCTGGCTGTCGAGCGCGGCGAGCACATCACCCGCCGCAACGACCTGCAGACCAACGCGCAAGAGACGCGCGACAACCTCGAGTCGATTCGCCGCAATCCGGCCGCGGCCGATCTGCGCGCGCGGTTGACCACCCGCCTCGCGCAAGTGAGCGGCGAGATCGATCAAGTGTCGCGTCGCATCGTCGAGCTCGACACCCAGATCGGCGAGCGCCGCGTGCGATTGAGCGAAGCCGTGCGGACCATCGAGGTCGACGCCAACGCGAGTGCACCGCGGTAGACGCTCAACGGTCGTTGTCCGACGGCGCGGTCGGAACGGGCGGCGCTCCATAGATCTGCATCGATTCTCGGGACGGCGCCGCAACGCCGCTATCCGTGGTTCGCGGCGCGAGCAGAGCCTCGATGTCGACGCCCGGCGGTCCGCCGTACGCTTGTGCGGTCACGCGATTGCCCGAAGAGTCACAGCCCGAGAGGGCGAGCGTCGCAGAGAGCGCCGCGACCGCGTACCACGAAGCGACTCCCGCCTCGCTGCGCGACGCGCGCTCGAACGTCAGCCCGCAGAAGGGACACGCTGGCTCTTCGACGCGAATGTGTCGCGCGCAAGATGGACACGAAACCAGGTGGATCATCGGCCGAGCGTGCATCAAAGCGCTGCGCTGCGAAAGAAGCGCCCGGGCGAAAGAGCGTCCGATCACAACCGATCCCGGAAAGAATGGCGAGCTCCCGCCAACCTGCGTCGAGTCGAGTCGAGCCGTGTCGGTCCCCAACCGAGCATCGATCTGCTGGCTCGGCGGACGCTGCAGAGCGCATCGCTCGCTCGCGACGCCACGACGTCCGTTCGCGTGGGACCGCGCGATGAGCCACATCGACAAGACCTGCTGTCAGCTCGTCGCGACCCGGACGAAGGAAGAGAACTCGACGATCGTCACGATGCTCATTTGATCGAGCATGAACAGCTCTTGCGTCACAGGCACAACAAGCGCTGGCCCATTGCCCACCGGGCGCGCCCCAGCAGGCACCGCCATCTCGACGCGCAGTCGCTGCTCGACCCTCGCGGGTGGCAACGTCGGGTCTCGCGGCAGCAGCGCTTGGAGGTCTTCGGTCGTACGTCGACGCGCCCACCGATCACGGCCCGCGACTGGACGCGCGACGAGCGGACCGTCGCTCCAGGATTCCAGGCGCATCAAGCGTTGTCCGCGCACGGTGCCGACCCAGGCGAGTCGCGCCCAGCGCTCGGCGTGGGAGGGGTCGCGGGCTTCGCGCGCGACGAGCCACTCTTCGCCGAGCCGCCGACGCTCGAGGGGCCCGAACCACCGCGTGGGTTGCGCCCACAGCAGCGGCTGCTGGAGCAGCCCTCGAACGAACATCGCGCCGTCGTTGGACAGCGCTCGATCAGCGCGGAGGTCGAGGAGGACGCCAGCGCTCGAGGCGACGATCCACAGCTGTGTTCCTGCGGTGAGCGTCGGCGAAGAGAGCGCGCCAGCGCGCCGCCATCTGCTGTCGGTCACGCGAAGCGACATGGATCGAAGCGCTCCCTCTTCGACTGCGATCACCGTCACGTGACCAGCGATCGACGCATCGAAATCGCCCGGCGCGGTCGCGATCGCCTCCTCCTCGTTCGCCGTCGCGTAGATGCTGCGCTCGGTCGTTCGCCGAATCGTGACGCGCAGGTCGAACTCGTCGCCCGCGAA
>LNEO01000194.1 GCA_001465015.1 Deltaproteobacteria bacterium Ga0077539 | reverse complement strand
TCGCCGCCTCGGCCCGTGAGGCGTCGTGCGCAGGCGCGGCGGACGATCTTCGAAATCGCCGAACACATGCGCGCATCCGCACAGCAACAGCGATGCAAACCGCAGGCTTGTCTCCGGTCGGATCACGGCGAGGACGATAGCAGCAGTGTCGATCGTCGAGCCGAAGGAGCGCGCCGGCTACGCCCGCAGCAGCCGACGACGCGACAGCTTCGTCGTGGATCACCGTGGGGCAGCGACGACGACAGCCCACTCGAGCTCACCGCCCCGCTCCGTGCGTTCGCCGCTGGTTCACAGGCGATACTGTGTTGGTGGGCGTTGCGCGGGCGGCGGAAGTCGAGCGTAGAAGCGGGACGGGAACCCGGCCACTCGCGTAGGAATCCGAGGCAAATCGCTCGATCCCGCGGGCCAACAGTGCTGTTGGTCCAAAATTGGGCCGATTTTGGCTCCCGAGTGCCGACGAGGGGCGGGGCGTACGCTCGGAGCCTGGAAAATCACTGACAGTCTGAGCGCTCTACGTCGATGCTGGCGGCGCTTCGAAGCGTTCATCGTACACTGCGCTCGACGTGAGCGAGCCCTTTTCACTCGATGCAGTTCGCCGCGAGCTCGGCGCCGATGTCGCGCGTCGGATGGCGCGATGGATGGTGCTCTCGATCGAAGAACACTCCGTCGCGCGGCTCGTGCTCACGACGGCGGGTGACATTGGCAGCGTTCAGCTCGCGCACATCTACCAAGACCTCGAACTCGACGCGTCCAGCTTCGAGCGCAGCGCGGGCACCGACGAGGTTGTCCCTGGATTCTTTGCGACGCTGTGCGCGCATCGCTCGCAGGATGCCGCGGATCGCAGCGCGGTTGCCCGCCAGCGCTGGGTCGTCTTCGGCGGACCCGGCCAGGGCAAATCTACGCTGACGCAGTGGGCTGCGATCACATCGTGGCAGCGGGCGATTCGCGAGGCCGGACTGCACGGCGTCGACGAGCTGATCGATCTCGGCTTCGAGCCCGCTCGAGCGCAGAGCATCGCGCGGTCGCTGGAGCTCATCGAACGCCGCTCGCGCTCCATCGTGCCCGTTGGTGGACCACTGTGGTTCGCGCTTCGGGTGGATCTCCCGCGGTTCGTCGAGTCGCTCGTGTCCAGCGATGCCGATGAAAACGCCAGCGCCGAAGTGTTGCTGACCGCTGCGACGAACGGGCTCGCGCGCCCGACGGACGATGCTGCGACGGGCGAGGATCTTCGCGCCTGTGCAGAGCGATGGCGCGCGTTGTGGCTCTTCGATGCGCTCGACGAGGTGGTGGGAGGGCGCGCACGCGGGTGGATCGCCCTGCTGATCGATGCTGTCAGCCGAGACGAACACGCTGATCGCCAAGTGGTCGTGACGAGTCGCCCGCAGGGGTACGACGGGCTCGTCGAAGAGCGACCCCGCCACATCGAGGATTCATCGAGGGGCTCGCGAACGCTGCGTGTGAGAACCCTGTCGAAGGCGCAATCATCGGCGATGCTCCGCGATCTCGTGGCGGTCGAGTTCGCCGAACAACCGACGCAGCGCGAGCATTGCGAGCGCGCTGTCGCGAGGGCGATCAACGATCCACACGCGACCGAGCTGTTTCGGACGCCGCTCTTCGTGAGCATCGTGCTCCAGCAGATCGTCGCGTACGACGCGTTGCCTGCGAGTCGCGCGCTGTTGTTCGAGCGCATGTACGACACGCTGCTCGCGCGCGAGTCCCGCAAGAACGTCGGCAACGTTCGCCACGCGGTGCTGAGCAACTATCGCTGGGCAGTCGCCGCGTTGCACGAGCGGGTCGCCCTGGTGTTGCAGGTGCGGACAGACAGCGACGGCGCTGCCAACGGCGTTTCGACCGGTGAACTTCGACGCATCGCGAGCGAGGTCGTTCGTGAGCGCGTGTCCAATGTGCGTACGCGCGAGCAACTGGTGGCAGACCTCTTGTTCTTCGCTGAGCAGCGGTTGGTCCTGCTCGCGCAGTACGAGCTCCAGCGACATCGATTCGATGTGAGGCTCGTGCAGGAGTACTTCGTATCGCGGGCGTTGTTTGCTTCGACAGCTCCGCTCGAACTGCGCGTCGAGCGCTTGCGATCGATTGCGCCACACGAGAGCTGGCGACAAGTGTTGGTGTTGGCCGCGTCGCAGTGGGCGGACAGCAACGACACCGCGATGATCGACGCGCTCATCGAGTGCTGCCGCGCGGGCAACGACGAGCGCGGCACATCGGTGGAGCAAGCGATCGGCCTCGTGCGAACGGGGACAGAGATCGCCGTTGCGGTGTTGACCGGCGGAGCGTTCGACGGGGCGCCCGACGCGGCGGAGCGGCTGTGGTCCTGCGCGTTGGAGGGCGCGTGGGAGCGGGCGCGTCGAGCGTCGCTTCATTGGGCGGAGATCGCCGTGCGGTTTTCTGCAAGCCACCCCGCGTTGCGCGCGCAATTGTGCACAGCGATCACAACGGGCGTGCGCGATCGGCAAGCGTACAACCTGTTGCGGCATGCGATCGCACTTTGGGAGACGGATCACGATCGAGAAGCACGCCGCGTGATCGAGGCTGCAGTTCGAGCGAGCGTGGGGGCATCCTCTTGGTTGGTGTCGCAGTTGTTGGGGCGACAAGACGAAGACTCTCGCGAGTTGTTGGAGTGGGTGCTCTCTACGCGGACCTCGTTCGACGCCTCGGCCTGGTGGATCGCAAACGTGGCGAAGGCGCTGGTGTCGATGCCGCTAGCGTCCGTGCGACTCGGAGCGTGGGCGTTGTGGAGTCGCGCGATGCCCGCCGAACGAGAGCCGCGAAGCGAAGTCCTCAGCGGAGCCCGACTCGATCTCGCCTTTCGATCGGTGCAACGAGGCGCGATTACTCTGTCCGAGGGCGACACCGAGCCGATGCTCGACCTGGTCGAACACCGGGACGCATGGCGCGCGTGGCTCGAATTTCATCAGCGCCCGTGTCGCGACACGCTGGCAGCCGCAGTCGATCGCTGGAGCAACGTACCTCCGAGTGACAAACGATCGGCCGCCGTCGAGAGCATGTGGCCGCTCGCTGCAATGCTGCGTGAAGTGGCGGACGAACCTGCTTCTGCCTCTGAATTGATCGATCGCGCGCGCCGCGGCGATTTCGGCGACTACGCGAGCTGGACAGCGCGCGAGAACGAAGAGGTTCATCCGCGATCGATCCAAGAGGCGGACACGGCGCTGAACTGGCTCTGGTTTCGAGGCTGCGACCCACGCCGCAGCGTTGATCGCACGCTCGGCAACGTCGAAGACTGGCTGCACGCCGTCCGGGCGCGCACGATGTTCTCGCGCGCGATCGTTGCTTCGCTTGCCCACGGGATGGACGGACGTCTGGAGTACTTCGCGCGGCTGTTGTCCGCACCCGATGTTGCGTGGCTCGCTGCGCAGTTCGCTGTGTTGCCGTTCGCTCCATCGAGGAGCATGCGCACGCAAGACGTCGTCGAGCTCTTCGCGTCGCTGGATCAAGAGATCGACCGTCGACCCAGTTGCTTCCTTCCACGAATCGCTTCGACTGGAATTTCTGGCGATGAATTGAGCGCGATCTTCGACGCAATTCACAACGCGCCTCACATCGACGGTCCTGCCTCGCATCGTGCGCTCGAACCGCTGATTTCGTTCGCGATGCCGTCCGACCAGCAGCGCACCATCCTCGCCCTTCGAAGGCCCAGCGCGTCGCCGGAAGCCTGGGCTGCATTGATGTTCCGCTGCCCCGATGCGCCCGATGCAGTGATCGATGACGCGATCGCCGTACTCACGTCGCAGGGAGACGTTGCAGAGCACTACCTGTCGCGGACCCTCCAACGCGCCGAATTCGAGTACGTCTGGCGTTCGTCCGGCCTCCGAGCGAGCGACTGGCTCCCCCGGTTTACGTCGCTCCTCGCCGCTTCGATCCGCGTTCGTGCCAGCGATCCGGTCTCGTGGCTCGCAGCCGTCGTGGTGCAGCGCCTCATCGCTCGCCTCCCAGGTCCCTTCGCGTCGCCCGATGAAATCACACGCTCGAAGCTGCCCATTCCCCCGTCGATCCCCACACTGCCCGCGATGATCGAACCTCTCGTCACGATTCAGCGCTTCACGATCCGCAACGTCCGTTCGATCGAGTCTGTAGACGTCCCTCTCGCCTCTGTGAGCGGCGAGCGCGGACAGTGGATCGTGCTCCTCGGCGTGCGCGGTCTCGCGCTCGCGATGGTCGAGCCGCTCTTCGCGCCAAAGGCGCCGGACCACGACAGCCTTCGCCTCGTTCGCGCAGCGGCCCGCGAAGGCGACGCGCGTGTTTGGTTTCGCCACGGAGCCCGCACGCGCGAGACCGCGTGTCGTCTCTCGATCGACGCGTCCAATCTCGAGAGCTGGACCTGTGACACAGAAAACGATCGCCCCTTCGTCGTCGCGTACGGCGTCTGGCGCGCCACCGTTGATGGCGCAGCAGCATCCGCAGTCGACGAGCCCAAGGCGATTCGCTCGCTGTTCGATCACTCGCACACGTTGGTGTCCGCCAGGCACTGGTTGAGCACGCTCGACGGCGAGGACGCGGGTGTCATCAACAGCTCGTTGCGCGCCGCGCTGCAGGACGCGCTCGCAACCGTGGGCGTCGAAGACGTTCGCCTCTCGGCCGAGCACGGGTTCACGTTTACCGGGCCCGCTGTCGGAAGCGACATCGCGCTCCATCACCTGAGTGATGGCTACCAGTCTGTGGTCGCGTGGGTCAGTGACTTGATGGCCCGCTGGGTCGCGATGCGCAAGCGCGCGAGAAGGCCGATCGACCGGGATTTTCACCAGCATATGGCTGGCGTCGTGCTCGTCGACGAGCTCGACCAGCACTTGCATCCGCTGTGGCAGCGAGACCTCGTGCAGTCGCTTCGGCGGGTATTTCCCAGGCTGAGCTTCGTCGCGACGACGCACAACCCGCAGACGGTGATCGAGCTCGGCGACGGAGAGCTCTTTCGCGTGCACCGCGACGAGCAGGGCGACGTGGGTATCGACCCGCTGCCTGCCGTGAGGGGACGGCACGCGGACGACGTGCTCACGGGCGCGTGGTTCGGCCTCGGATCGACCCTCGACGACGAGACCCTCGCGTGGATGGAGCAGCATCGACGGCTGTTGCGCGAGCACGGCCACGGCGAACTACGAGCAGAACTCGAGCAGAAGATTCGCACGCGCACCGAGCGCTACGCGGAGCTGGCGATCGAGCGCATTGCGCTCGGCGTCGCGCAAGAGCTCATGGACGAGGAGGCAGCGAAGTGGAGCCGTCCCGAGCGCAGCACGGCTGAGCAACGAGAGCAGCTTCGCTCGACGCTGATCGACCGTGTGCGACAGAAGCTCGAGGAGCGCCGCAAGAGCTAGGAGGGGATGATCGATGTGGTTCTGGCCTGAGCTTCCGAAGCCGAGCGACTTCGACGCGTTCGTCCGTGATGGTCGCAAGAAGATCGCGAACATCGTTCGATCGGGAAGGGACCCGACATCGGCCGACTTCGACCCAGAATGGCGCGCCGTATCCGAGCGCTACAAGCCGCTCTTCGTGACACACCAGCAAACACGCTGCGGCTACTGTGATCGCGCGCTCACTGACTACGGGGCGCTCGATCATCTCCGCCCGAAGGCCTCGATCGCGATGCTCGATCCTTCCAATCCCGGCCGCGAGGTCGCGGGCGGAGTGAACCGCATGGGACGATTTTCGCGTTCGACGCTTCGCGAAGCGAAGCCCGGCTACTGGTGGCTGGCGTTTCGCTGGTCGAACTACGTGCTCGCTTGTACGCAGTGCAACAGCGGATGGAAGGACGCGTTTGTTGCTCGCACAGCGGACACTCTCGAGCGATTCGAGGGCGCGTGCCCGAGCCGCTGCTGCGACGAAGGTTGGTTGGTGCTCCATCCATTCGCGAGCGAGCGGACAGGAGAGCACTTCCTGTTCAACGAGGACGGGTCTGTCAAAGGGTATAGCCCAGCGGGGCGAGCGACGATCGACGTCGTCGCGCTCGACCGCGACTCGCTGCGCCGCGCACGAAAGGATGTGGTGAAGGACGCGTTGCGCGTGGCGCGCCGCTTCGAGCGATTGATCGAGTCGTGGACCAAAGACGAGCACTGGGCGCTCGATGAAGCACAAGAAGCCCTGATTGATCTGCTCGACAAGGGCAAGGTCGACCGGCCGCTCGCGAGCGTGGTTCGCGCAGTCACGGAGGCACATTTGCAAACCACCTGGATCGAACTCGAAGCACTCGCGAAGGACCTCGCGCAAATGCCCTCGGTGTGAGGACACCACATGACCGAGCGATCGCGCTGAGCGATTTGGCGGCGACATCGCGCAACGGCGTCAGTCGTCCATGCACACACACCAATTCAGCAGCTCACCTGCGAATCGATTCGAGCGCGAGCGCCACGCGCTGACCGTTTACACGCTCGTCAGCGCGCGCCGTACATCGTGCGCCACGCTTGCTCGAACCGATAGCGGCCCATCGCGTCGCGCGGCGAGCTGCCGCCCGCCTGCGTCGAGCCGTGTCCGTCCGTCGTCATGGCAGACGAGATGAATCTGTGTGTCCCGCCCCACGGCGCGGCGCCCGTGTCGATCGACGTCGGCGTCCCCGGAAGCCGCAGCGCCGTGAACGCCCCGAGGTGCCCCATGTGCTGCGAGTCCATCGTGTGCGTGAGCGCCCAGAGCGCCGCCGGCGCCGTCATCCCCGTGCGCGAGAGCCACGCCTGCCCGGTGTCCAGCGGGCCCGAGAGCATGACAGCGCGCTCGACCGGACGCACCTGCGCGATGACGCCCGAAGAGCTCGCTCCGTGCGAGATCCCCGAGATCACGATGGCGCTCCAGCGCGGACGGCCGCCTTCGATGAAGTAGCCCCAGTCTCCCGCGGGATTTCTGCGCGCGAGCAGCTCGAGCCCGCGCAGCACTCGGCGCTCGATCGAGTCCGCAGGGGCGATCGTGATGAACGGATGATGGTCGACGCCCTCGAACGCCTCGAGGCGACAGCCGTAGATGTTCGCCCCGCAATTGCCGACGCCGTAGCCGCTCGAATAGCAGGGGGACAACACGTGAAAGCCAAACGAAGCGAGGACGCGGCCGTGCTCGGTCGAGCCGCAGGTCGTCGGCGTTCCTGCGCCGTGAAGGTAGACGACGAGCCGACCGCGCGGCGCGACGCGGGTGTCGAGGTACGCGAGCTGCGTTCCATTGACCTCGCGCGCCATAGGGTCGGCGTCGCTGGGCCGAAACATCACGCTGTAGAGCTGCGGCATCGATCGATCGACCCGCGGCCCCGAGGGCGAAGCTGCGTCCGCTGCGTCTGGCGTCATCGTCCCGTCGCGACCCGCGTCGCCGACAGCGACGACATCCACGACGTCGGCGACCGCGCTGTCCATCCCGTCCGCGATCGCTGCGTCCTCGCGGGGCTCGTCGCTCGCCACGTCGAGCGCGCTGTCGTCGACCGCGACGTCCACCACGGACGTGTCCTCACCGACCCGCGTGTCTGCAACGGCGACGTCACCGCCGTCACGAGCCTCGGGAGCGCCGCACGCCGCGACCAGCGCGCTCAGCGCAGATAGAACAACCGCTCGCGTCGGAGGCATCACGTTGATCGAAGGAGTGTATCGAAGCCGAAGGTCACCGCGCCAGCGCGCGCAGCGGCGTCGTATCCGCGAGCGCGCTCTCGCCCTCGGACTCGAGCGCTCGAGCGACCCATCCGCTTTCGAGCAGCCGGACAACCGCCTCGCGAAGCTCGTCTTCTTCGTGCTCCCGCGCGCGACGCACGAGCTCGCGCAGCGTGAGCCCGTCCGGCCCGGCTGCGCGCAAGATCGCCCACGCCTCGCGCTCGGCGGCGTCCTCGGGCTGCGAACCCTTGCGCTTGGGGCCAGGCACCGGCGCGGCCCTGCCGTCGTCCGCGCGACCGCGCAGCGCAGACTCGCTGCCTCGTCCGATCGCCGCTGGCGAACTTGTTTTCGTGTGCGTATCGAACGCCCCAGGGTCGTGCGCGCCGGTCACGCGCGGAGAAGCGACGTCTGGGGCGCGAGGCCCGGACTGCGCAGGGGCCGCTGGAGGACGATCAATCGCGGATCCATCGACGATGATCACCTCGGGGAGCGCGGTCAGCGCTCGCCACTTCGAGAGCATCGCCTTGCTCTCTCCGTCGAGGCCGCTTCGAAAGCCAGCCGCCTGGTCGACGGCCTCGAGCGCCGCTTGGATCTCTCGCGCGTCGCGGGCCGCCGCGAGCTCCACCCCCGCTTCGCGCAGGGCAGCGGCATCACAAAACGAAGCGACGGCCAGCTCGAACACGTCCAACATCGTGTGCGTCTGGGTGCCTCCTCTCGACTCCGCCAGCATCGCGCGCTGCCAACGCACCAGCGTCGAGCGCAACAGCGCGTAGAGCGAGAAGCCGTCCCATCCCGAGGCCTTCGCCCAGAAGAGCATCGCGTCGGGGCTCTGCGCGCTGGGAACGAGCACCGCGTCGAGCGGCGATTTCGCTCGGTCGACGAGCACGCGGGGCCAATCGCGGTCCGGGCGACCGCTGCCGCCGATCTGCCGCCCGCTCGACTCGGCGATCGTCGAGAGCCGAGGCTCGAGCGACAGCGACAAGAGCAGCTTTCGATCGACCGGCGAAGCGCCTTCGAGGGTGTACGCCCATCGCTCGCTGAGCTCACCGGGGACGTGTTCGTGCCGCTTCGCGACCAGGGCCAGGGTCCGCGGGCGCTCGATCGCAGTCCGGAGCCGCGGCTCGACGATCGGACGAAGGGTCATGAAGTCGCAGTCCCAGGCCGCTCGTTGCGGCTCCATCGCCGGACTAACCGCGACGTCGCAGTCGACGAGGACACCCACCGTGTCTCCGACGCGCGCGTCGGCCATCACCGATTCGAACAACGTCTTCGAGCGATCGTTGCTCACGTCCGCGAAGACAAACGCTGGTGCGTCATCGGAGCGCTTGGTTTCGTGTGTGTAGCGGTCAGCGTACGCGACCGCCGCTCGAAGATCGTCACCGGACAAGAGCTCGCCGGTCTCGAGCCACAACCCCAGCCGCGCGAGGGACACGAGGCGCGGATCGTCGTCGTACCCGCGACATTGGTCCCGGACAAAAGCGCGCAGCGCAGCCTCGGTGAGGATCGTCATTCTCGGCGTCGACTCGAGCTCGCGCCGCATCGCGCAGACCGCGGCGAGGAGCATGGTTCCCGTGCGACATCGGGGACTCGAGACGAGCGGCACCGATCGATCCCCGCGGTCGAAGGACGTTCGGAGCGCCGCGCCGAACGTGCGATCGACCACCCAATCTGCAGCGGAAGCCGTCGACGGCATGGGGTTCGCTGCGCGATCGACGCAGACCCGATTGGGCAGCACGACTTCGATCGGCGCGAGCATCGTTCGGCCGATGGCTTGGTGCAGCGCGCGCGGCGCGATCGACTGCCAGGTCCACGATTCGCCGCGAAAGAGCCTCGCGTCGAGCGCGTCGAACTCCACGAACGAGTCGAACGTCCGCAGCTCGTCGCTCGTCACGAACACGTACGGCATCGCCGAACGCACATCGAGGCCGGGAGCGGACAGCCAGTCTCGCAGCACGTCGAACGCCTCTCGTGACTGCACCCTTCGCGGCGCTCTGCGACGCGCGGCGAACGCCAGCGAGCACGCCAGCCGCGCGACCATCGAGCAGAGCTGCTCGGCCCCGAAGCGCTCGAGCCACACGAGCTGCTGTTGGTCGGTTTGCGTGCGCTCCCTGATCGCGAAAGCTCCGAGCTGCTCTTGGTCGGTTTGCGTGCGCTGCCTGATCGCGTACGCCCCGAGCAGCTCGATCGCGTCCGCGAGTCGTTCGAACGCAGCCTCCGGCTCGGTACCGTCTCGCGCGTTGTCTTCCCCTGTTCCCATCGGCGCAACCCTCGCGTCGAGTGTACGCGACGATCGCTAGGGCGCGCGAGCCCGACGCGCTCTATTGCCGACCGTCGAACGAGGCGACGCTGTCGTTGGTGAGCGACGCGGCGTTGGCCTCGTCGGTGTCGAGGTGCATATCCAGCGCAAAATCGCTGCGTACCCGGACGATCACGTCGCCGAACGTCGTCTCGCGGTCGCCCTCGACGCGCACGCGAATCGCTTCTCCGTCCTTCACGCCGAACTGCTCGGCCTCGGCGGGGTTCATGTGAACGTGCCTGTGGGCCATGATCACACCCTTGGGGATGTCCACTGTTCCCTTGGGGCCGCGCAACGTGATTCCGGGCGTGTCGTCGAGCTTGCCCGACTCGCGCAGGGGAGCGTTGATCCCGAGGGTGATCGCGTCGGTGCGAGCGACCTCGATCTGCGTCTCTTTTCGCAGCGGATTGATGATGGCAACCCGCGAGATCTCGCCCTTGGGGCCGACGAGATCGATGGTCTCGCGGCAGACGAACTGCCCCGGCTGCGAGACCGGTCGCTTCATCGTGAGCTCGTAGCCCTGGCCGAAGAGGGCATCGCAGTCGGCCCGTGACAGGTGCACGTGGCGCACGGAGACGCCAACGGGGATCGTTCCTCCGGTGACGCGCGTGCGCGCCGCGGTGGGGCCGACCACGGTGCGAACGACCTCGCGGGCGATCATTCGCTCTTCGTCGGTCGCGACCACGAGCACCTTGGTGGGCGCGCGGGGCTGCGACACATCGACGACCCCGACCCCCGCGTCTCGCGGGCGCGCGGCCTCGTTCTTCGCCTCGTCGAGAGCGACGCCCATATAAACAAGCCCGTCGCACACCATGCGACGGACGCGCGCGGAGTTCTCGCCGATTCCGCCGGTGAAGACGATCGCATCGGCGCCGCCGAGCAGCGCCGCGTACGCGCCGATGTACTTCTTCACGCGGTGAACGAACACTTCGATCGCCAGCCGCGCGCGGTCGTTGCCCTCGGACGCGGCCTGCTCGACGTCGCGAAAGTCCGAAGAAACTCCGGACAAACCCAGCAGCCCAGACTTCTTGTTGAGCAGCTCGTCGACCTGCTCGGGGCTGAACCCTTGCCGCGCGAGCAACAGGCCCAACGCGGGGTCGACGTCGCCCGAGCGCGTGGCCATGAGCAGCCCTTCGAGGGGGGTCATTCCCATCGATGTGTCGATCGAGCGACCGCCGTCGACGGCGCTGACGCTGGCGCCGCCCCCGAGGTGACAGGTCACGAGCTTCAAGCGCGAGACGTCGGTCTTCAAGAACTCCGCGGCGCTCGCGACCATGAAGTGGTGGCTCGGACCGTGAAAGCCGTACCGACGGATCGACTGCGACAGATACAGCTCGTACGGAACGCCATACACAAACGACGACGGCGGCAGCTCCGCATGAAAAGCTGTGTCGAACACGGCCACGTGCGGCACGTCCGGCAGCGCCGCCTGCGCGGCTTCGATCCCCGCGAGGTTGGCCGGGTTGTGAATGGGCGCGAAGATCGCGCACTCTTTGATCTGAGCCTTCACTTCGTCCGTGATGCGCACGGGGCGAACGAGCTTTTCTCCGCCGTGCACGACGCGGTGCCCGACCGCGCGGATGTCGCTGCGGTCTTCGAGGACGCCCCCTTGCTGCGAGTGCCTCGCGAGGATCGCGTCGATCGCCGCGCGGTGATCGGGCGCAGCCACGGGCTCTTCGACCTTCGGCGCGCCCCCTGCGCGAAACGAGTGCAGCGCGCCAGGGGTCCCGACGCGCTCGACGACGCCGCGCGCGAGCACGGCCTCGGTGTCCATCTCGTAGAGGTTGTACTTGACCGACGTCGAGCCGGCGTTGATGACGAGGACCTTCATCGCGCTCGCTTCGTCCTAGAGTTGCTGCGACAGGTAGAGCCCGTCGCCGAGCTTCTTGGCGAGCTCGAGCTGCGTCTCGAGCCAATCCACGTGCGCTTCAGTCGCCACGAGGATCGACTCGAGCAGCTGCGCGCTGGCGTGATCGCCGTGCTCGCGGGCGACCTTGATGCCAGCGTTCAACCGGTCGGCGTGGGCGGTTTCGATCACGAGGTCGAGGCGCAATTGCTCGACGGGCGACTCGCTCTGCTGCGGGTCCGAGAGGGGGCGGCCATCGGGCGTGGCCCCCAAGAACAACAGCCGCTCGGCGACCTGCCGCGCGTGCTCGAACTCTCCCTTGCTCTCGGCCTCGAACTTGGTGGCGAGCTTGAGAAACCCGCCGTTGCGCGCCTGGGCTCCGCCCAGCAGGTACTGATTGGCGGCGGTGAACTCAGCGCGCATCACCTCGGTGAGCGCAGCGAGCACTTCGGGACGACCCTTCATCGACGAACTCCTCTGGTAGCCATAGTTGCAGCGCGAAGCGCCGCGGGACCGTCGCGATGATGCACTCGACCGAACGCGTCAGGACAGCGATAACGTCTCTCGAAATGCGATCGCGCCTTCGCGCGTCACGTCGAAGCTCCGCACGAAATGTTCGGCTGTGTCGAACAATACGAGCCCAGGATCTTGCGCGGGGTGAAGCGTTCCGGCGTTGATCATGACGAGCCCGTCGATCGTGCGGACCATGCGCTCGTGCGTGTGACCGGCGACGTGCCAGCGCGCTCTCGAAAAGGTCTTTCTCCCGCGCTCCCAGGCGGGCGTATCGCGCACCTCGTGCTCGGTCGTGTGCGAGCGCACGAAGGTCATGTCGTTGTCGAACAGCCCGTGCGCGAGCACCAGGGTCGGGCCGCCCGAGCTGCCGGTCTCGAGCTCGCGGACCGCGGGGAGCGCTGCGAGCCATCGGCGGTCTTCTTCACTGATGTCCTTCACGAAGTGCGCGTCCGAGAAGTCTCGCATCCGGTCTTCGAGGAGCCAGCGATCGTGGTTTCCGCGGACGCACAGGACCGAAACAGCGGTTTGCGATCGAAGGAGCGCGACGGTGTCCGGCAGCGAGCCAGGCCCGTCGCACAGATCGCCCACGCACAGAACCTGATCGACGCGCTGGTCACGAGCGAAGTCGAGGGCCGCCGCGAGGTGAGGCGAGGCGTGAACGTCGCCGAGCAGAGCAAATCGCATCGTAAAGGGCTCTCCGAGCGGTGTGATTCGAGGGGCGGGCGACGAAACGAGCGTCGAGATTTCGCCGCGATCCAGCGGTTTTGTTAGCATGCGCGCCGCCCGAGTATTTTTCGCGAAGGTTGTGGCGCCAGCGGGCACACACCCATCGCCCCTCAACCGTGAACTATTTTTTCGTCAGTGCGTCCGTCGAACGGACCTGAAGGAGAATCGATGAGATTGCGTGGATCACTAGGATTTCTCGCGCTCACTGCGTGGCTCACCGCCTGCGCATCGAGCACCACC
Organism: Deltaproteobacteria bacterium Ga0077539; assembly: GCA_001465015.1. Classification (GTDB taxonomy): domain Bacteria; phylum Myxococcota_A; class Polyangia; order Polyangiales. The sequence goes on along the minus strand of LNEO01000194.1, from coordinate 6,269 downwards.
CCCGCCGACGGCGGCGAAGAAGGCGGAACGGACATCGTTACGCCGCCGACCGATCGGCCGACGCCCCCAACGGACCGCCCCAACCCCGAGGACACGGGCGTCGCTGAAGACACCGGCGTCGCGGAGGATACTGGCATCGGTGACGACGTGGTCGCGCCGGAAGACACTGGCATCGGCGACGACGTCGTGAGCCCCACGGACACGGGCGTGGTGACGGACACCGGCGTTCCGCCGATCGACGTGGTGGGTCCGGTGGACACGGGCGTTCCGCCGACGGACTCGGGCGTCTCGATGGACACGGGCGTCGCGACGGACTCGGGAGTGCCGCCGACGGACACGGGCGCGGATGTGCCGAACCCACCCGTGTGCCCGCCGAGCGGGCTCAATGAGAGTTGCCCAGCGATGGGAACGGGCCCCTGCGCTCCGCTCACCGCGGGGCGACGCTTGATCGATCTCAACGGACTCATGGCGGGAATCCCCGCGTCCTGCGAAGGCGCACAGACGTCGATGGGCCCCGACGGCGCGATTCCGCTCGTGTTGACGGCAGAGAGCGACGTGAGCTTCGTCCTGACGCCGAACGGAATGGGCTCTGCGGCGACCGTCGCGGTGTTCAACGCGACGGGTTGCGGCACGATGGCCGGACAGCGCGCATGCGGCAACACCAGCGGCGGCACTGCCACGATGGCGAATCCGCTGCGGTTGCTCAACCTCCCGGCTGGCACCTACTGGGTGGCCTTCTCTTTCGCCGGCGCAACAGGCGTCAACCCGCAGGTGCAGGTCGACACCACGATCGCACCGTCGCCAGCGCGAGTGCCAGGTGACAACTGCCCCGGTGTCACGGTGCCGACGAACAACACGCCGACCATGGTCAACACCGCGATGTTCCGGGCGGGATCGGACATCGGCGCTACCTGCGGCGGCGGCGGCACAGCCCGCGGCGACGCCGTGATGTCGTACACGATCACCGAGATCAGCGACGTCACGATCGCGATTTCTGGATTCTCGACTGCCATCGCGTTCGACGTCCAGACAGCCTGCGGAAACCGCATGTCGCTCGCCGCTCCGTGCACGAGCGGCGCGTCCGGAGCCACTGCGATGCGAACCATCACGCGTCAGCCACCGGGCACGTACTTCATCGTGGCTGACTATCGAGCGACCACGAATCCAACGCTCACTGCTCGCGTGAACGCCGTTCGCTCTGCGCCTGCGGGTCCCGCGGACATGTGCCCCGGCGAACCCCTCGACCTGCGCACGACGGGTCCGACCGTCACCAACGCGGTCGGCACCATCTCGCAAGATCAGGCGTTCGCGTGCTTCGCCGAGAGCCGCGCTGACGGCTACTACTCGTTCAACGCCCCGATGGGACAGGACGTGCTCGTCGAAGCCAATGCGTCGACCACCGACGCTCGCACCGCAGTGGAGCTCCAGCAGCCCTGCCGCATGAACGCTGCCGGCTGCCTCTCGGCGACGGGCGGCCCGCGCACCTGGCAACGCTACTCGGCGTTGATGGCCGGCGCGAGCTACACCGTTCACGCAGGAACCAACGCGACGACCGGCAACCTCGAGGTTCGCGCGCGTTCGATCGCGCCGCTTACGACCACAGCGATCGCAGGCAACGAAGCGTGCATGACCGCGCGCACGATCCCGGCGACCGGCGGAGTCTTCACCGGCAACACCGCGATGATGGCGGCGAACTCGGCAGCGCCAGCGTTCGCGATGGGTGGCGCTGCGGCCTGCACCCAGTGCAACACGCAGGCAGGGCGCGACGCCGCGTACCAATTGGTGCTGACAGCGCGCACCCGCGTGCTCGTCAAGCTCAATGGAGCTGCGGCGAACTTCGATCCCGTGGTCTACGTGCGCCAGGGCGCGATGTGCAACGACGCCAACGCGAACTTCGGTATGGGTTCGGCGCCCGTTCTTCTGTGCGCGGATGACTACTACGGGCAGAACGCTGCCTTTGATCGCACGCTCGATCCGGGCACCTACTGGATCTTCGTCGACGACTGCGTGCCCTTCATGGGCGGCGGTGGCGCCCGCGGCGGAGCGTACTCGCTCGAAGTGATCACGCTCGCACCGTGATGTAGTGACGCAGTGGGGGGCGACTTGGGGCGGCTCGGCGGGACACAGCTCGCAGGGACGCCGCTGCGCGTCGGGCCGTCACCACGCGAGCTGCGGTCCGAAGACAGATCCTCCGAGGCATTGGCCCGAGGATCCATCCAGCGATAGCGCTGGGGTGCTCGATGGACCCGTCGTGCGACCGCGAAACCAAAGCATCCGTCCGACGCTTCGCAGCGATGCGCTCGAATCCGCGCAGCTCGAAACGATCAACACGTCCGCCAGCCCGTCTCCGTCGAGGTGACCGCCGATTGCAGGCAGCGAACCGAGCGGCTGGGTTCGCGCGCCCATTTCCGAGCCCAAGATCGTGACGTTCGGGGACGCGTCGATGCCCGACGCTCGCCCGAAGAAGAAGTTAACCGCGCCCAACGGATTTCCCGGCGTTCCAGCGGCGCCGATCGCGATGTCGGCGCGCCCGTCGCCGTTGATGTCACCGACACCGCTCATCGCTGCGTGCCAGCGTGTCCCCTCTTCGGAGCCGCCGACCGTCGCGATCGGCGTCGGCTCGAATCCGACACGATTGCCGCGGTGAACAGCGACCAGTCCGGCGTTGGGGAGACCACCCATCGTCGACGGCGCACCGACCGCAACGTCAGCCAACCCATCGCCCGTCACGTCGCCGACGAGCGCGAGTCCTTCGCCGAGCTGCGCTCCGTTGAACGCTCCGACCACCGCCATGGACGGCATCATCGCAGTCGCGACGCGAGCACCGAGCACAACGAAGACGGCACCATTGACCGTGCGTGGACCAACACTCGCCGTCGCAGATGCAGCAATCACATCGGAGCGCCGGTCACCGTTCAGATCACCGGCGCCTGCCAACTGCAGCCCGAAAGATCCCTGCATGTACTGACCGTCCCACACTCGAACCGGCGTCGACGACAGACCCGTCGCAGACCCCAAGTAGAGCGACACGCGCCCAGCCGACGCCAGCGCGCCAACCTGCTGAAAGGAAGACGCGACCACGACGTCTGCATACCCGTCGCCGTTCACGTCGCCGCCAGGAGCGATCTCCCGCGAAAATCCCGCGCCCATGGTGACGCCATCGAGTTGCATCGAGTGAACAGGACCCACGCCGGTCGCGCTGCCGTAGTACACGCGAACTGCGCCGAGTCGCTGTCCACCGACGAGCGCGTTGATGACAGAGATCTGCAGGTCAACGTAGCCGTCGCCATTCACGTCGCCTGCCGCCGCAACTCTCCAGCCAAACCTCTCCAGCCCGTCGGTCGTCTCCAGGGTTTGACTCGGAGTCGTAGATATCCCTGCGACTCCACCGTGGTGAACAAACACTCTCGGCTCGCCACCTCCGTCGCTGGTGGCAGCCGCGACGTCGGCCCATCCATCCCCATTCACGTCCAGCTCCACGCCGTGAAACGTGTCCACCATCGCGTCTCCGTGGCCCACGCGAAACCACCACACGGGGCTCGTTCGCGTGCCCAATGAGCCCCCGACGCGCCCTCGCACCCGCCAGAACCACACCCCCGCCGTGAGCGCGCTCGTCGGTCGCGCGCTCGTTCCCGTCGCGCTCAGCGTCACGCACCCCATCGTCATCGCCCGATCGCGACACACGTCCACGCTAGCGTCCCTCACGCCCATCGGCAGCTCCCACTCGAGCGTGGGCCGCTGCGACGTCACCGTCGCGCTCGTCATCGGCCCGATGGCGCGAGGAACCCGCACCTCGCACGCCGCTCCCACCAGCTCGAACCCCGCGTCGCACTCGAACCCGCACGCGCCCATCGCGCACGTCGCTCGCGCGTTGGTCACGGTTGTCGTGCATCGCCTGTCGCACATTCCGCAGTGGTTCAGGTCGGTCGCGGTGTTCACGCAAAACCCGTTGCACGCCGCCGCGCCCGCGTCGCACGTCACTTGAATATCAACCCCACTATCAACCCCGCTATCAACCCCGCTGTCTTCGCGAGCATCGAGGCCGCTGTCGACCGCTCCTGCCTCCATCACGTCGGGTCGGTTGGGCCCGTCGAAGCGATAGAGGCACAGGTCCATCGACGGAAAGTAGTCTTGCCCCGGATCGCACTGCCGCGGCGGCCTCGGCGCGCACGCAGCAACGGTCAACAACAGCGCGCACCCACACCATCGAACCAACACCCTGTCCATGTTCTTCCATCCCTTTCTCGGCGCGGACGCGAGGGGCCCGCGCGCGAGGTCGGCGTATCGCTACCACGCGCGCCGAGTTGCGGGCGAGCGCGAGGATTTCTGTCGGCCCGCGCGCGGCGGCCGCCCTCTCGGCAGCGCGCCTCCGTGCTATGCTCCCGATCGCATGGGAAACAAGGCGCTCGACCACGACATCGTGCGCTACCCCGCCGAGGATCACATGGGGGAGCACGAGCTTCAGACCTGGCTGTCGACACACCTGTGGCGCGCCGTTCGTCGCTATCTGCAGCTTCGCAAGCGCGACGTCCGCTCTGGGCACGACCAGTTCTTCTACTGGAGCAAGGGCGACCCGACGCAGCGCATCGCGCCCGATGTCTATGTGCTCGACGTCCCCGGTCCCGATGAATTCGTGGGCGTCTGGAAGGTGTGGGAGGGCCCCTTCGCTCCCTCGCTCGTGATCGAGATCGTCGGCGACGACTGGCACGAAGACTACGACCACGCGCCAGTCCAGTACTCCACGCTCGGCGCCAAAGAGCTCATCATCTTCGACCCCTGGGTGACGGCGAAGAGCCGCAAGCGCATTCGCTGGCAGATCTATCGCCGTCAGAAGGGCGGCAACCTGGTGCTCGCGCACTCCACCAACGACCCCACGGTCTACAGCGAGACGCTCGGCTGCTGGCTTCGTCGCGTCGTCGGCGAAGACGGCAAACCCATGGTCCGCGTGGCGTTCGACGAAAACGGCAAGGCGTTCGTTCCGACCGACGACGAGGCGGTTCGCGACGCAACCGAGCGCGCAGAGACCGAAGCCCAGCGCGCACAGATCGAAGCGCAACGCGCAGAGACCGAAGCGCAACGGGCAGAGACCGAAGCGCAACGGGCAGAGACCGAAGCGCAACGCGCAGAGACCGAAGCGCAGCGCGCGGCCGAAGCCACGCGACGCGCAGAGGCAGCCGAACGCGAGCTCGCCGCGCTGCGAACGCTGCTGGCGAAGCGCCACAAGTGACCCAACGGCGGATCGCGCCGCGCTGGCTCGGCCGCTAAACGCCGATCAGCGCCCGCTCGGGTCGCGGTCGCACAGCAAGATCCGCCGCGAAGCGCAGCGAATCGAGTGCGGTTTTGAAAAGTGGTGTTCGTGACGGACGCCGTCAGAACTGCGGGTCGCGCACGGTGACCCAATAGCCCCGCGTGGTGCCGGGCGGGTGCAACGGACTCACGATGCAGCTCGTCCTGCCCATCGCGTCGACGCGCGTTCGCACGTCGGCCACTCGCCACATGGCGCCGATGTCGGTGTTTCCTCGGCGCGCGGCTTCGAAGCGGGGAACCTCGTCGGGCGGCGCTCCCAGCGTCGCCTCGCGCCGGCCCGCGCAGTACACGTTGACGAGCGGTCGCGAGACGGTGCCGGTGAAGTTCTGGATCATGATCCGAAAGCTCTCGCCGTCCCGTGGTCGGTCGACGTTGATGTTCTCGGGGAGCCCGATGCCTTCGGACAAATTGTTGTCGATGTCGAGCCGCGGGTTCGCGCAGAACCCGAGCGCGCGCCACTGGTCGCCTTGCGGCCCGTTTTCGCACTCGATGAGCGCGCTGCGCCCGTAGCCCCAATCCGCGCGGGGAATCGGCCCGCCGATGCCCATCCCGCGGATGTTGGCCTCGCAGTTGTGCCACCCGCACGCGTTGCCCGTGGCGTGCCGTACCAGGGCGTTCGATCGTTGGGACGATGGAGAAACAAGTCGAGGTCCATCGTCTCGCTCTCGGGGTAACACATCTCGACGCGCATCCCGGGGCCCTCGATGTGCACGATCCACGAGCACGAGAGCGTCCGACCCGCGGTCGTGACCACCGAGAGAAACACCGTGTAGTCGCCGGACAAGCGAGGGACGAACGTCGCCGTCGCGCTGCGCTCTCCGCGAAGCTCGAAGGACCGCAGCCGCGGAGAGATGCGATCACAAGGGCCGCCCTCGACGCGCCACTGCCACGACTGCGCGGGGCCGCGGTAGAAGTCTGTTCCCCGCAGCGCGTAGTCCCGAAGCGGCGCCCCCGTCGGGACG
>LNEO01000193.1 GCA_001465015.1 Deltaproteobacteria bacterium Ga0077539 | reverse complement strand
CAGACCCGCAGACCCCGAACGCACGCACGCCCGCACACTCGCTGAGCTCCCTGGCTCGACCGTTGGCAATGTGGCGCGCACGATCCGCAATCACACCCGGCGCGACTTCGTACAGGCGCTCGGGCGGCAGCAACGCTCGCGCTCGTTCGCTGCGCCCGCCTCGCACGAAGGCGCGCATCTTCGCCACGCGCTCGGTCAGGTCCGTGATCGAGACGATCCAGTCGTCGACGAACTCTGTCGTCACGTGTCGGCTCAGCCCGACCTGAACGCTGTAGTACCCCAGCCCCGCGCCGCTCAGCGCTCGCTCGGTGTCCCACTGAACGTGAACCCACGCGGCGTCGAACGCCTGACGCCACGCCTCGTAGCTGCGAAACACGCGGGCGCACGGATCCGTGCTCACTCCGAGCGACAGCGCGCGGTCGAAGCCCGAACGCGTGATGCGCACGGCCAGCACCCGTGACTGCCCCTTGCTCGTGCCCCAGTTGCTGCGGTGCATGAGCCAGAGAAAGCTCGGCTTGATCCAGGTCATCCGATGAAATGACCAGCTCGGAGCCGCGAAGCGCCCTCGAGCGATCGCGGCATCTGCGATCGCGTCGTCGTACGCCTGGTACAGCACGATCGTGTCGCGATCGTAGTCCGCGCGGATCTCACGAAGCCCTTTCATCGAGGCCGCACCCCTGTGCACGCGACACCGTGCTCGCAAGCCGCACGAGGTGCTCTTGCGCCGAAGACATCTTCGAAGTGCAGATCTACCTCGTGGTGCCTGGCGAGCAGTCTCGCGAACTCAGCGACACTGACCGTCGGTGCAGACCGCGGGATCGATGCAATGATTGTTGCACCGTCCGCAGTGACTCTCGCTGCTCAGCAGATTGACACAGCGAGAGCCACACCAGGACTGCCGGGCCAGGCACGCATCGCCCGGCACATCGCCCGGCACATTGTCAGGAACATCATCTCGCGTTGTGTCCCGCGCGACGTCTCGCATGGCGTCTCGCACGACGTCTCGCATGGCGTCTCGCGCGACGTCTTCGCCGCCGTCGAAGATCGAGCTGTCAGCCGCATCCCTGCCAGACCCACCATCGGCGCCGCCGTCTCGACGGCGGCTCCGCACGTCGAGCGGCTCGCTTGCGTCGCCTGCGTCGAGCCCCGCGTCCAGCGTCATGCCGGTCCGAGGATCGATCACCGTGACGCCGATGGGCCGTTCGATCGGCGCGCATACGCCGTCTTCGACGCAAGTCTGGCCGCTGGGGCAGACGACTTGCTCGCACGAACGCGAGAGGAAGAGCGGAAGCTGCAACGTGCGCCCCGGCAAGAACCCGAGCCGAGCGCGAACGCTCACGAGAACGCGCCCCGTGAGCGCGTCAGCGCCCTCGACGCCATCCACAGTGAGCTCTACCGAAGCGTCCTGCGGTCTTCGCTCTTTGGGAACAACCAAAAACGATAGGGGCAGACAGAAGCGAGTCGAGCGGTTGCTTTCCGCGCATTCTGCGCCCGAGACCGCAGCGAGGGTGATCGAACGAACCTCGTCCTCACCGCCGTTGGGATCACGCACAGTCACGCGCAGCGAGCCGACTTCAGAGGGAACCGCGAAGTCCGTATCGACAAGGACGACGATCTGCGTCCGCGGAGCCGAGCACGAATTGAGCATGCCAACGAGGGATCCCAACGCGAGGATCTTGTGTGCTGTGGTGCTCATCTCAACAGGTCTCGAAGCAGTCGCAGGAACAGATACCGACGAGAGCATTGCCGCGGCGACGCGCGTTGGTCAAATGGGGGGGGGCGTACTTCGAACAATGTTCTGTTTGGGTCGATACACCAACATGGTCACGGGACAGGGCATCCCATGGTGGTTGCTCGACAAAACATCCACTGTGCTCGACCGGATCGCCCGTTGCCTGATCGCTGCCTTCAACCCGACACGTCCGCGCCACAATCGTCCCGCCCCGCCGCACCGTACCGCGCCGCGCGTTCGCCGCTGTTTTCACAGGCAGTACGGTGTTGAGCGGTTCATGTTCGCGCACGAACCAGCGTGCGCCCTCGAACGGCCAGTACGCCTTCACCATCCACCGAGGCGCTGCTCGTGAGTCTCTTCGCAGCGGTGCTCTGCGTGGGATTTGGCTACGAACCGGTGCTGTTCAGCGCTCGTCGCCCCGTGACTCTCTCGTGGCTCGCAGCGGTCCTCGCGACGGTGATCGCAGGCGCCGCTGGCTACTCGTGGGCGAACGACGATTCGCCGCGCGCGCGGTGAAGGCCGCCATCCTCGCCGCGGCGCTGATGGTGGGCGCCAATTTCCTCGCGTTCGTGTTGTGAGCGAGGATCTCGGCGGACGATCTTGCGATACCATCGCGTGTCACGAGGTCTCCATGCGCCTCGACTCGATTCGAGTCTCACGCGGAGAGCGCGGGACGTGCGGTCAGGTGTTGGGCGAGTCGGCGAGGAACACTACGACGACCGCCGAAGTCTTGGTTTACTCCATGTTCCGAGAACATGCGCGTGTACATCGACGATCAGGGCGCGGTCGAAGGCTTCGTCAGCCAACCTTGGGACCCAGGTCCGAACCGCAGCCGCGGCCGCTGGCGCGAGGCCCAGAGCATCCTCGACGCGGTCGCGAGCGAGGTCGAGCTCCTGGCGATCGAGGTGGTCGTCGGACACCGCGACGACTCGTACGGTTCGTTCAATGAAGTGCTGGGGCACACGGTGCATCACTTCGTCGTTCCCGACGTGCCCGCCGGCGTGAGCACCGCCCGCCGCACGGGCGGCCCTGTCGTGCGGCACGCGCCCGAGCGCATCGATGGCGCAGCGCTCGAGGCGCTCTTCGGCGACGAGTCGATCGAGTGGTCGAGCATCCGAGCGCTCGCGGTGTTCGCTCCGACGCTCGACCCGGCGCTGGTGATCGATCGTGCGTCGGAGGTTCGACCCTTCGTGCGCCATGGTGTCCTCGGGATCGCAGGCCCGTTCGAGATCCCCGGGCTCGGGATGCACGCGCCCCTCGGCGTGAGCATTCGCGACGATTGGGAGCGCACCCTCGTCGAGTTCGAGCGCGCGTGGTCTTCGTGGGTCGAGGAGGGCGCGGACCGCGATCGCTACCGACGCATCGTCGCGAAGCTCGCTGCGCTCGGCCTCGCACCAGAGACGGACCGCGAAGCGGCTCGCTCGCCGCTGAGCATCGCGATCCCCGCGAGCCCAACGAACGCGGTGTCGAACAACGCGCCGATCGCGGCTGCGCCTCCCGCCCCGCCGCCGGTTGTGGTCAAACCCGAGTACGTTTTCGTCGCGAGCAAGAGCCCCGGGCCCTGCGCAGAGTGCCGACACGCCAATCAGGGCACCGCAGACTTCGCCGAGGGGCGACTCTTCTGCGGGCGCTCGGCGGGCGATCGAACGCGCGCATCGATGTGCGACGTGATCGTTCCGCTGCCGCGCTATGCAGGAGAGACATACAACACGTGGGGGCGGTACTATTTGTTCGAGCGCTACAACGGCAGCAACGCAGTGGCGACCGCCCCGTTCAACGCGACGGTGCTCGCCGAGGATCGAGCGCCAGACGATCGCTCGTGAAGAGCAACCGCGGCGTCGTCACGCGGCGAGCGATCTCCGGAAAAGATTACCGAGAGCCCCAGCTCGCGTGTCGCCAAACGAAGGCGGAGCTGTTCGAGGGGATAGTCGGCGCGCCATTCCGCGGCCCCCGAACGCCGCAGAAAGACCGCTGTCGCCGCACGCACACAAGGCGAAGAGCGCTCCCTTCAGGGCGGTCGTCCACCGTGGGATGCGAGCAGCGATGTGCGCCGTCGATGCGACGAGATCGATCCAACGCTCGGCGATCGCCGCGTCCCGCAAGGCTGCGACGCGCACTTCGAGCGCGCTTTCAGCAGGGAACCGGATTTCGGTTCGAAAATGCACATCCGCAGGAAAATCAGTAGCGGCGTCAACACCCAAGCGGCAACACGCTCGCCTCACGGCCA
>LNEO01000192.1 GCA_001465015.1 Deltaproteobacteria bacterium Ga0077539 | reverse complement strand
GCTGCCGCGCGCCCCGCCCCCGCCTGGAACGGCAGGGGCGGCGGCTTCGCATTGGGAAAATGCTGGCGAAATCAGCGTACGTGTATCGTGATGGCCCTTGCTCTGCAAGCGCGAAGCAGTGCTCAGTCGATCATCGATGCACACCAATCGAGCGAATTGCGGCCATTGCAGAGCAATGGCCACACAATCAACTTGCTAGGTAGAATCCTACGCATTCGCAATGCGAAGCCGCCGCCCCTGCCGTTCCAGGCGGGGGCGGGGCGCGCGGCAGCGCGGGTGGGGGCTGCGAAGCAGCTCTGCGCACAACGTCGTTTCACTCAGTGGGGGCCGCCTCGCGGCTCCGTGCCAAACGACGTGTCGCTCACTCGGGGCCGCCCCGCCGCACTCGGCGCTCCCCCTCCCGCTCGTTGCATACACTCCCCCTCCCACTCGCTATCTACACGCGATGACCCAGCGCCCGTTCGTGCGCACGAGCCGCAGCACGTTGGACTGCGTCACGTTCGCCATGCGCACGCGGCCGATGCGCACGGTCGCTCCCAGGATGCGCGTCGTCGTGTTTTGCCCCTGCGCGCTGCCGCTCACTGTGTAGCGCACGCGCGCCTCGGTGGCCGACGACGAGAGCACCTGCGTGTGCACGGTTCGAATCGTCATTCGAACGCCCATGACCATCACGCCCTCGACGCGCCCCACGGGCGTGTCCGCGCACTGCTCTGCGAGCATCGGCTGCACCGCCGCGAGGTCGCCCGCCGCGCCGCGGTCGAGATAGCGCCGCACGACGTCTTCGGGCGTCGCCGCCGCGCTCGTGGGCGCTGTGCTCTGAGCAAACGAAGCAGCCGGGAGCGTCATCGCGGCAAGAGCGCAGAGAATCGAGCGCGAAGAGAGCATCAACGAAGCACAACGTATCACACGGTCACGGCGCAAATTCACGGCACACTTGTCGACGAAGCCCGCGGCTGTTGATTCACCGCGCGGTGCTCGACGCTCACGGTTCTGTCGCGCGAAGCCACGGGCCCCACCGGCGCACCGCGTCGATCGCCACCTGCGGAACGTACCCCACCGCCCGCACGACCGCCCGATTGAACACCCCGGGAACGCTCTCGGCCTCCCCGCGCAGCATCGCCTCGACGCCCTCCCGCGCCACGCGCTCGGGCGGCATCATCACGCCCAACCGCGAAGCCAGCTCCACGGGAACCACATCGGGGTCGTACAACGCCGTCGCCGTAGCCCCCGGAAGTAGACATGTCACCGAGACCCCATACGCGGCCAGCTCGCAGCGCAGCGAGCGCGCGAAGCCCCGCAGGTACTTCTTGCTGCTCGCGTAGTACGCGATCCCAGGAAAGTCGCGAAACGCCGAGATGCTCGACACGAGCATGACGTGCCCGCGCTTTCGCCGACGGAATTCCTTCGCGAAGTACGTGCACAGCAGCGACGGAACGACCACGTGCAAAGCCAGCATCCGCTCGGCGCGCTCGGGGTCGGCGTCCGCCACCTCGCCGAAGAAGAAGAACCCCGCGTTGCACACGAGCGCGTCCACCACCGCGCCGTCGCGCGTGGCCGCGTCGAAGAGCGCCTTGGCCGAGCTCGGCTCCGACAGGTCCATCACCACATCGTCGACGGAGATCCCCAGCGCGCGCAGCTCGCTCGCCGCGCCCTCGAGCCGCGCTCGATTCTCGGACGCGACGCAGAGGTCCCACCCCCGCCGCGCCAGCTCGCGCGCGATCGCGAGGCCGATCCCAGAGCACGCACCGGTAATCAAAGCGCGTGGCTTTTGTAAGCTCATCGCCCCATGTCCTTTCGCAAGAGCGCCCGCACGCGGTCCGTCGGCGGCTCGAGGTAGTGGCAGCTCGCCTTCTTCGTGTAGATCTGCGCCGCGCAGTAGTTGCAGTGGTCGCAGAGCGAGCGGTACCCGCGCTCTCGCGCGAGCTTGTTGACGAAGTCCGGCTCTCGGATGAGCGCGCGCGCCATCGCTACGGCTTCGAACCCCTCGGACAAGGCCTCGTCGATCGCCGCGCCCGAGTCCACGCCGCCCAGGTACACGAGCGGCATCTTTACCGCCGCGCGAACCGCGAGGGCGTCCGCGCGAAAGTACCGGCTCTCGTAGGCGTACGGCTTGACGAGCATCTGCCCGAACAGCGCGATCCCGACGGACAACATCGGGTCCGTCATCACGTCGGCCATCACGCGCGTGGGCATGCTCCCGCGCATGACGTACATGGGCGCGCGGCTCACGAAGCCCCCTGTGAGCACGAGCGCGTCTGCCCCTTCTTCTTCGAGCGCGCGGGCCAGCACGATCGCGTCGTCGAGCTCCATGCCGCCCTCGAAGCCGTCGCGGAGGTTCGTCTTGACCAGCACGGCGATGTCGTCGCGCGCCGCTCTCTTGGCAGCAGCGATCGCCTCGCGCGCGAAGCGAATTCTGTTGTGCACAGAGCCCCCGTAGCGGTCCGTGCGTCGGTTGGTCCACGGGCTCGCGAACTGGCTCAAGAGATAGCCGTGCCCCGCGTGCACTTCGACCGCGTCGAACCCTGCGTCGCGCGCGATCGAGACCGCGTCGGCGTGCGCCTCGACCACGCGCGCGATGTCCGACTCGTCCATCGCCTGAGGCAGCGTCGGGCCGTAGAGGTTGAAGCGCGCCGAGGCCGATTGAGGGCGCCCCCCGGCGACCTTTGCGTGCGCCATGTTTCCACAGTGGGCGAGCTGGATCGACGCGCGCGCGCCCGCGGCGTGCACTTGATCGGTGAGCGCACGAAGGGGAGCCACGACCTCGGGTCGCATCCACAGCTGATGCCCAAACGACAGCCCGCGCTGCTCGACCGCGGCGTAGGCGACGGTGGTCATCCCCACGCCGCCCTTCGCGAGCGCGCCGTGAAAATCAACGAGCTCTTGCGTCGGGAGATGATCGCGGCCCATGCCCTCGAACGCCGCCGCGCGGATCGTCCGATTGCGCAGGGTCACCGGGCCGATCTTCACAGGGTCGAACACCGAAGGGCGTCGGTCTGGATCGTGTTCAGTTTTCATCATGACTTGATTTTCACAGCGAGAGCTCTCGCGCCGCGCGTTCGCCGCTCGAGAGCGCTCCGTCGATGTAGCCGCTCCACACCGTGGCGGTCTCGGTCCCGGCCCAGTGAATGGGCCCCACGGGCTCGCGCAACAGCGCCCCGTGCTTCACCAAGAGCCCCGGCGGAAAGAAAGCGCCGTAGCACCCCCTCGCCCACGGGTCTTTTTCCCAGAGCTTGTCCACATAGAGCCTGGGCGACCGCGCTCTCTCCCCGAAGTACCGCGCGAAGCATCGAAGCACGGTCTCGCGTCGCTCGGCGTCGGGGAGCTTGCCCATCGCGCGCGCCTCGTCGCCTTCGAGAAAGCCCATGAGCACGCCGGGCCTTCCGCTCGGTCCCGAGCTGTCGAAGGTCACGTGGCACGGGCCCTCGTCGCTCACGCACTGGCCCGAGAGCCCCTCGTCGCGCCAGAAGGGAGCGTCGTAGACCGCGATGCATTTTCCCGCAGCGCCCATGGGCATTTCGGATTGGAGCGCGGCGCGCCCCTGAGGCAGCGCTGGCTCGAAGACGATCTCGTTGGTGAGGGGAGGAGGCGTCGCGACGATCACCCGCCGCGCCACGAACGCGCGTCGCTCACTGGTGTCCGTGCACTCGACGACGACGCGATCGCGCTCCCACCGGACGCGCGAGACCGGGTGAGACGTCCGCACATCGAGCCCGTTGGCCATCGCCGTCGCGAGCCGCTGCATCCCGCCGTCGATCCTGGTGTCCTGCGCGCCGCCCTCGCTTCCGAGCAAGATGTCCGTGCCCTTGCCCGAGTGAATGTAGAAGAGCGCGTAGAGCAACGAGTAGCGATCGGCGTTCTCCGCGAACACCGTGTCCATGCCCAGCTCGAGCAGCCGTCGCGCCACGTCGTTGCCGACGTTGTCCCGCATCCATTGCCCGAAGCTCACAGAGTCCCACGCGCGAGCGTCCTTCGCGGTCCACGGCGCGTCGAGCGGAACCTTCTTCGCCATTCGATCCAACCGAAGCTGCGCCCAGCCGACGCCCAGCAGCGCCATCAACGGGAGCTTGGGAATCGTCCCGCGATAGCGAGTCCTGGCGCCCTTCCAAAGCAAGAGGTTCTCTCCCGCCGTGTAGGTCTTGTACGTCGGGATCTTGTAGCGCTCGAGCCACGCAGAGAGGCGATGTTGTTCGACGCCGAGCCACTGCCCGCCGAGGTCTACCCACGTTTCGTCGGGGAGCGTGTCGGTGAACACCCTGCCGCCGACGCGGTCGCGCGCCTCGAGCACGACGACCTTCGCCGAGCGCTCGTCGACCAACGTCCTGGCCGCCGCGAGGCCCGCGACGCCCGCGCCCACGACGATCACGTCGAACTCGCTGGCGTCGCCGCTCATAGCCCGTCCCTCTTCGTTTCGCGCTGCCAGAACCATCGCCGCGCGCGGGCGCCCAACCCGTTCGACGCAGCGGTCACCCCGGCGGCCTCGACGCGCTCGGCCCACGAGAGCGCCAGCTCGCGATGGCGCTCCCACGTCGCGCGGGCGCTCGCGCTGTCTTCGCAGAGCCACGCCTCGTGCTCGAGCGCCTCGCGCTCGGCCTCGAACAGCGCCCGCGTCGCTTCGAACGCGCCGAAGCCCCGCTCCATCACCGCGCGATGCAGACGCTCGTGGCGCCACCAAAGGCTCTCTTTGTCCGCGCCCTCGGGGCTCGGAACAGGCCCCGTCGCGAACGCGCCCTCGCCCAGCAGCACCGGCTTGAATACCGACACACACGGCGCGCTCGTTCCCGTCGCCCACACACGAATTCGACCGGGCTCGAGCGCGGCGACCAGCGACCCCGTCGTCTGCCCCGAGGTCTTGGTCGGCAGAAACCCCGCGTGCGCGCAGGGCGCCTCCATGCGCCAGCCGCTCTGCGGGTCGCGACCGTTGTGCTCTCTGAGCGCGCGCACGCAGCGCGCGAGGTCCGCGTCGCGCCCCTCGTCGTCGGCCGCGAGCGTCTTGTGTGTGCACGCTCGCCGGACGTCGCCCCCCGAGAGAGTCAGGTGCGAGGGCTTCGAAAACGCGTCACGAAACGAGAAGGGCCGCGTGCCGTCCCACCAGCCTCGGCGCCAGGCTTCGTCGAGCGTTCCGTCGGCGATGCGGTCCGGTTGCGCGTCGATGGTGAGGACGTTGGAGGTCGTTCGTACGCCGGACGCGACGCGCGCCGCGGCCCAGAAGCGATCAGCGGTCTCGAGCAGCCACGCGCCCTTGCGATCGGCGATCACGAAGGCGTTGTGATAGCGAAACCCCGTCGCGCGAAAGCCGCAGCGCCCGCCCTGCCCGTACTTCGCGAGCATTGCCGTGATGAAGTCCACGGCGCTCTCGGCGTCGCGCGTTCGCTCGAGGGCGAGGCGCAGAAGGTCCATCCCGGTCAGCCCGTCTTCGGCGACGGGCAGCCGCGTGAAGACCGCCTCGTTTCCGATCGCGAGCCCGTGCTCGTTGACCCCCATCTCTGCGCCCCACATCCACGTCGGGCGCGAGAGCACCATCTCGAACGACGGCGCGACCTCGGGGATCGACACCCACGTCACCCGCAGCGATTCGCCTCGCCCCTTCGCCGCGGGAACATGCTCGACCACCTGCGACTCGCCCGGCTCGCGATCGCTGTTCTTCGCGAACCACACCGCTCCGCCGCGCCCGCCCACTACGACCGTCGTGTCACACATACGCCGGCGCGGAGTATCGCAGCTATTCTCAGCAACCGCGCGGTGGTTGATCGTCAGGACCTGACCGCGTCGACCGACGCGGAGGGGCCATTCACGTCGCGACCCCGAAGCGCGGGAGCACCCAAGCCTGCAAAATGAACCAGCCGACCAAGAACAGCATCGGCGTCGCTTGTTGCCACACGTCCATGAGTGGTCGTTGGAGCCGAGCCGAGCGCCATTGGGTTCGCCGCGCTATGATGGGCGTCGTTCGATGGTGCGACGTTCGCTGCTCCTCGCCTTCGCGCTCGCGCTGATGGGCGCCATTTCATCGGCCCAACAAGCCCCGGCTCCGGCCCGCGTCGCCGGCAATCGCCCCGACTGCGTCTCGGTCGGCGCGCAGGCTGTCTTCAACGGCTCGGGGTACAACCACCTCGTCACGATCTCCAACGCGTGCCCTGCGTCGGTGACCTGCCAGGTGACCACCAACATCAACCCGCAGGCCACGTCGGTGACGGTCGCACGCTCCTCGAGCGAGACGATCAACACGTACTTCAACGCGGCGGGCTACGGGTTCTCGGCCACCGTCCACTGCCACAACGCCGCGCGATGAGCGTCGATCGAACCGCGCTCGTCCTCGGCGCAGGCGTGTTCGGGCTCGAGGCCGCCCACTCGCTCGCAGCGCGAGGGTTCTCGGTCACGGTGGTCGACAAGGGCCCTGTGCCCCACCCGCTCGCGGCCTCGACGGACCTTTCGAAGGCCGTCCGCATGGACTACGGCGACGACGACGCCTACGCCGACGCGATGCTCCGCTGCCTCGAGCGCTGGCGAGAGCGCAACGAGTCCTTCGGCACAACGCTGTTTCACGAGACGGGCGTGACGTATCTCACCCGAGAGCGCATGGCCGAAGACAGCTTCGAGCACCAGAGCCTCGCGAGGCTGCTCGCTCGCGGAGTCGCCGCCGAGCGCCTCGACGCAGCGGCGATTCACCGGCGATTTCCCGCGTGGCGCGAGGGATTTCACAAAGACGGCTACGTCAATCCCGTCGGAGGCTGGGTCGAGAGCGGGCGCTTGATCGAGGCGCTCGCGAGCCGCGCACAGCGCACACACATTCAACTTCGACTCGGCGCCGAAGCGCGCGCGCTGATCGAGCGAGGCGGCCGGGTCTGCGGCGCGACGCTCGAGGACGGAGCCGCGATCGAAGCGGACCTCACGGTGCTCACGCTGGGAGCCTGGTCGAGCTTCTTTCTCCCCGAGCTCGCGGCGCAGGTCCGTCCGACGGGACACCCTGTGTTTCTCTTGCGACCGCGCGCAGAGGACGCGGCGCTCTTCGAAGGCGAGCGGTTCGCGACGTACGGCTCGGACATCGCGAAGACGGGTTGGTACGGGTTTCCTCTGCATCCCCGCGAGGGACTGGTGAAGATCGCGCACCACGGCGCCGGTCGAGCGCTGCACCCCGAGGCGAGCGATCGCGTGGTGACCGACGGTCAAATCGCGGCGCTGCGCGCGTTTGTTCGCGACGCGCTCCCCGCGCTCGCCGACGCGCCCATCGAGCGCACGCGGCTCTGCCTCTACGCCGACACCGACGACGGCCACTTCTTGATCGACCGCGTTCCTTCGCGCGAGGGACTGGTGGTCGCCACGGGCGACTCGGGGCACGCGCTCAAGTTTGCGCCGCTCGTCGGCGGGTGGATCGCCGACGTGTGCGAGGGCAAAGGCCACGCGCTCAGCGGGCGATTTTGCTGGCGAAACGAGAGGGCCACCCGCCGCGGCGAAGCCGCGCGACACTGGGGCGAGCACGAGTAGAAGCGCGCGCGAGGCGATCGAAGCCGCCCTTCACTTTTCCCCAAGAAGATTCGCTCACGAATCGAGATCCATCCGCACCAGCTTCGCTGTCGCGCCTCGAGCCCTTCAAGACCCGCGCGCGGCGGCGAGCACCTGCGTCGCGTGGCCCGCGGGGGTGACGCTGTCGAACACGCGGCCCACGCTCCCGGTGCGGTCGATCACGAACGTGATCCGCTGCGCAAAGCCCATTCGAACGCCGACGCCGAACGCGCTGGCGAGCCTTCCGTCCGGATCGCTCACGAGCGCGAAGCCGAGCTGGTGGCTCGTCGCGAAGCCTCGGTGCGCTTCGTTGCTGTCGGTGCTCACGCCCACGACGTCGACGCCCGCCGCTTCGAACTCCCGCGCAGCATCACGAAACCCCTCGGCCTCGACGGTGCAGCCCGGCGTCTCGTCGCGCGGGTAGAAGTACACAACCAAAGGCTTGTCCCTGCGACCGGCGCTCTCGATCACGCGTCCGTCGTGCGCGGTCGCGCGAAAGCGCGGCGCCTCTTGCCCCTGCCCGATGAGCTCGTCGCGCGCCGGCGAATCGACGCGCAGCGAGCCCGAGTTCGCGGCGGGCGCGGCGGGCATCGGACCGTGCGGATTGGCGACGGGCGTGCTGGGATGCGCAGACTCGGCGACGCTTTGCGCGCGCGAGGCCGCAGGCGTCGCCTCGCGCTTGCAGCCGATCGAGAGCGCGAGCGGCGCGAGAAGCGCCAAAGAGACCGTTCGGTTCACCATAGGTCGTTTGTCTCACTGGGATGCGCAGCGCGGCGATGCGTCGCTCGGCGCGATTGGGTTGTGCAGTCGATGGCGGACGAGATAAAGTACCTCTCGTTCGAAGAGCACGACCGCGGGAGGCTCGCCATCGAGCACAGCCTTCCGACCGCGATGCAACGTCGCGGCTGACAACGACCAGCACTGAAGAATTGATGCAACCGTGAGTGAGCCTGCGGCTTTCTCCACTCATAGTTGCATCGTGACGAGCAAGTGGCTCCGGTGTCTCTCGCGGTCGCGCTCGAGACGTTTGAATCTTGGGGACCTATTTCAACTGCGGCCCGAGCGCAGCTGATTTCCCGTCCACCACTGGCGGATCTGGTGAAAGAACGCGGTCACGCCCGCGCCCACAAAGAGCAGATAGCCCAGCCAGATGTGGCGATCGGTCGCGAGCAGAAGCCCTCCCGCGAAGATCATGCTCGCGACCGTGAGGCCCGTGTAGACCTGCTTTCCGAGGCGCTCGGCGGCGACCGGCAGCCCAGGATCCACGGTCTTCATGGACAAGTGTCCCTTGCGCAGATCCTCGAGGATCTCGCCCACTTGCTCGGGCATCGTGCCGGCGAGGCCAGACATCCGCACCGCCGCGCGCAACAGGTCTCCGCTGACTTTTTCGGGCGAGTAGCGCTTGGCGAGCAGCCGTAGAAAGTGTGGCTTGGCCGAGTTGAACACGTCGAGGTCGGGGTCGAGCTGCCGACCGATCCCCTCGAGCGTCATCAGCGACTTGCCCACCATCAAGAAGTCCGGCGGCATGTCGATCCCGTGCCGGACCGCGCCCTGAACGAGGTCCGTGATCAGCGCGGACATCTCGATGTCCTTCAGGCTCTTGCCGAGATACTTGCGCGAGAGCATCGCGACGTCCGCGCGAAACGCGCTCTGGTCGACCTTGCGATTGGGCTTTCCCATCGCGTAGAGGGCGTCGGCGATCGCCTCGTAGTCTTCGCGAACCGCGGCCACCATCAGGTCGATCGTGCGGTCGCGCATCAACGGAGACAGGTGCCCGACGAGGCCGAGGTCCAACATTCCGAGCACAGGAGCCTCGGGCGTCCCGAGCACCAACACGTTGCCCGGGTGCGGATCGGCGTGAAAAAAGCCGTCCTCGAAGATCATCTTGATGATCACGTCGACCGAGCGAGCGGCGATGACCTTTCCGTCGAAGCCGCGCTCTTTGGCGCGATCGATCTTCGGGCCGTCGAAGAACTCCATCGTGAGCACCTTGCGACCCGACGCCTTCTTGTGAATCACAGGAAAGCGAATGGCCTCGTGCCCCTCGAAGTTCTTCGCGAAGCGCTGCGCGTTCTCTGCCTCTTGGACGAAATCGATCTCGGCTGTAATCGACCGGTCGAACTCGCGCACCAGGTCCGTCGGCGAGTAGGTCTTGGTCTCTGGAAAAGCTCGCTCGAGCGCGTGCGCGAACCAATACAAGAGATCCACGTCGCGCTCGATCGTCTGCGCGACGTTGGGCCGCTGAACCTTGACCACCACGGGCAGCTCACCCTCGGGCAAGCGCAGCGTCGCCTTGTGGACCTGGCCGATCGAGGCGCTCGCCATGGGTTTGTCTTCGAACGTTGTAAACACCTCGGACACCGGCGCGCCGAGCTGCTCTTCGATGATCGCGCGCGCGTCCTCGGAGCTGAACGGCGGCACCGCGTCCTGCAGCTTCTTCAGCTCGGCGATCACGTCGGCCGGAATCAAGTCGGGCCGCGTCGAAGCGATCTGCCCGAGCTTGACGAAGGACGGCCCGAGGTCCGTCAGCACCATCCGGAGCCGCTGCGCCAGCGTCGCGCGGTCTCCGACGGGAGAAGACGAGCGATCCTCGTCGGTCTTCGGCGTTGCTCCCGAGGCCAGTCCGAGACGAGCCGCCACCTCGCCGAAGCCGTGACGAACGAGGA
Source organism: Deltaproteobacteria bacterium Ga0077539 (assembly GCA_001465015.1). Lineage (GTDB taxonomy): Bacteria > Myxococcota_A > Polyangia > Polyangiales. The sequence continues at coordinate 43,906 of LNEO01000192.1, read as the reverse complement.
CGACCGCGATCTGTCTAGCTCGATCGAGGTCGCGAACAGCAGTGAGGATCGACGGCACAGCGCGCGGACGGTATCACACCCGCCGCGAGAGGCTCGTCAGCCCCCGCCCGTCCGAGCGTCGGTCGGCGGGATCACCGCGGCGTCGCCCATGCAGCGTCGCATCGCGTCCTGCCGGACACCCAACGTCGAGCGAGCGCACGCGCTCGGGTAGAGCAGGCCGTCGCAGCCACACGAGGGCATCGGATCGTCGATGCACAAGTTGGGATCGCGCTCTTGACGCAACAGGCACGTCCCAGGACCGGTGCAGGTCGGCCCCGAGCAGAACATGCTCGGCGGGCACTGGTCGTTGGTCATGCACGTCCGCAACGAGCTCTCCGACGGAACGTCCCGTCGATCCGAGGTCGCGTCCGTGCCCATCGAGCCGCTGTCGGGGAAGCGACAGCTACACATGTTCGACATGCAACGTCCGGTGACGCCGCCCATCGCGACGCAGTCGTCGAAGCAACGATCGGGATCGCACATGGTCGCGTCCAGCCCGCCCTCGGGGCGAGCGTCGGGGCGGCTGACTCCCGTATCGATCCCGCTATCCATCGCGACACCCGAGTCCATCTCGACGCCGGTGTCCACGACCGGGCCCGAGTCGGGGCTCAGGATACGCGGAGGCTCGCAGGCGCCGAGCGCGGTGAAGAGCAGCGTACCGACCAAGCAAGGAGTCGCTCGTCGCGCGAGCGACGAGGGACGAAGAGCGCGTACCGAATCGAAGTCCGAACCCATGATGATGCGGGAGCATGACACACGGTTCGCCGGTGGCGAAAGTCCCGGCTGCCATCGACGCCGTGATCGAGGGCGCGCCACGAGTCAGCGGACTTCGGCGAACGCCTCTCGCGCCGCGCGAAGGGTGAGCTCCACCTCGCCGGGTCCGTGGCAGAGCGAGTGAAACGCCGCCTCGAACTGCGAGGGGGGCAAGTACACGCCTCGATTCAACATCGCCCGGTGAAATCGGCCGAATTTCGCGGTATCGCAGCGGGACGCGTCGTCCCACGACCGCACGGGGCCGTCCGTGAAGAACACGGTCCACATCGAGCCGACGCGCTGAACAGTGACTGGGACCCCCGCCGATCGAGCGGCCTCGCGAAGGCCGGCTTCGAGCGCGGCGCCCGTGGCCTCGAGGTGCTCGTAGGGGTCCCCGCCGTCTGCTGTACGCTCGCGAAGCTGCGCCAGCGTGGCGAGGCCAGCGGCGGTGGCGACGGGGTTTCCGCTGAGGGTTCCGGCCTGGTAGACGGGGCCGAGCGGAGCGAGCTTCGCGAGGACGTCCGAGCGGCCTCCGAAGGCGCCGAGCGGCATGCCGCCGCCAGCGATCTTACCCAGCGTAGTGACGTCGGCGCTGATCTTGTAGCGCTCTTGCGCGCCGCCGTACGCGAGGCGAAAGCCCGTCATCACCTCGTCGATGACGAAGAGAGCGCCGCGCGCGCGACAGAGCTCCGAGAGCCCCTCGAGAAAGCCTGGCTCGGGAGGGACGCAGCCCATGTTTCCGACGACAGGCTCGACGATGACCGCGGCGATGTCGTCGCCTCGCTGATCGAAGAGCGCGCGGACCGCCGCGAGATCGTTGAACGGCGCCGTCAGCGTCGCCTGCGCGACCGCCTGGGGCACGCCCGCCGAATCGGGAACGCCCATCGTCGCCAACCCCGAGCCCGCCTTGACGAGCAAGAAGTCAGCGTGGCCGTGGTAGCAGCCCTGAAACTTCACGATCAGCGATCGGCCGGTGAATCCCCGGGCGAGACGCAAGGCGCTCATGCACGCCTCGGTGCCCGACGAGGTGAGCCGGACCATCTGCATCGACGGGACCGCTTCGCAGAGCGCCTCGGCGAGCAGCACCTCGCGCTCGGTCGGCGCGCCGTAGCTCGTCCCGTCGCGGGCGGCCTGGACGATCGCGTCGATGACCTTGGGGTGGGCGTGGCCGAGGATCATCGGCCCCCACGAGCCCACATAATCAAGATATCGCTTTCCGTCAGCGCCTTCGATGTACGCGCCCTCGGCCTTGCGCACGAAGACGGGCTCTGAACCGACCGACCGAAATGCGCGCACGGGAGAGTTGACCCCGCCCGGGATGCGCTTTTGAGCGCGCGCGAAGAGCGCGCGAGAGACGTCGTCACTCATGGCGCGGGTTCTATCCCACTTTCGCCCGAGCGCGAGCGCTCAGAGATCGATCGAACCGAACAGGGTCAGCCGCAGACGCGCGCCCGGCACGATCGCCATCGCCGGCACGAGCCTCGTCGGGGTCTCGTAGTCCTCGTGCGCGCTCAACGATGTCCCTCGCCCGCTGCCCGCGAGGTTGATGGTCACGAGGGCCGAGGGCCGTCCAACCAGCTCGACGCGCAGCTCGACGGCGCTGATCAACAGGTTGGGACAAGACATGAGCGCGCAGACGTTTTGCAGCTTGAACGCCGTGTCGAACCACTGATCGTCCCGACGCTCGAGCAAGACACCGACGCGGCCGAGGGCCGAGCCAGGGACTGAGCTGACGTCGAATTCTGCCACCGGGCCAGGGCGCACGCCGGCGTCCGCGGAAGCGTCGGGCCGCGAAGCCCCCGCGTCTCGCAGGGGTGCAATCCCCGCGTCCGGGACCGGCATGGGTGACTCGACGGTGAGCGTGGGCATCGTGCTCGCGCCGACCGAGACGAACGTTCCGGTGCTCGTCGCGCCGCGCAGGACGCCCACCGTGCTGGCGGCCGCTGGGACGCCGGTCGCGCTCGCGACCACGCGGTAGTAGCCCTCGCCGAGGCCCGAGAGCGTCACCATCGACTCGCCTCTCGGAACGCGCACCAGCCGGACCGGCAGCTCGTCCGAGGGCCCGGCGTTGTGCGTGCGACCGCAAAGCGCCTGAATCCACAGGTCCGACGCATCGACGCTGGGCGCGAGCTGCAGGCGAACACGGAGCTCGCCCGTGCCCTCCATCGCGCACTCGAAGGTGGGAGGAGGCGGCGTTCCCGCGTCGCCCGCGGCGCCATCCTGAGCGATCAGCGCGGAGTCTCTCGCCGTAAATCCCGCGTCTGTCGCGGCACCATCGCGATCGGGGGGCTCGATGCTCGCGCCGCACCCGCTCAGAAAAAGGCCCAAGAGAGCGCTCGCCGCAAAGACGCCACGCCCTCTCGCGATACGAGTGCGCGCAGGTCGAAGCGAAGCGAAGGGAATCACAATAGTCTCTTTTCTAGCGCTCTCCTCGCGCCAGCACCACTGCGACACGGATGCCCTACCCAGCCGGTCGAGATAGGGGTATCCCTCGGCGCACATACCACCATGAGTTCGAGTTCTCACGGGGCCGCGTCGCCGGACACGACCGGCAGTCACGCACCCCAAGGCTCGCTGCCAAAGCTCGCGCTGGCAGCGCTCGGCGTTGTGTACGGAGACATCGGCACATCGCCCCTCTATGCCGTGAAAGAGTGCTTCGGCGCAGAGCACGGCCTCGTGCCCAACAACGCAAACGTCTTCGGGATCCTCTCGCTGATCGTCTGGTCGCTCACGCTCGTCGTGGTGCTGAAGTACCTTTCGTTCATCATGCGCGCGGACAACCGCGGCGAGGGAGGCATCCTCGCGCTCCTCGCGCTGTTGATCCCCAAGAGCGGCGTGAGCAAGAGCGTTGCGCCGTTCGTTCTGATGGCGCTTTTTGGCGCGGCGCTGCTGTACGGCGATGGCGTCATCACGCCGGCCATCTCGGTGTTGTCCGCGGTCGAGGGCCTCGACGTGGCGCAGCTGCCGTTCAAAGCGCCGGTGGTTCCAGTCACCGTGGTGATTCTGTTGGCGCTGTTCGTGGCGCAGCGACGAGGCACCGCGGGGGTCGGCGCCGTCTTCGGACCCGCGATGCTCGTGTGGTTTGCGTCGATCGCCGTCGCGGGCGTGCCGTGGATCATCAAGAACCCGTCTGTGCTCGGCGTGTTTCTCCCGACGCACGCGGTCGCTTTCTTCGTGAGCCACAAATGGCACGGCTTCGCGGTGCTCGGCTCCGTCGTTCTGTGTGTCACCGGCGGCGAGGCGCTCTACGCGGACATGGGTCACTTCGGGCGCAGACCCATCCGGCTCGCGTGGTTCTTCGTCGCGATGCCAGCGCTGTTGCTCAACTACCTCGGGCAGGGAGCGTTCTTGCTCTCAGCGTGCGGAGAAAACCCCGGTGCACGCGCGTGCCGCACGGCGGTGAGCAATCCGTTCTACCAGCTCGTTCCCGCAGGCGCGGCGCTGTACGGGATGGTGCTCATCGCGACGATCGCGACCATCGTCGCGTCGCAGGCGTTGATCTCCGGCGCCTTCTCGCTGACCCAGCAGGCCGTGCAGCTCGGCTACTCGCCTCGCGTGACGATCAAGCACACGAGCGAAGAAGCCGAAGGTCAGATCTATATCCCAGAGATCAACTGGGCCCTCATGGTCGCGTGCATCGCGCTCGTCTTGTCCTTTCGAGAGTCGAGCAAGCTCGCCGCCGCGTACGGCATCGCGGTGACCGGCACGATGGCGATCACCTCCGTGCTGTTCTTTGAGGTCGCGCGAAAGCGCTGGGGTTGGTCGGTGGTCAAAGCCGGCGCCCTCGTCGCGCTGTTTCTCACGATCGATCTCGCGTTCTTCGGCGCCAACGTGCTCAAGATCACGCACGGCGGGTGGGTGCCCCTCGCGATGGGCATGGTCGTGTTCACGCTGATGCTCACGTGGAACCGCGGGCGCCGACGCCTCGCGGTGATCATGCAGAGCGCGATGTCCCCGCTCGACGCGTTCGTCGCAGACATCCCCGTCGTCAAGCCGCCGCGGGTCAGCGGCACCGCCGTGTTCATGACGCAAAACGCCGACGGTGTTCCGCCAGTGCTATTGCACCACTTCAAGCACAACAAGGTGCTGCACCAGAAGGTGATCCTGCTCTCGATTCGCAGCGAGAACATCCCCGAGGTGCGCTTGAGCGAGCGCGCGGCGATCGAAGAGCTCGGCGAAGGCTTCTATCGGGTGACGGCGCACTACGGGTTCATGCAGACCCCCAACGTCCCTGAAATTCTACGATTTTTGCAGGCGCGCAAGATGGAGATCAAGCTCGACGACACGAGCTTCTACCTCGGACGCGAGACGCTCATCGTGACGTCCAAGCCCGGCATGCCGCGGTGGCAGAAGATGCTCTTTTCGCTGATGTCGAAGAACGCGAGGACCGCGACGGCGTTCTTCGGCCTGCCCCCGAACCGCGTCGTCGAGCTCGGGACCCAAGTCGAGCTGTAGCTCTCAGCCCGCGCGGCCGATCAGGCTGCCGATGAAGGCGCCCATGGGGACGGCGAAGAAGGTCGACGACCAGGTCGCCGCGGGCAGAGAAAACGCCGCTTCGACGGTGACCGGCGCGCCAGCGCGCAGGCGACGAGCGAGCTCGATGAGCCCGCCGACGTGCACGAGGACCTCGGTTCCCCAGAGGACCATGCCCACGCGCATCCCGGCGCCGAAACCTCCGGCGCCCGCGGCCGCGAGCAGCGCGCTCGACGCGAGCAAGAGCGACGCGCCGAGGGCGCTGCCCATGAGAAACCGCAGCCAACGCGCGTTGACCGTGCGCACATCGTCGGTCTCGGTGCGCCCGGCGGCGATCGCAGCGCGCACCTGCTCGATCACCAGCGAATAGAGGCGCACGATCACGAGCGCGACGACCAAGACACCTTCGGTCCAGCCCATATCGCTCCGGATTTTACACGCACTCCCCCGCGTTCGTCACGGACGCGCTTCGCGTTGGCCGCTCACGTGCTCGCGGTAAACTCGGCGAGATACGCCTTGGCGGCCTCGACCTTGATGTTGCCGCTCTCGACCATGCGGCGGGCGACGCGCTCGACGAGCTCGCCGCGAGCGCCGGCGGTGACCGCGACGCAGCGCGCGTGCATGGCCATGTGGCCCTTCTGGATGCCCACCGAGCCGAGCGCGCGGACGGCGGCGAAGTTCTGCGCGAGGCCGACGGCGGCCATGATCATCGAGAGCTCGCGAGCTCCGGGGTTGCCGAGCATCTTGAGGGCGAGCTGCGCGGTGGGGTGAACCTTGATGGGTCCGCCCACGGTTCCGACCTGGAGCGGCAGCTCGATGGTGCCGACGAGGTGCGCCGACTCCATTCGCCACACCGAGAGGGGCTTGTAGCGGCCGTCGCGCGCGGCGAACGCGTGCGCGCCTGCTTCGATCGCGCGCCAGTCGTTGCCCGTCGCGATGGCGACGGCGTCGACGCCGTTCATGATGCCCTTGTTGTGCGTCGCCGCGCGGTATGGATCCGCCTCGGCGAAGCGCGACGCCTGCCACACTCCGTACGCGATTCGCTCGCCAGATTGCCCGAAATCTTCGAGCAGAGAGAACGGGATCTTGCACGTCGCGCGGGCGCAGCGTCGATCGGCGAGGTTCGACAGGATGCGCAAGAAGACCTTGCCTCCCGTGCGCTGCTCGACCATCGGCGCGACGCCTTCGGCCATCGTGTTGACGATGTTGGCGCCCATCGCGTCCTGCGTGTCCACGAGGAGCTGCAGCACGAGGATCGGCTCGCCGTGGGGACCTTCGGGCGCAGGCATCGAGCGGACCTCGATGTCGAACGCGCCGCCACCCCTCGCGACGAGCGACGGATGAAAGCTGTTGGCGAGGGCGAGGATCTCTTCGCGGCTCGCCTCGATGGCGGCCTTGGCGGCGTCGAGGTCTCCATACTCGGTGACCTGCACCTGCGAGATCATCACCTGGCGATCGGCCTCCGCGGTGAAGCCGCCGGACTCGCGGACGATCTTCGCCGCGAAGGACACGGCCGCGACGACCGACGGCTCTTCGATCGCCATCGGCACGAGGTAGTCCTTGCCGTTGATGACGAAATTGAGTCCGACGCCGAGAGGAATCTCGATGGTGCCGATGGCGTTCTCGATCATTCGTTCGGCGATGTCCCAGGGCAGCGCGCCGTGCGCTCCGAGGGCGCGCACGTCGCTCTCATCGAGCGCGCATCGCGCGGCGATCTCGCGGATCTTGTCCTGCGTGGGCAGCTTGTAGAACCCCGCGATGCGCGAGCTGCGGGCGTCTTCTGCGACAGGCACGGCCGAATGAGGCACGACTGCCCCTTTGTTCGATTGGCTCATCTGTCCTCTCACTCGTTGCTACAACACCCCGACGAAGCCGATTGAATAGTGGTGTAGCACTCCGCAGATCGAGCGCCAGGAGTCGGAGCGAGCTCGCGACAACTTTGCTCGGTCTGCATGTGTACATGTGGTGGCTTCGAGAGGGAGGACGACTTGTGCGCGCGCTGGCGACTGCCGTCAATATCCGCATCGAGAATGCGGAAAACTAACTTTCGTCACTGTCGCGCGTCACCGACTATCGCCCGTCATCGACTGGCGTCGTTCAATCAACGGCCAGCTTGGTCATAGATGCCGCGACGCGTGGGTCCGTTGCGCGGCCAGGTGATTGCGCAGAGGCGCGGGTCGCTGATAGCCAACAGCGACCACGGGAATGAAGACATACGACGCGATCATTGTTGGCGCAGGTCCGAGCGGGGCGACAGCGGCGTTGAGGCTGGCGCAACGAGGCGTGCGCGACGTTTTGTTTCTCGATCGAGACCGATACCCGAGAGACAAGACGTGCGGCTCGGGTCTATCGCCGATGGCGATCGCGCTCGCCGACGAGCTCGGGTACGGCCAAGAGCTGCGCGAGCGGTCGTATCCCATCCACCAGCTTTGGCTCGGAACGCCGGGCGGCCGCCGCATTCTTCTTCGCTCGAACGTCGAGACCGTCGTGATGCTCCGCAAGGACTACGACTTCATGCTCGTCGAGCGCGCGAAGGCCGCGGGCGCTGAGTTTCGCGACGGAACGAGGGTGCGCGAGCTCATCGAGCGCGGCGGAAGGACCGTGGGCGTGCGCCTCGAGTCGGGCGACGAGCTCTTCGCGCGCTACGTTTTTGTTGCGGGAGGAGCGCACGACAAGTGGACGAGCGACCCGCGGCCGAAGCGCTCGATCTCGACGCTCATGGGCTGGTGGGAGGGCTTCGACGTCGAGCCCAACACCATGGAGATGATATTCGACAAGAACCTCTCGCCCCTGTACGGCTGGCTTTTTCCAGAGTCGAACACGCGGGTCAACATCGGGATCTGCATCGACGGGCAGGACGATGACGGAGCCAAGTCGCAGCGCAGCGTGAGGCCGGTGTTCGATCAGTTCTTGAAGGATCACTACGGCGCGCGGCTCGCGAAGGCGACGCAAGTGGGGCGCTTGAAGGGCCACCCGATCGTCTACACGACGTGGATCTCGAACACGACCGCGCCCGGTCGCATCACCATCGGCGAGGCCGCGCGCGTCACCCATCACGTCACCGGCGAGGGCATCTATCAAGCGATGCAGACGGGGGTGTTCGCCGCGGACGCGGTCGCCTCGATCCTCGCGGGCGCTCGCGAAGAGAGCGCGTTCAAGACGTACGAGTGGAAGCTGCGCGCGAGGTTCGTTCCGGGGTTTGTCGTCGGCCACGCGCTGCGCGGGATCATGAAGACCTCGTTGCTCGACAAGCTCGCAGACGCCTACCAGAACGACGCCGTGCGCGCGCTCGTCACCCGCACCGTCGGCTCTGCGATGGCCGGCAAGCGCATCAGCGAGGTCGACCAACCCGGCGCACCCAGCTCGCGCCCGATCGCGCCCAGTCCCGCGCACAGCCTGTAATTGCTGCGGTCGATTGTTAGTTGACGAACTGTCAGACAACTGTTATCTGACAGTTCGTCAGCAATGCCGCGCCCGCCCGAACCCGAAAAACGCCTGGCCCTGGCGAGGGATGCCGTCGCCGTGCTCCAGCGCGACGGCGTGGACGTCCCGATCGCGCAGCTCGCGGACGCGCTCGGGGTGAAGCGGCCCACGCTGCTCTATCACTTTCCCTCGCGGTCCCACATCGTCGAGTGCGCGCTCGAAGAGCTGCTCGTCGAGCAGTGGCGCTTCGTCACCGAGCGGGTCGAGCGCGAGTCGCACCCCATCGATCGGCTCTATGCGCAGGTGCGCGCCGTGCACGAGTTTCACGAGGGACACGAGGCGCGCCTGGTGTTTCTTACGCAAGCGCTCGCGGCGACCGCGGGCCCGCGGCTCACCGAGATCGTCGAGCGAGCGGCCGCGGTCTTCGAGAGCGCGCGCCGCGGCAACGCCGAGCGCATCCGTCAGGGTATTCGCGACGGAATCGTCGCCCCCTGCGACGCCGACGCCGTCGTTCAGCTCGTGCGCGCCGTCACCGACGGGCTCGTCCTTCAGCGCGTCACCGACCGCGCCGCGCTCGCGCCCGTGCACGAAGCGCTCTGGCGCCACCTTTTGTTCCCGTTGAAAACCCACAGCCAAAGAGGCCGAACCGAATGCGTCTGATCTCTCTCCCCAAGCTCGGCCGCGGCGGCCGTCCCCTGCGCATCGCGTACGGCAGGATCTTTCACGAGGCCAACGCGTTCTCGCCGCTCGTGACCGGCATCGACGCCTTCGAGAACGACCTCTTTCTCGCAGGCGACGCGCTCGCGGAGGCCACGACCATGAAGGGCAGCGAGCTCAAGGGCTACCTCCCCCACGCCGAGCTCACGGGCTTCGTTCAAGCGGCCAACCTCGCGGGCGGCGTCGAGACCGTTGCCCTCGCGTCGTACATGGCCGTGCCGAGCGGGCCGATCGCCAAAGAAGCGTTCGAGAAGATCCTCGAGGACCAACTGGCGCGACTGCGCGCCGCAGGTCCTTTGGACGGCGTGTACCTCGCGCTGCACGGCTCGATGGAGGTCCAAGGAATCAACGAGATGCCCGAGGCCGTGATCCTTCGGCGATTTCGCGAGGTCCTCGGCCCGGAGCCGCGCATCGCCGCGAGCTTCGACCTGCACGCCAACCTCTCGAAGCCCGTCGTCGATCAGCTCGACATCCTGGTGGCCTATCGAAGCAACCCCCACTGGGACCTCGCGCCGACCGGCTTTCGCGCGGGCTCGAGGTTGATCCGGTTGCTCCGCGGCGAGATCAAGCCCGTGCACGCGTGGCGCAAGCTCCCGCTCGTCCTCGGCGGCGGCGTCACCATCGATTTTCTCGCGCCCATGCGCGCGGTGTTTCGCTGGATGAAGGACCTCGAAAAGGACCCGCGCGTGATCTCCGCGAGCCTCTTCATGGTGCACCCCTACACCAGCGCCACCGACCTCGGCTGGGCCGCGCACGTGTGCACCGACGGCGACGAGGCGCTCGCCAACAAGCTCGCTGACGAGCTCGCCGAGCGCGCCTGGGGCCAGCGCGACGAAGCGCTTCCGCCGATGCTCTCGCCGGGCGAGGCGCTCGATCAGGCCAAGGCGAGCCCGTGGCGCAAGCTCGGCCCGGTCACGTTCGTCGACGTCGACGACATCGTCGGCGCCGGCGCGCCCGGAGGAAACACGCACATCGTCCGCGAGGTCGTCAAAGACGACCGCGGCCTCAAGGTCTTCGTCGCCGTGCACGACCCCGCGCTGCTCGACGCGCACTGGGACACGCCGATCGGCACACAGATTCAAGCGACCCTGCGCGGCACCGAAGGCTACAAGATGCCCGAGGTCCCGCTGAACGCCACGGTGGCCGCGCGCGCGACGAGCGACATGGGCCGCAAGCTCAGGCTCGACGTCGGTCGGTCATCCATCATCGTGATGGAGCGCCCTCCCCTGCCGATTCACCCGAAATTCTGGCGCGACGTGGGCCTCGAGGCGCGGGACGCCGACGTGATCGTGCAGAAAAACTTCTTTCACTATCGGATCTTCTACGCCGCGACGTCGTTTCAGCACCTTCCCGTCGTGAGCGACGGCGCGACGAGCTTCGGTCGCGTGCTCGGTCGCACGTACAAGACCGCTGTTCATCCGACCACGAGGATCGGTGACTGGCGCAAACTCGACCGAGAGCTGCGGCTATGATGGCCGCCGCAACGACATGAAGGACACGATTTCACTCATCACGGATCGCATCCGCGCACGAAGCAAGACCGAGCGAGCGGAGTACCTCGCGAAGATCGCGAAGGTCGCCGCGCGAAGGCTCGGCCCCCAGCGAATGGGCTGCGCCAACGTCGCGCACGCGCTGGCGACCTTGCCCGAGAAGCAGCGGCTCGCGGTGCTCGACGAGCGCGCGCCCAACGTCGGCGTCGTTACGGCGTTCAACGACGTGTTGTCGGCGCACCACCCCTACGAGGGCTACCCGGCCATCTTGCGCGACGAAGCGCAGAAGTGCGGGGCGAGCGCGCAGGTGGCAGGTGGCGTCGCCGCGATGTGCGACGGCGTCACGCAGGGCTATCCAGGGATGGAGCTCAGCTTGTTCTCTCGCGACACGATCGCGATGAGCACGGCGATCGCGCTCAGCCACGACGTGTTCGACGCGGCGCTGATGTTGGGCATCTGCGACAAGATCGTGCCCGGAATGCTCATCGGCGCGCTGCACTTCGGGCACCTGCCGACGATCTTCATCCCCGCCGGTCCGATGGCGTCGGGCTTGTCGAACAGCGAGAAGGCCAAGGTGCGCGAGGAGCACGCCAAGGGCCTCGTCGGTCGCGACGCGCTCATGAACGCGGAGATGGCCGCGTATCACGGCGCCGGGACGTGCACGTTCTACGGGACCGCGAACTCCAACCAGATGCTCCTCGAAGCGATGGGGTTGCACCTCGCGGGCGCGGCGTTCGTGCATCCCAACGACCCTCGGCGCGAGCCGCTCACGCGGGCGGCGCTGCGCGCGGTGCTCGCGCTGCGCGGCGATCCCGCGGCGCAAATCGGCGCGATCGTCGATGAGCGATGCATCGTCAACGCGATGGTGGCCTTGCTCGCGACCGGCGGATCGACGAACCACTTGATTCATTGGGTCGCCGTCGCGCGCGCCGCGGGGATCATCATCGACTGGAGCGACTTCGACGCGCTCTCGAAGGCCGTTCCGCTGGTGGCGCGCGTGTACCCCAACGGAGAAGCGGACGTAAACGACTTCGAGCGCGCGGGCGGCCCAGCGTTCGTGCTTCGCACGCTGCTCGACGAAGGGCTCGTTCACGGTGACGTGCGCACGGTGCAGGGCGACAGCCTCGCGTCGCAGTGTCGAACTCCAGCGCTCGAGCGAGACGGCTCGCTCGCGTGGACATGGGTCGGCGAAAAGAGCGGCGACGAGCGCGTCCTACGCAGCGCCAGCGCGCCGTTCAGCGCCACCGGAGGAATGGTCCTGCTCGAGGGCAACCTCGGGCGGGCCGTGATGAAGGTCAGCGCGGTCCCCGAAGACCGATGGGTGATCGAGGCGCCCGCGATCGTGTTCGACGCGCAGATGGAGCTCACCAAGGCGTTCGAACGGGGCGAGCTCGAGCGAGACTTCGTCGCGGTGGTGCGCTTTCAGGGCCCCGCGGCCAACGGGATGCCCGAGCTGCACAAGCTCACCCCGTCGCTGTCGGTGCTGCAATCGAAGGGGTTTCGCGTGGCGCTCGTGACCGACGGGCGAATGAGCGGCGCGTCCGGCAAGGTCCCCGCGGCGATTCACACGAGCCCCGAGGCGCTCAACGGCGGAATGCTCGCGCGCGTTCGCGACGGCGACGTGATTCGAATCGACGCCCACCGAGGGGTGCTCGAGCTCTGCGTCGACGAGGGCGTGCTGTCTCAGCGGGTCGCCGCAGAGCGCAGCGACGAGCGAAAGACCGAGCACGAGAGCGGCTTCGGGCGCGAGCTCTTCGCGGGGATGCGCCGCAACGTGACGAGCGCAGAAGAAGGCGCGATCACCTGGCGATAGAGCGAGCGCGATCGGTATATGCTCGGCCGCGTGATGAAGACCCTCGAGCTCGCGGCGCTTGGCCCAGTCATTCCCGTCATCGTGATCGACGACGTCGAGCGAGCGGTGCCGCTCGCGCTGGCGCTCGTCGCGGGGGGCGTTCGCGTGCTCGAAGTGACGCTGCGCACCAGCGCGGCGCTCGCGTGCATCGAGGCGATCGCCAAACACGCGCCCGAGGCGATCGTCGGCGCAGGGACCGTTCGGACGAGCGACGAAGCGCGGGCAGCAAGCGCCGCCGGAGCGCGCTTCGCCGTGAGCCCAGGGCTCACCGAGCGCGTCGCGAAAGCGTGCGAAGAGCTCGCGTTGCCTCTTTTGCCCGGCGTCTCGACGGCGAGCGAGCTCATGATGGCCGGCGAGATGGGCTTCTCGTTCGTGAAGCTGTTTCCTGCGTCGGTCGTGGGCGGCGTCGAGCTGTTGAAGGCGTTCGCGAGCCCGTTTCGAGGCACGGTCTTCTGCCCCACCGGGGGAATCACCGCGCAATCCGCTCCAGATTACCTCGCGCTGCCCAACGTCGCCGTCGTCGGCGGCTCGTGGCTCACGCCCGGCGACGCGGTGCGCAGCGGCGACTGGACTCGCATCACGAAGCTCGCGAAGGAATCGACGCAGTACTCGAGGGCGTTTCTGCTATCAAAGCCCAACCCATGAATTCATCGCAGCGCGTCAGGGCGCTCTGGCTCCTCTCGTGTCTCGCGTCCACAACAGCGTGCCGACCGTCGAGCCCCACCGTCGAGCAAAACTCCAATACGTTGGTGACGGCCAACACTGGAGCGTCCAACGATGACGTCGCGGGAGCGTCGCCGAGCGTCTCGACCGACGACGCGAGCGCGCCGTCCGCGCAGGACGCAGCGGCCTCCGCGGATGCGACGGCGACAGAGCCTCCCTCGCCGCTGGCTACGAGGCTTCGTGCGATGGCCGCGAGCGACGACGCCTTTCTGGCCGGGATCTCGCCTACACGCGGGCTCACGGTCGTTCACTACCTCGAGGCGCCGCCGAGCGGTCGAGGCCGCCAGCGACGCGAAAACGAGCGCGTATGCCCGGCGACGTTCGGACGACGCGCCGCCGCGCTGCGCCAGATGCTCACCGCCGCGCTCGCGCGCGCAGACGCAGGGCAAGACATCGTGTGTGACGCGAGCTCCTGCGTTATTCCAGGGATGGAGTACGAAGAAGCCAGACACTTCACCTTCGTGGTCGCCGGCGATGCAGGATCGCCCACGCTCGAGTCGATGGAGTTCGTGAGCGAAGCAGCGATGCCAGAGCCGTGGCTCGCCGCGGCGCGCGCGTATCGCGATCGCGCGATCGCTGCGCACCGCCGCGCGCCGTGCCCCGCGCGCTGAGCGCGATGCGCGCCACCAGCGTTCGTGCGACAACTCGCCGCAACGCTCATGGGATTGCTCGCTGATTGGTGGACGAAGATCGCACGCGCAGCGGGGCGCTCGGCGCTCGGAGATCTGTCGTTGTGGCAGTGGGGCGCGCTCGTCGTCGCGACGCTCGTAGCGTGGCTGCTCTCGAAGTACGCGACGCGACTGTTCGCCGCAGTGCTCGCGAAGCTGGTCCGCCGTACGGACGTTCGGTGGGACGACGAGCTCGTTGCGGCGCTTCCTGAACCTTCGCGGCTCGCAGCGACGGCCGCCCTCTCTCGGGCGCTCTACGTGACGATCGATCTTCCAGCGAGCTGGTACGCCATGATCGAGAAGCTCGTCGTCGTCGCGTTCATCGTGGCCGCGACGTGGCTCCTCTTGCGGACGATCGCGTTTTCGGCGGCGTTGTTCGAGAAGCGCGAGGCGGATCCCGACGAGGATCACGAAGAGTCACTTCGTCGGCGGGCGCTCAGCACGCAGGTGCGTATGCTGCAGCGAGTCGCGTCGATCATCGTGGGCTTCCTCGCGCTCTGCTTCGCGCTCTTGCAGTTCGACGTCGTGCGCAACGTCGGCGTCTCGTTGCTCGCGTCGGCTGGCGTGCTCGGCATGGTCCTCGGCATCGCCGCGCAGCGCTCGATCTCTTCTCTGCTCGTGGGCATTCAGCTCTCCCTGACGCAGCCGATTCGCCTGGGCGACACGGTCATCTTCGAGGGCGAGTGGGGGCAGATCGAAGAGATCACGCTTACGTACGTCGTCTTGCGCGTGTGGGACAAGCGGCGGCTGGTGATCCCGGTGACGAAGTTTCTCGAGCAGCCCGTGCAGAACTGGACGCGCAGCACGCCCGAGCTCGTCGGGACGGTCTTTGTTCGCGCAGATCCGACGGTGCCGGTCGCCCGTGTCCGCGCGGCGCTCGACGCGATCCTCGAGCAAGAGCCGCTGTGGGATCGCGGCAGCAAAGGGCTCGTCGTCACCAACATCGACGAGCGCTCGGTCGAGCTGCGCGCTTCGGTTTCCGCGAAGGACGGCGCCGCGCTCTGGGACCTGCGCTGCGCGGTGCGCGAGCGGCTCCTCGCGTGGCTTCAGAGCGAAGAAGGCGGGCGGTATCTCGTCAAGACGCGGGTCGAACTCGGCGCGAACCCAGCGTAGCGATGCCCGGCCAGCCCCGCGCGCTCGGGCGTCTTCGCGCTGGACGACCGACGAACGCCATGTCATCGTTATATTACGATGAAGTCATCGGAAGGACGCGCCGAGGCATGTTGCCCGCCTCCGCTCGACGGTCCCGACCTGCGGCCGGTCGAGGGAGACGAGGCCGACGAGGAGCTCGCGACGCTCGCCAAGGCGATCGGACATCCGGCGCGCGTGAAGATCCTCCGGCTGATTCTCCGCAAAAACTCGTGCATTTGTGGAGATATCGTCGACGAACTTCCGCTCGCCCAGTCCACGGTCTCGCAGCACCTGAAGGTCCTGAAGGACGCGGGGCTGATCCGCGGCGAGGTCGACGGACCTCGGGTCTGTTACTGCATCGAGCCGCGCGCGATGAAGCGACTGCGCGCGCTTGTCGCAGCGATTTAATCGTCGATTTACGATCATCGTTCGTATCGTCCTCCAAGAGAAAGAAGAGCCCATGTCCGTCACGATCCGCGTCTTCGATCCAGCGATGTGCTGCTCCACCGGCGTCTGCGGTCCGAGCATCGACCCCGAGCTCGCGCGCTTCTCCGCGGACGTCGAGTGGCTGCAGAAGCAGGGCGTCACGGTCGAGCGCTACAACCTCTCGCAGCAGCCCGCGGCCTTCGCCGAGAACGCTCTGGTGCGCGAGGCGCTCGCGCGCGGAACGGAGGTCTTGCCGCTCGTGCTCGTCGACGATCGCATCGCCGTCGAGGGCGCATACCCCACCAGGGACACGCTCGCGGCGCTCGCTGGGGTGGTGATCAAGAAGCTCAACCTGGTCGCTCCGACCGCGACGAGCTGCGATCCAAAGTCTGGCTGCTGCTGAAAGCCACGCTGATGCAATGGCTCGATCGCGCGCCGCGCAACCTGTTCTTCACTGGCAAGGGGGGCGTAGGCAAGACCAGCGTCGCGTGCGCGACAGCGATTTCGCTCGCGGATCGAGGGGCGCGCGTGCTGCTCGTCAGCACCGATCCCGCGTCCAACCTCGACGAGGTCCTCGAGACGCCCCTCTCTGCAGAGCCCCGCGCCGTCGAGGGCGTACCGGGGCTCTTCGCGCTCAACATCGACCCGGAGGCCGCGGCGAAGGCTTATCGCGAGCGAGTGGTGGGACCGTATCGAGGCGTGCTTCCCGCCGCGGCGATTCGCAGCATCGAAGAGCAGCTCTCCGGCGCGTGCACCGTCGAGATCGCGGCGTTCGACGAGTTTTCGAAGCTGCTCGGCGACGCGCGAGCGACGGCAGAGTTCGATCACGTCGTGTTCGACACGGCGCCCACAGGGCACACGCTGCGGCTGCTCGAGCTGCCGGCGGCGTGGTCGGACTTTCTCTCGACCAACGCAGGCTCGACCTCGTGCCTCGGTCCGCTCGCGGGGCTGAAGGCGCAGCAAGCGCTGTACGAGGGCTCGCGCGCGGCGCTGATCGATCGCGAACGGACGGCAGTGGTGCTCGTCTCGCGCGCCGAAGGCGCTGCGCTGCGCGAGGCAGAGCGCACGCGCGGCGAGCTCGTCTCGCTCGGCGTCACGCGGCACGAGCTGGTGATCAACGGCGTGTTTCGCGCGACGGACCTGCGTGACCCCATCGCGACAGCGATGGAGCGGCGGGCCACGACGGCGCTCGAAGCGATGCCCGATGGGCTCGGCGCGCTCGATCGCAGGGAGCTTCCGCTCTTGCCATTTGGCCTCGTGGGAGTCGCGGCGCTCCGAGCGTTGCTGTCGGAGCAGGCCCGAGCGACGCTCGCGTCGGGCGAGGCGCGCGGCGGCGAGCATGCTCCGTCAGCGACGATCGACACCCTCGAAGCGCTGGTCGATTCGCTCGCGTCGGGCGGGCGCGGCGTCATCATGACCATGGGCAAGGGCGGCGTCGGAAAGACGACCGTCGCCGTCAACGTCGCGCTCGCGCTCGCGCGCCGCGGACACAAAGTGCACCTCACCACCACGGATCCCGCTGCGCATGTGGCCGAGGCGCTGGGAGGCGCGCGCGAGGGCGTTCGAGTAAGCCGCATCGACCCGGCGATCGAGACCAGGGCTTACTCCGACGAGGTGCTTCGCACGGCGGGGGCAGGGCTCGACGCCGCCGGACGAGCGCTGCTCGAAGAGGACCTTCGAAGCCCGTGCACCGAAGAAATCGCGGTGTTTCGCGCGTTCGCTCGGATCGTCGACGAGGGCGAGCGAGAGATCGTCGTGATCGACACGGCGCCGACGGGGCACACGCTGTTGCTGCTCGACGCGGCGGAGTCCTATCACCGCGAGGTGCTGAGGACCGCGGGCAGCGCGCCCGAAGAAGTGCGGCGACTGTTGCCGCGGCTTCGCGACGCGCGCTACGCGAAGGTGCTCATCGTCACGTTGCCCGAGGCCACGCCGGTGCACGAAGCCGCGGCGCTCCAGCGGGACTTGCTTCGGGCAGAGATTCGTCCGTTCGCGTGGGTGATCAACGGCAGCCTCGCGTCGCTCGCGGTGACGGACCCCGTGCTCGTTCGTCGCCGCGCGGCTGAAGAGAAGTTTCATCGCGAGGTCGCTTCGCTCTCGCCCAGGGTCGCGGTCATCCCGTGGACAGCCGAGCCGATCCCCAAGCGAGCGGCCTCGACCGAGACGACGGCGCAGGACGCGCGATGAGCGGCCAGGCGTCTGGATTGCTGCGAAGGCTGTCGTTTCTCGACCGGTATCTGACGCTGTGGATCTTCGCGGCGATGGCGTTCGGGGTGATGCTCGGCGTGTTCGCTCCTGGGTTCGGCGCGGCGCTGCAGCGGCTGAGCGTGGGCGGCACTTCGATTCCGATCGCGATCGGGCTGGTGCTGATGATGTACCCGCCGCTCGCGAAGGTTCGCTACGAAGAGATGGGGCGGGTCTTTCGCGACAAGCGCGTGCTCGCATTGTCGTTGGTGCAGAACTGGATCGTCGGCCCGATGCTGATGTTCGGGCTGGCCGTGCTGTTCTTGCGGGACAAGCCCGAGTACATGCTCGGGCTGATCCTCATCGGCCTCGCGCGCTGCATCGCGATGGTCATCGTGTGGAACGACCTCGCCAAGGGCGACGCCGAGTACTGCGCGGGCCTCGTGGCCTTCAACTCGCTGTTTCAAGTGCTGTTCTTCTCGGCGTACGCGTACTTCTTCGCCACGCTGATGCCGTCGTGGCTGGGGCTGCGCGGCGCGGTGATCGCGATCTCGATCGTCGACGTCGCGAAGAGCGTCGCCGTGTACCTGGGGATCCCGTTCGCCGCAGGATTTCTCACGCGTTGGGCGCTCGTCCGCGCGAAGGGCCGCGCGTGGTACGAAGAGCGGTTCGTGCCGCGCGTCAGCCCGATCACGCTCGTGTCGCTCTTGTTCACGATCGTCGTGATGTTCTCGCTGAAGGGTCGGGCGATCGTGACGCTGCCGCTCGACGTGCTGCGGATCGCGGCGCCCTTGCTCGTGTACTTCGTGCTGATGTTCGGCCTGTCGTTTGTGATGAGCAAGCGCGTCGGCGCGGACTACCAACAGACGGTCACGCTGTCTTTCACGGCGGCGTCCAACAACTTCGAGCTCGCCATCGCCGTGGCCATCGCGAGCTTCGGAATCAACAGCGGCGCGGCGTTCGCGGCGGTCATCGGCCCGCTCGTCGAGGTCCCCGTGCTCATCGCGCTCGTCCGCGCAGCGCTATGGGCGCAGCGCTGGTGCTTTGCGAACGAGCGTCCCGAGGCGCCGTCGAGCGCCCTCGCCGCGAACGGACCCTCAACGAAGGAGCAGTCGACATGAGCAACGCCGAGCGATCGATCTTGTTTTTGTGTGTCGCAAACTCCGCCCGCAGCCAGATGGCCGAGGGCCTGGCGAGAAAGCTCTTCGGCGACCGGGCGCTCGTGCAGAGCGCGGGCAGCGAGCCGAGCACGGTCAACCCCTACGCGGCCGAGGTGATGCGAGAGGTCGGCGTCGATCTGAGCGAGCACCACTCGAAGTCGGTCCAGACGATCGACGCGGCCACGGTGAAGACCGTGATCACGCTGTGCGCCGAGGAGGTGTGCCCGGCGTTTCTGGGCAAGGCCGAGCGACTGCACTGGCCGATCGATGATCCCGCGAGCAAAGACCCGACGATCGCGCGCGAAGAGATGCTGCGACGCTTTCGAGCGGCGCGCGACGCGATCCAAGCGAAGCTCGAGCGCTGGTCGGACGGCGGTTGATCGCAGCGCCGGTCCGTCAGCCTCAGCATGGGTCTCTTCTTGCTGCTGTCACATTGACGATGCGACAGATTCAAGAAGAGACCCACGCTCAGCCGTTAGCGAGCGGCCCTCAGTCAGCGGCGGACATGTAGTGCTCGCGCACGATCACGCCCTCGCCGACGATGTTGGTCGCCGTGAGGTCCGCGAGGTAGTTGGCGAACGCGTAGTACGTCGCGCTCGTCGCGTACTGGGTCGCGGCGAGGTAGTCCGCCGACAGCTCTCCGCCGCGGCGCGAGGGCTCGCCGACAGCGCTTCTCATCGAGCCTTCGAGCTCGCGCACGAAGCGCACCGCGTCGCCGTAACCGAGTCGATAGCGAACAGCGGTGAGGTTCACGAGGCGCAGCGTCGTCGGCGTGAAGCCGAAGGTCACTTCGTCGTACGTGAATCCCGAGCGACCGAGGGACTCGGCGCGGACACCAGTGCAGAGCAAGAGCGTGTGCTCGCGCCGCTCGCGGCACGAGACGCCGCTGCGCGCGACCCACGCGTCGATCTCGGCGCGGGTCGTGCGGTCGAGCGCGAAGCCGAGCGCGGGGCGCGACGCGGCTGGGGATGTTCCTCGAATGGTGCGGGCGACGTGGAGTCGCCCGTGCTCGACGTCCCGCGCGCTCGCGCGACCCACGGGGCACTCGGCCCCGAAGACTCGCGCGTAGACCACGCGACCGGCGGCTGTATGAAACCAGCCGACGATGCCCACGAAGAGGGCCACCAACACCAGCGTCGCGATCGCGACGCGCAGCGCGATGCTTCGGGCTCGCGAGGCGCGCGCAGGGACGACGAGCTCAGCGCTCATCAGCCGCCACCCGCCGAGGCGTCCGTGGGAGGCATGAACGCTCCGCCATCACGCGCGGGGTCGACGATCGCGGTGCGCGTCGAGTTGAGCACGCCGCCGATGACGGCGATGTCCGCCGCGGACACGCCCGCGGTGGTGAGAACGCCGGCGGCGATCATCACGAAGCGATCGAAGACAGAGCCGGGAATGCGGAGCGCGCGGTGCGAGTCCGCCATGTTGCGGCACTGCCAGCCCATGTTGTCCGCGGGCGCTCCCGGATAGGCCTCGGGTCCGCCAGCAGCGTTGGCGAGCTGGTTGACGAGGCAGGACTTGAGCTGCGCCACGCTGGGGTGACCGTTGACAGGCGGCATGCCGTTGCTGCCCGGAGTGACCTGGAAGTAGAAGTACGAGGCGATCTCCGGGTCCATCAGCTCTTGCGCGACGATCGCGTCGACGGCGGTCGCGATGCCCGCTCGGTTGCCGAGGCGGCTGGCCCGCATCGCCACCGCCGCCGCCGGTATCGGTCACGCTGGCGTCAGCGGGGGGAGTCGCCGGAGAGCACGCCGCAACCGCGCACAGCGCGAACGCAGCAAACACGCTTCGAGTCGAAAACGAAGAATTCATCGAGAAATACCGCTCCTAGAGTCTATGGTCGGGCAGAAGACTCGAGCGTCGGTCGACCGAGTCGACAGATCACACGAGCCAGCGCGCCGCGCGAAAAGAGCGGCGCACGTGGGAGTGTTGCACATACGCCACGCGGGGGACGACAGTTTTGCGCGCATCTCTGAGCGCAAGGAATTCAGAGTGAATTCGAGAAAACCGTGTCGATGAGCGCTCTCTCGCGCAACGCGAGCGCACCTCGATCATCGAACGCGCCTTCGGGCCTCTCGCGCAGTCCTGGCGACCGTGAAACGACACTCGCCAGAGCGCGAGAGGTGTCGGGGTCGACCGCGCGAGAGATCCCAAGGCGCGCTCGTGGCTGCTCTCGCCACGGAGACGACCGCGCTCGAGCGCGATTCGCGGGGGAGAGCTTCCCCGTGCCTCGTGCCAGCGGCGCGTCGAACGATCGACAGCGCCGTTTCTTTCGAGCGGTCTCGCGCAAGGACGGAAGCGAGCATCGCCGCGCAGCGCCCGATCCAGGCGCCACGCGGGAGGGGCTCACTTGAATTCATGACCTATATTCTATTACCGTCGTCGAAGCGACTCGCGCAGCTCGACCGCTCGGAGCTCCCTGCGACGCCGGCCGCCGCGCATGACGATCACACCTCGCTCACTTCGAGAGCGATCATCGCGAGCGGGTCGCGTACGATGGGGCCATCATCATGACAACCAAGAGCGCAGCCAACGGACGCTGTCGCATCGTGCTCACGGGCGGCCCTGGTGGGGGCAAGACGACCGCGGCGGACCTGTTTCGCCGCGAGATCGGCACGCGCGTAGCGGTCGTTCCTGAAGCGGCGACGCTGCTCTTTTCCGGAGGGTTTCCGCGGTCGAGCGACGCTCTCGCGACGCGCGCGGCGCAGCGCGCGATCTACCACGTGCAGCGCAACCTCGAGGACGTCCAGAGCGCGCTGTTTCCCGAGCGCATCTTGCTGTGCGACCGAGGGACGCTCGACGGCGCGGCGTACTGGCCCGACGACGAGACGGCGTTCTACGCGGAGATTTCCAGCAGCTACGAGCAAGAGCTCGCGCGCTACGACGCGGTGATCTTCTTCGAGTCCGCCGCGGTGGGCGGCAGCTCGATCGAAGGCAACAACCCGACGCGCACCGAGACGCAGTCAGCAGCGGTCGCCCTCGACACCCGGCTGCGCGAGATCTGGTCACGCCACCCGCGGTTCTACCTCGTCCCGCACAACGCCTCGTTCGTGAAGAAGATCATGTTCGGCCTCGCCGTGCTCGAGAGCATCGTGGCGCAGCACGACCGACGATGATCTCGCTCACTCGACGCGGTACAGATCCGCCTTGAGGTAGTCCCCCTCGGGAAAAGCCAACAGCCTCGGATGGTCCGCCGGCGCGCCCTTCGACTCGATGAGCTGCAACGAGCGCTTCGCCTTGCGCGCGCCCTCGCGGATCGTGTCGAAGAACATCTCTCGCGTCACGTGGCTCGAGCACGAGCCGGCCAGGTAGAACCCTCCGTGCGCGACGAGCGCCAGCGACGAGGCGTGCAATTGCCTGTAGGCATCGAGCGCCTTGGCCACGCTGTCTGCGCGCGGCGCGAAGCTCGGCGGGTCGGCGATCACCAGGTCGTAGCGCGAGCGCGACCTGGTCTTGTTCGCGAGAAACTTCCACACGTCTTCGCAGTGGGCGTGGTGCAGCTCGCTCGCGAGCGCGTTGGCCTCCCAGCTCTCGCGCGACAGGTCGATCGCCGCCTGAGAGATGTCCACGCTCTCGACCGCGCGCGCGCGCCCTAGCCCCGCGGCGACGCTGAAGCCCCCAGTGTACGAGTACAGGTTGAGCACCCGACGATCGCGAGAGATCGAGCGCACGAGGCGCCGGGCCTCGCGTTGATCGAGAAACAGCCCGGTCTTCTGCCCGCGCATGAGATCGCTGACGAGCGCCATCCCGTGCTCTCGCACAACGACACGCGCACGCCGCGCGGACGCGTCACCGTCGCCCTCGTCGAGCGCTCCCCAGACGAGCTCGGCTTTGTCATCTTTGTCACTTTTGTCGGCGGACGGACCGCGCTCGCCCGCGTTGGAGGCGCGCCGCAAGAGCGTTCGGACGCCTCGCGCTTCGAGCACGGGCTTCAGGGCTTCGGCGAAGCGATCGCGCCACGCAAACGCCCCTGCTCCGTCGGTCTTGAGCACGGCGATGGTGCCGTACACGTCCACCACGAAGCCCGGCAGACGATCGCCCTCGCCGTGCACGAGCCGATAGGCGTCGGTGTCCTCGGAGATGACCGCGTCTCGCAAGAGCGCGGCCTCTTCGATGCGCACCCGCAAGAGCGGCTCGGACAAGCTCTCGTCGCGTGTGGTGAACACGCGCATCGCGAGCACGCTGTCGTCCGCGATGCCTCGCGCGACGAAGACGCCGCGCGCATCCACGAGGGTCGTGACGGCGCCCGCGCTCGCGGTTCCCTTGATCGAGTCTCGGTAGACCCACGGGTGCCCGTCACGCAGCGCACGCTCGAGGGGTCGCGCGAGGGTGAGCGTCGCGTCGGTGCTCATCTACAGCTACAGTGAAATGTAGTAGTAGTTCAGGCACATCTCGTCGGTGCTGCCCTCGCCCCAACGGACGTCGCGCGGCGGGAGCTGCATGCCATCGACGAACGCCTGGTTCTCCGCGCGATTGTCCCACACACACGTGGTGCGCAGGGTGTCGCCCGTCGGTCCGACGGCGGGACGAAACGGAGTGCGGAAGAAGTAGTTCTGCTGCCAGTGAAAGTCCCAGCGAGGGATATCGACGAGGCAGTTGCTCGTGCCGCTGTTGGTGATCGCCTCGACGCGAATCGAGTGCCCGAGCTGGTGCATGTGCGGAAAGACTCCGAAGACGCGCACGGGCAGCTGCGTGTTGCGAAAATTCGCGACCGCTCTGGCGCGGGGGTCGGTCGGTCCAACGCCAGCGGGGATCGTAAAGGTCGCTTCGGACTGCGGGAGCCAGAGGGCTTGTTGAGTGGTGCCCGCGGGGCTCAAGAACAGCTCGACCCGGGTGCGGTCGGTCATATTTCGCGTGGACATTTGCAGGTTGTAGTGGACCTGCATCACGAGCCTCGAGCCGGGCTTGAGGCGAATGCCCGTGCCCGCTGGCATGTATCCGTCGACGCCGCCGGGCGCCCAGCCGGCGACCTGCTGCATGTCGAGGTCGATGAGGTCGCCGCTGGTGCCTGCGCGCACGTTGGCGTTGACGTCGGGGCCGCCGAAGCACGTGTAGCCCGGGCCGGGATCGCGGTCGTCGTTGCGCTGGAGCTGCGCGAGGCCGCCCGAGCGGACCTCGAAGAGCAACATGTGGTGAACGATCCGCGGGTTGCCCGGAACGACGCGGACGCCGATGACGTCGCGCGTCTCGGTCATTCTCGGGTCCACGATGAAGCAGCGATAATCGTCCTGGAGCCGCTGGTTGGGCAGATACGGCTCGGCGGGCTGCACGACGATGTCACCGGGCGTCGACGGGAGCGGACGCGTGGTGTCGGGACGCATGGCGGGAGCGCGGTAGTCCGCCATGTTTCCTTCGGGGGCGCCGGCGGCCTCCCACGCGACGAACTTCGCGATCTCCGCGTCGGTCAGCCCGCGAACGTCGACGAGCGACCTGCATCCGTCGCGCGGCATCCACGGCGGCATGATCCGATTGCGCACTTGATTCGCGATGAGGCGCGCCATCGGCCGCACCGTCGCGTAGTCCGCCAGCGGCATCGGCGCGATGCCGCCCGTCTGGTGGCAGTTGTTGCACATCTGATCAGCGAGGGGCTTGATGTCCCTCCACCACGTCACGTCGCCGGGCGTCGCGCCGGTGTCCTGAGCGACAGGGGCATCTTCAGGAGTCGGCGGAACGTCGGTCGGCGTCGTGGTGATGTCAGCGGTCGAAGGCACGTCCGTCACGACGTCTGGCGACTGCGCGGGCGTCCCGCAGGCGACGCTGAAGAGCACGATCACGAACGGAATTCGCGCGAGTGTTTTGTTCATGAGCACCGTCACGAAGAGCGTGGAAGGGACCGAGAGCGTATCGCGATTGTCGAAGCGCGTCGAAGGCTCCGACAGCCAATCAAAGCGAGACGTAGAAGAAGTTCAGGCACATCTCGTCGTGGGTGCCCTCACCCCAGGACAGATCGCGCGGGGCGACCTGCATTCCGTCGACGAAGGGCTGGTTCTCGGGGCGGTTGTCGTACACGCACGTCGTCCTGAACGTGTCGCCCATCATGCCCGAGGTCGTTCGGTACGGAGTCTGAAAGAAGAAGCCCTGCTGCCAGTGAAAGTCCCACCGAGGGACGTCCACGAGGCACGTGCTCGCGCCGGCGTTGTTGATCGCCTCGACGCGAATCGAGTGCCCGCGAGTGTGCATGTGCGGCGCGACGCCGAAGATTCGCACCGGGAGCTGCGTGTTGCGAAAGTTGGCGACGACCGTCGCGCGCGGATCCATCGGCCCAGCGCCCGCAGGAACAGTGAAGCTCTGGTTCGCCTGCGGCAGCCAGAACGCCTGCTGCGTCGAGGCCGACGGATCGGCGAGGAAGAGATCGACCCGCGAGCGATCGTTCATTCCACGGGTCGAACCCTGGATGTTGTAGTGGACCTGCATGACGAGGCGCGATCCAGGCTTGAGGCGAATGCCCGTGCCGACCGGGAGGTAGCCAGGGACGCCGCCCGGAGCCCAGCCCACGACCATCTGCACGCTCATGTCGACGAGGTCGCCGTCGGTTCCTGGGCGCACCTGCGGGCTGACGCCAGCGCCGCCGTAACATGTGTATCCGGGGCCCGGCTCGGCGTCGTCCAAACGCTGCAGGTCAGCCAACGATCGCTCGCGCACTTCGAAGAGGATCACGTGGTGCACGATCCTCGCGTTGCCGGGCGTCACGCGAACCCCCACCACGTCGCGCGTCGTCGTGAGCGCCGGATCCATGATGAAACAGTGGTAGTCGTCGGTCAGTCGCTGATTGGGCAGGTACGTTTCGCTCGGCTGAATGACGATGTCGCCCGGCGTCGAAGGCAGCGGCCGCGTCGTGTTGCCTCGCGGCATGGGCGCGCGGTAGTCCGCCATGTTTCCCTCGGGGGCGCCGGCGGCCTCCCACGCGACGAACTTCGCGATCTCCGCGTCGGTCAGCGCGCGCGAGTCGCGCATGTCGCGGCATCCCTCGCGGGGCATCCACGGCGGCATGATCCGATTGCGCACTTGATTTGCGATCACCCTCGCCAGCGGCCGCGCCTGCTCGTAGGTCGACAGCGGCATCGAGCCGATTCCGCCGGCGCTGTGGCAGTTGTTACACATCTGATCGGCGATGGGCTTGATGTCTCTCCACCACGTCGGATCGCCGGTCGGCGCGGTGACGTCCGCCGCGACGACGTCCGTGGGCGTCGTCGCGTCCGGCGCCGGCGACTGCATGTCGCTCGTCGCGTCGGCGATCGTGACGTCGTTGGTCGTCACGTCCGGGACCATCGAACCGCTGGGACCGCACGCGACGGCGATCGCAGCAACAACGAGACACCACGCAGAATGGGCAACGCGCATAGGCGAAGTGTATCGATCTCAGGGGAAAAGCGTTTGGAGCAAGTATGGAGAGCCCGTCGAACACACGGGACAACGCGATCGCGTAAGTTCGACGAGAGGCGAACGTTTTCAGGGTTCGTTCGATGATGGTTTCGAAGCAAACCATCGCGCTCGCGCTGATCGCCGCCCTCGCTAACCACTGCGCGACCACGCAACACAACGTCGATCGACGAGCCGAAACGTTGATCGCACCTCTTACGACACTTCGGGAGTCGTCTGCGATCGAGCAACGGCGAGACGCTGAGCTCGCGCAGCAACCGCAGCCCACAGGGACTCGGCGCAGTGAGCCTCCGTCACGAGAGCACTTCGTTGACCGGCTGGAGCAACGGCGGCAGATCGGTCTCGCCCACGCGCTGCCGAAGGTTGACCTCGATCATGCGCGAGATGGCCGAGAGAGATAGGTCGTTGGGATCCGTTCCGAACGGCTCCTCGAGCTCGTCGCCGACGACGTCGAGCCCGAAGAAGGCGTACGCCACCATGATCACCACGAAGGGCGTATAGATCTTCACCGCGTCCACCACGCCGAAGGGCAGCGTGTAGCAGTACACAGCGACGATCCTGTGCATGAGCGTGGTGCTGAGAAACGGGATCGGCGTGGACTTGATGCGCTCGCACGCGCCTTGAATGTCCGTCAGCGCAGAGAGCGACGCGTCGATCGCGGGCACGTGCATCGTGTCGATCCACCCGCGCTCCCACGCCTCGCGCAGCACGACCGCCGTTCGCTGGGTGATCGCGAGGGGCTTGCTGCTCTCGTTGGCGAGCTGCGCGACCTCTTCGCGCGGGATGAACGCCTCGAGCTCGGAGTAGTCCTTCGCGTTGCGCAGCGACAGCCTGAGCGCGTGCACGAAGGCGATCGCGCGATACACGAGGGTCTTTCGCAGCGCGAGGACCTCTTCGTCAGCGGGCCCCTTGGGGCCGACGAGCGTCGTGAACTGGCGAGCGATCGTGCGCGAGGTGTTCACGAGCGCCCCCCAGAGCTTTCGCGCCTCCCACCAGCGGTCGTAGCTGGCGTTGTTGCGAAAGCCCAAGAAGATGCCGAGCGCGACGGCGATCAGCGTGTATGGCAGCGGGGTGAGGTTCGGGTGAAAGCCGTGCTTCTCTTCGAAGAACGTCACGACCATCGCGACGACCGCGACGCCGAAGATCCTCCACTTCGTCCGAGGCAGCTCGGTCCCGTGGTAGCTCAGGACCAGCTGCCACCAGTTCTCTCGTTTGGTGACGATCATCGCGAGGCTCGCGAGTCTATGTCGAACCGCGAGTGACCTCGGCGAGAATGCGCTCGATCGTCGCGAGCGAGTCGAACCTGGGCAGCGCCGCGCGCACCTGCGCCTCGCGCTCGGTGCCGCTGTAGAACCAGCGTATGTACTTTCGAAGCTCGCGCGCTGCAGCTTGCTCGCCGGCGAACGTCACGTGCCAACGGGCGTACTCGAGCGCGGCGTCGCGCCGATCGGCCAGCGTGACGTCCACCGTGGCGCCGGTCTCGAGCGCGCGAAAGAGCCAGGGATTTCCCAGCGCGCCGCGGCCGATCATCACGCCGTCGCAGCCGGTCTCTGCCACCATGCGCCTCGCGTCGTCGACCGACGCGACGCCGCCGTTGCCCAGGACCGCGACGCGCACGGCGCTCTTCACTTCGCCCAGCACCGAGAGCCGCGCTTCACCGTGGTGCACGGCGTCCGCGGTCCGCGCGTGGACGGTGAGCATCGACGCGCCTGCGTCCTCGACGGCGCGGGCGACGGCGACGGCGTTGATTTCGTGTGCGCTCGCCCCGGCGCGCAGCTTGGCGCTGACGGGGATCTTTACGGCGCGCACCATGGCAGAGATCACCGCGGCGGCGCGGGAGGGCTCTCGCATGAGGGCCACGCCCGCGTCGCAGCCGTGCTGAATGCGCCGAATCGGGCAGCCCATGTTCACGTCGAGCGCGTCGGCGCCCTCGGCCTCGGCCATGCGCGCGGCCTCGGCCATCAGCGCGGGGTCGCCGCCGAGCAGCTGAACCACGTGCGGTCCGGGGCCCGGCGCGCGCTCCATCCGAAGCGCGTTGAGGCCGTTGACCCCTCCCTTCACGAGGTGATGCGAGGCCACCATTTCGCTGACCGTGAGCCCGCAGCCGTACCCGCGGGCGAGCGAGCGAAAGGGCGGGTTGGTCACGTTGGCCATCGGCGCGAGGGCGGTGACAAACCCGTAGGCGCAGGGCTCGATGTCGATCGAACCGAATTTCATGGGTTTGTATTCGAGCCCCCTCGGGCCCGGTCAACTCCGGTCGATGGGGTGCATGGCGATGGGCGGGTTTCGGTCGCGGCCCATTCCGTTGCGGTCGCGCATCCAGCCGACGTACCGAGTGATCTCGGCGTCCGACGGGTTGTGCGTGAGCACGCCGTTGGCGGCGAAGCCTCCGGGCTCGGCGTTCATGTCGATGGCGTGCACGAGATAACGCCCGCCGCGCCGCGAGATGACCGGAACGACGAAGACCACCACGGCGTCGACCTGCCCGATTTGCGGCGCGCTTCCGCCGGTGATCTCGCCGGTCGTCGGCAATCGAGTAAACGACGGGCTGCTCGTGACCGAGAGGGTCTCTCGCGCCGAGGGCGCGGACGCGAGGAGCACGCGGATGGGCTCGCCGTTGCGCAGCTCGCCGCCGAAGTTCTCGAGCGAGTACTTCGCGAAGCCCTCGCGAGGGACGTTGAAGGTCGCGCTCGACGGCCCCTCGGATCGCATGCGCACCTGCTGCGGGATGGTGGTGTCGCCGCTGAGACCCGCGACGCGAAGCGCGTGCCTTCCAGCTTCGTCTCGGTGCACTTCGATCACGAAGTGAACCTTCTGGATGCCGTGCTCGATGGACTCGCCGCGGGTGTCGGCGTTGCCCGGCTCGGTGCTTCGCCAGCGGTAGAACGTCACGATGTGCCTCGCGAGCACTCGCGCCACGGGGGTCTGCGCGTCGAGCACCGGCGTCGGGCGCGGGGCTTGCTCCGTGACCGACTGCGCTTGCTCACGCGACGACGGCTTGTCGCAGCGCGCGGCGACGAGCGAGAGGGAGAGGGCGAAGAGCGTGCGAACGGTGTGCGAGCGCATGGAAAATTGCCGACGGATGTCTACCACGATCGGGCGAAGGCGCGGAATCGAACTGCGCGTGATGCGCCGAGCTCGCCGCGTTGACAGGCGAACACGCGAGCGCGACCGTCGGGGGATGAGCGCTGCTCGCCGTTCGATTTCAGGGATCGCTCGCTCGTTGGTCGCGGTCGCTGGGGCGTCTGCCGTCGCGTCTTTCGCGGCGCCCGCCGTCGCGATCACGTATCAAGTGGGCCCCTCGCGGATGTATCGCGAGATCGCCAACGTCGCGGGGCTCTTGAATCCTGGGGACCTCGTCGAGGTCGACCCGGGCACGTACATGGCCGTCCGCTTCACGCGGGCTGGCACCGTCGCGATGCCCATCACGATCCGCGGGATGACCTCGACGATGGGCGCGCGCCCCGTCATTCAAGGCGGCAACAACAGCGTCGAGCTCGCGGGCAACAACTACGTCCTCGAGAACTTCGAGGTCCGCAACGGGGCGGCGCGCTGTGTGTTTCATCACGCGGACAACATCGTGATCCGCAACACGGCGGTGCACGACTGTCCGAGGCAAGGGATCCTCGGCGCCGATCAGGACTCGGGCGACCTCACGCTCGAGTACGTCGAGGTGTATCGCTCGGGCGCGGGAACGCAGGACCACCAGATCTACATGGCCACCGACGAAGTGGCCTATCCGGGCTCGGTGTTTCGTATGCAGCACTGCTACGTGCACGACGGCAACGGCGGCAACGCGGTGAAGTCTCGCGCCGAGCGCAACGAGATCTATTCCAACTGGATCGAGGGCGCGCTCTATCACGAGCTCGAGCTCATCGGCCCAGACCCTGGCGGAGCCGCTTCGGGATGGACCGAGGCGCGAGCGCGCGAGGACTCGGACGTCGTGGGCAACGTGCTTCGCGCGACCAACACGTTCTCGATCGTGCGCGTCGGCGGCGATGGGACGGGGCAATCGCTCGGGCGCTACCGGTTCGTCAACAACACGTTCATCAGCAACTCCGGGGGCGGCGCGGTGCTGCGCGTGTTTCACGGAGTCGATTCTATCGAGGCGCACAACAACGTCTTCTTCGCGACGGGCGGGACGGTCGACGTCAGCCGTCAGGTCGAGGCGCGCTGGACGTCGGGCGAGGTCTTCGAGGGGTCGAACAACTGGGTTCCCATGGGGGCCACCAATATCCCGATGGGCTTTCGGGGGACGATCACCGGCGCAGACGCGAGGCTCACGAACGCGACGGCGTTCGACTATCGGCCCGCCGCTGGCAGCCCGTTGATCGACCGCGGCGTCGCGACGACGACGAGCCCGGTGGGACGAGCCTTTCCGCGGCCGCTCGCGCTGCCCACCTTCGAGCCACCGCTGCGGATGCTGCGCCTTCCGGGAATCGCGCGACCGCGCAGCACCGTGGCCACGATCGACCTCGGAGCGCTCGAGTCCGGAGGCTCCGGTCCGATTCCCGACGCGGGCGTGAGTGATTCGGGCGTCGCTCCCATGGACTCTGGCGTCGGGCCCAGGGACTCGGGCGTCATGCCTCCCAGCGACGCATCAGCGCCGATGGACGTCGTCGTTGCCAACGACACGGGGATCGCGGAAGACACCGGCGCGAGCGCGACGGACAGCGCGATGGTTCCGAGCGACGCGAGGGGCGCGGCGGACGCCGGCACGAGCAGCGACGCCGGATCGAGACCCACGATGACCGGCGGCTGCGGTTGCACGGTTCCTACGGGGGACACGCGCGCGCCGCGCTGGGCCTCGTGGGCGATCGTGTCGCTCGCGTTGGCGTTGGGCGGGCGCCGTCGCGCCGCGAAGCGCTGAAGCGTCGTCGATCGCGACACCTGTCACGAATCACGACACCTGTCTCGGGGAGGAACACCGACACAGAACGAATTAATTTCAATTACTTATCGTGATACTCCGTCCTGGCACGAAGCCCGCAAGAGCTCCTCTCGCAACGCACTCCGCGACACAGTCCGCGGGGTGTCGCTCTCGAAAGGAGCACCCGTTATGAACATCCGCCGCATCATCCTGTCGCTCTCGCTCGGAACCACGCTCGCGCTCACGGGCGCCATCGCCTCGGCTCAGACGATTTCGGACGCAGGGCCCGTCGCTCAGCCAAGCGCGCAGTCGGTCCAGCGAATGCCGGTGACCTTCTCGCCGACCAGCCTGCAGGGCGCGATCAGCCGCTTCGTCCTCGGCCCGATGGGCCGCGTGCACGCGGTGGTGCTGGACTCGGGCAAGGTCGTGATGCTCGGCCGACGCAGCGACCGCGCGGCGCAGTCCCTCGGTGTTGGTGCGCGTATTCAAGTCAGCGGATACGCCTCGGCGCAGGCCCCCAACACGATCCTCGGCGCGACCATCCGCGACGCCTCGGGCAACGTGCTCGCGCAGCCCAACCCTCGCATGATCCAGCGCATGACCCAGCCTGGTGGGATGCAGGCCGGCAGGCACCACGGCGGCGGAATGCGCCGCGGCCACGGACGGCACGCTGAGGCCCAAGGCGCGCAGGGACACGGCCGTCGAGCGGCGATGCAGCAGCGGCTCGCGCAGCTTCCGCAGCGCAACGCGAGCGGAACGGTGTCGACCGTCATCGTCGGGCCGCGCGGTCACATCCGCGGGGCGGTCCTTCAGGACGGAACGTCGGTGATGTTCAACCGCCAGCTCGCGCAAGCCGCGACGCAGCAGCAGCTCGCCGCGGGTCAACGCCTCTCGATCCAGGGGCGCGGCGACCAGTACGCCCAGGGCGTCGCCCTCGTCGCCGAGCGCGTCACCTTCGCCAACGGAACCACGGTCGCCGCGCAGTAGAGCTTCGAGCGATGGACTCCCACGGGGGGAAGATAGAGTCTTCGATTCGATGCCACACCAATCGCTCAACGCACGACTCGCCACCATCGCGCTGCTCGCGTTGATCGCCTGCGGGGCGTCGGTCGTAGCGCTCACGCTCTTGCATCGAAGCGGCGCCGAACAGCGCAGCGCGAGGGCCGAGCAGCAAGCGTCCGCGTCGGTGCTGCGGCTGCGTTCGGGGCGGCCCGTCGTGATGCGCGCGCGTCGCGGCGGGCGCGCGGGCGTGCTCTCGCCGCAAGGGTACGTGCTCGAAGGGACCGCGCCCCCTCCCGCTGCCCAGCGCGCGATCCGCGCGATCACGGACGTCGAAGACATCGCAACGGCGATGCGCGAAGACGAAGGGGAGGTCCAGTCCGCCGCCGCGCTGCGAGACGAGCAGGGGCGGGTGTACTGGGCGATGAGCGCGATCAACGTTCCTCCGAGGCAGCCGCTGTTGCGGCTGGCGGTGCTCGTGCTCGCGCTGAGCGGACTGGCGTCGGCGGTCCTCGCGATTCGCACGGCGCGCTCGGTGCGAGATGGCGCTCGCTCGCTCAGCGACAGCGTCGATCGACTGAGCAAGAGCCTCGCGGCGCCCGTGGATACGCCGGCGGTCGGCGAGCTCGCGGTGGTGGCAGACCGAGTTCGGCTGATGGCCGCCGCGCTCGTAAACGCCCAGGGCGAGCGAGACGCCCTCACCCGACAGCTCGCCGCGAAGGATCGACTCGCGGCCTTGGGGCGCATGTCCGCGGGCGTCGCGCACGAAGTGCGAAACCCGTTGGCCGCGATGAAGCTCCGCGTGGACCTCGCGCGGCGCAGCGAGGGACTCTCTTCCGACGTTCGCGCAGACCTCGACGAGCTGTCCTCGGAGATCGCGCGGCTCGATCGCCTCGTGGTGGACCTGCTCGCGTTGAGCCGCGCCAGGCCGCCCGAGAGAAAGCAGCGCTCGCTGGGAGAGATCGCGCGCAATCGCGCGGGGCTCCTTCAGACTTGGGCCGACGAGAAGAACGTCGCGATCGAGGTCGAAGGCGACGCGACGGCGTGGGTCGACGAAGACCAACTCTCGCGCGCGATCGACAACCTCGCGCGCAACGCGATCGAGGCGAGCCCTCGGGGCCGCTCGGTGCGCGTGTGCGTCGCGCAGCGCGGGGCGCTCTGCGAGATCTCGGTGCGAGACCTGGGACCGGGCGTTGCTCGCGACCGCGAGCAGGCGCTGTTCGAGCCGTTTTTTACGACCAAATCGGACGGAACAGGGCTGGGCCTCGCGCTCGCGCGCGCCACGGCCGAGGCCCACGGCGGCGCGCTCGCGTACCGACGCGAAGGCATCGAGACGGTGTTCGCGCTCACCGTCACGAGCGGCGCCGTGGGACACTCCGTCACTCCATGACTCGCGTGTTGGTGGTCGACGACGAGCGGGGCGTTCGCGAGGGGCTCGCTCGCGCGTTGAAGGCGGCGTCGTTCGATGTGGTGACGGCGGAGGGCCTCGCGGAGGCTCGCGTGATCCTCGCGCCCGCGGATCGATCGGGCGCGCCGATCGACTGTGTGTTGCTCGACGTGCGCCTGAAGGACGGCGACGGGCTGGTCTTTCTGCGGGAGATCCAAGAGCGACTCTCTCCGAACTGCCCGGTGATCATGGCGACGGCCTACGGCGACAGCGAGCGGACGATCGAGGCGATGAAGCTCGGCGCGTTCGACTACGTGACCAAGCCGTTCGACCTCGACGCCCTGCTGGCCACCGTGCAGCGCGCTGCGCGGCAGCGCTCGCTCGAGCGCGGAGAGCACGCGGTGGTCGCGACGCCGCCTGCGTCCCCTGCGCGCGCACAGGAACACAAGCGCGCCCTCGTCGGCTCGAGCGCCGCGATGCTCTCTGTGTGGAAGGCGATCGGCCGCGCCGCCAGCTCGGACGCTCCCGTCTTGATTACGGGTGAGACCGGTACGGGCAAGGAGCTCGTCGCGCGCGCCATTCACGAGCACTCCCCTCGAGCGAAGGCTCCCTTCGCGGCGGTCAACCTCGCGGCGCTCGCGCCGACGCTGCTCGAGGCAGAGCTCTTCGGCTACGAGAAGGGCGCGTTCACCGGAGCCAACGCGCGCAAGGCCGGTCGACTCGAGCTCGCCGCAGAGGGGACGCTCTTTCTCGACGAGATCGGCGACCTGGATTTGTCCCTGCAAACGCGGCTCTTGCGCGTGCTCAACGACCGGCGCTTCGAGCGCGTCGGCGGCGGGGGCGAGCCCTTGGACTTCTCAGCGCGCGTGATCGCCGCGACGCACAAGCCCGTGCGGCCAGGGAGCGCGGGCGCGACCTTGCGCGAGGATTTGTACTATCGCCTCGCGGTGATCGAGATCGCGCTTCCGCCGCTGCGCGAGCGAAAGAGCGACATCGCGTTGCTCGTCGCGAGCGCGCTCGGTCGCACGCAGGCCAAGGCCGTGAGCGAAGAGGCGATGGCGCGGCTCACGAGCTACCCGTGGCCCGGCAACGTGCGCGAGCTCGTGCACTCGATCGAGCGCGCGGCGGCGATGTGCGGCGGCGAGGTGATCGACGAGCACGACCTTCCCGAGGCGATTCGCAGCGCGAGACCGCGGGCAGAGAGCGCGTCGAGCGACGCGAGCCTGAGCGACCCAGGCGCGACGCCCTACGACGAGCTGCCGCTGCGCGACGCGGTGAGCGCCCTCGAGAAGCGGCTGGTCGCGCGGGCGCTCGAGCGCGCCAAGGGCAACCGCGCCGAGGCCGCGCGCATCCTGGGCATCGCGCGGACGCAGCTCTACGCGAAGCTCGAGGAGCACGGGCTCGGCAAGTGAGCGCGCTCAGCGAGGGGCGCGAAACACGCTCCAGACGAGCCACGCCGCCAGCGCGAAGAGTCCCAGCGAAACCGCAGGCTTCGCTCGACAGCAGCTTCGCGGGCCACGGCGCCAGCGCGCGATTTTCGGCGAGCTCGCGGGCATTCGTCGCATGATCGCGCAATGCACCGCACGCTGGTCCTCGCGCTTGCTCTCGCTGCTGGCGCGCTCGTTCGATGCAGCCGAAAGCCCACGACTGAGATCGCGACGCCGGTCGCGGATGCTTCGACGCAGAGTGACGTCTTTTCTCCGTCCCCGTCCGCGCCGGACGCACAGCCAGACACGACATCGGCAGCGGGCGCTGTCGAGTCCCTGACAGTGGGGATCAACGGCGAGCGCGAGGGAGGGTCAGCGCGCGCGTGTCGTGGCTATCGGCTCGCGTACTCGAAGCCCGAGGCGCACTCGCACGCCACGGTCGTGCGCAACAATGACGTGTGGTGGACGATCGGCGAGCACGAGGACAACGCGCTCTCGGTCGAGCTCGATCGACCGGTTCGCTTCGACCACGTCGCGGTGGACTGGTATGCGCTGCTCGGCCCGCGCAACGCAGAGTGCGGCTCGGTGATCGAGCTCGAGGTCAACGGCGCGGTCGTGGCGCGAGCGAGCCCGCCGAGCGAGTGCAGGACCCACCGCGCTGCGCTCAATTTTCACGGGACGACCCTCGTTTCGCTGAGCGCTCTCGTCGAGACACGCGCGTTGCGTTGGGTCGATCGCTCTCCGCGCAGCGCCCGCAGGCGCCCTGGAACGGAAGGTCGATTCATCCTCGCCGAGCGCTTCACGTTGACGACGGGACCGTTGCTGCAAGAGCCCACGGTGGTGTCCGTTTCGTCTCCCGAGATCGGGACGACCAGCGGTTCTGCGCCGGGAGGATGGCGGTGGAACGTCACCGAGGCGGGGCTCTTCGCGGTCAACCCGAGCGGACGAAAGCGCAGACTGGGCGCCGCGATCGGGCGCGCCGAGGGAGAGCGGGTCGTCGTGCGCGCAGGCGATCGCGGGCGATACTACGTGCTCGCGCCTGCATCGATGGGCAACGACGGACCGTTGACGCGCGATGTATTCTCGGTGGATCCGATGGTGGTGAGCGAACCGTCGCTGGTCGCGAGCGCGCCCGGGCCGATCAACGACGGGTGGTGGGACGCATGTCGAAGCGAGCTGGTGCTCGAGCTCGAGTCCGGAGCGAGCGCGCGGATGGCCGCAGACGGGAGCCTCACGACGAGCCGCGACGCAGCGCAACGCTGAGCCTCTGATGCGACCGCGCCGCCACCGCGGAGAACGAGCGCAATGTGCGCGCCATGGACGCATCGCATCGACGCCGGCCAGAGAGAACCAGTAGCCTCCGCGCCATGACGCGGCGACGCGCAGCGCGCATCGAACGATCTGCGATCCTCGGGGTCTTCGTCGCGCTCGCGCTCTGCGATTGCAGCCGCGGAGCGAGCCCCGAACGCAGCAGCCCTGTCGTGCGCGTCGCCGCAGCGGCCGATCTGACCGTCGCGTTTCAAGAGATCGGTCGCAGCTTCGAGCGGCGGTCTGGGCAGCGCGTGGAGTTCACCTTCGGCTCGACCGGGCTCTTGTCGCGACAGGTGCGCGAGGGGGCCCCGTTCGACGTGTTCGCAGCGGCGCAGGCGTCGTTCGTCGACGAGCTCGTCGCGCGCGGCGCGTGTGACGGCAGCACGCGGGCGCTCTACGCGCGCGGTCGAATCGCGGTGTGGTCCAAGCGCGGCAGGGTGGCGCCCGCGACGACGCTGCGCGCCCTCGCGGACCCGCGATTTCGGCGCGTCGCGATCGCCAATCCCGAGCACGCTCCGTACGGTCGGGCCGCGCGACAGGCGCTCGAGGGCGCTGGCGTGTGGAGCGCGATCGAGGGCAGGCTCGTGTACGGCGACAACGTGCGACACGCGCTTCAGTTCGCAGAGACGGGCAACGTCGAGGCCGCGATCGTGGCGCTCTCGCTGGTCGTTGGCGACCGAGAGAATCCCTGGTTTCTGTTGGACGAAGCATCGCATCGACCGATCGATCAAGCGCTGGCGGTGTGCGTGCGCGGCGGCAACCGCGAGGGAGGCCTCGCGTTTGCGCGGTTCGTCAACGGGCCGGACGGGCGGGCCGTAATGCGGCGTTTCGGTCTCGTTTTGCCTGGAGAAAGCCAGGTTCTTCCGCCGTGAACTGGCAACCGCTGATCCTGTCGTTCGAGGTCGCGACCGCGGCCACGGCGCTCGCGGCCATCGTGGGCGTCGCGCTCGCGGCGGTGCTCTCGCGAGCGCGCTTCGCGGGCAGCGACCTGCTCGACGCGCTCGTCACCGCGCCCATGGTGCTGCCGCCGACCGTGCTCGGATATTACCTGCTCGGCGTCCTCGGCCGCAGCAGCGCGATCGGCCGCGCGTACGAGTCGCTGACGGGATCTCCGCTGGTGTTCACGAAGACAGCGGCGGTGTTGGCGGCGTTCATCGCGGCGCTGCCTTTCGTGGTGAAGACCGCGCGCGCGGCGATGGAGGACGTCGACCCGAGGCTCACGGCGGCGGCGGCCACGCTCGGCGCGTCGCCTTCGAGGGTGTTCTTCACGGTCATTTTGCCGCTGAGCCGCAACGGGCTCATCGCGGGGATCACCGTCGGATTCGCCCGAGCGCTCGGCGACTTCGGCGTGACGCTCATGGTGGCGGGCAACATTCCGGGGCTCACACGAACGGGCTCGCTGGCGATCTACGACGCCGTGCAAGCCAACCGAGACGCCGAGGCGCAGGGGATGGTCGCGGTGCTCGCGGCCATCGCCATCGCTGCGCTCTATCTCGGCACCAAGCTCGCGAAACGAAAGCCTCATGCCTGGTGACGCTCCACGCTTGTCCGTTCGGGTCCGCGTCGACGGCGTAGGCGGCGTAGCCGGGTCGCGGCCTCGGCTCGACGTGACGTTCGAGGCAGACGCGGCCATCACCGCGATCATGGGCCCATCTGGCGCGGGAAAAACCACGCTTCTCGAGTGCGTCGCCGGGCTTCTGCGCCCGAGCGCAGGGCGCGTCGTCATCGATGGCGAGGCGGTGTTCGACGGCGAGTCGAGGGTCTTTGTCGCGCCGCACCGTCGCCGGGTCGCGATGGTGTTTCAATCGCTGGCGCTGTTTCCGCATCGCTCGGTGCTCGAGAACGTGGAGTACGGAGCGCGAGAACCAACCGCCCGAGCGCGACGAGAGGTCGCGATGACCTGGCTCGAGCGAGCGCGGGCTGGGTCGCTTCGTGATCGAGCGCCGTCGACGCTCTCAGGCGGCGAGGCGCAGCGCGTGGCATTGGCGAGGGCGCTGGCATCGACGCCGCGGTTGCTTCTGCTCGACGAGCCCTTCTCCGCGCTCAACCACACGCTGCGCGTCGAGCTCGGCGACGTCCTTCGCGAGCTGGTCGCGAGCGCGAGGATCCCGGCGTTGCTCGTGACGCACGACGCCGCGGACGCCCAGCGATTGGCCTCGCGGATCCTGTCGTTGGACAACGGTCGTCTCGAGAGCGACGAGCGCGTCGAGCTCGGCGAGCAGGGCGACGAAGGCTAGCGCGCGCTGAG
Source organism: Deltaproteobacteria bacterium Ga0077539 (assembly GCA_001465015.1). GTDB lineage: Bacteria > Myxococcota_A > Polyangia > Polyangiales. The sequence continues at coordinate 5,245 of LNEO01000192.1, read as the reverse complement.
CGAGGTCACGCCGCCAGGCGATCACGCAGCCACAGCGCGGGCTTCTCGACGAGCACGTGCAGCACGTACGCGAGCGACCAGCTCAACAGGCTCAAGAGCAAGAGACACAGCGCCCAGAGCGACCCTTGCGACCATTGCGCGAAGAACGGACCCACCGCGAGCAGCTTCACGAGGTGGTTCATCAGGGGAATGTGCACGAGGTAGACGCCGTAGCCCAAGGTCGCGATCGGCAGCCACGGCCGCGCGCCGAGAAAGCGCGAGAGCCAGGCGCGCTGGGGACCGTGCAAGAGCGGCAGGACCAGCGCGGCGTACATCACGCTGGTGATCGTGCCCCAGGCGAAGAGGTTCCAATGCGAGCGCGCAACGCTCCGGTGCGGGGGAAACAACGACCAGCAGAGCGCCGCGGCGAATGCGTAGCAGCCCCATCGCGCGAGGGGTTTGGCGAAGACCGCCCTGAGCCGATCGCCGAAGTGATGCACGATGTACGCGAGGAGCACGCCGGCGATCAGCGTGTCGTAGCGGCCGTGGGTCATCACGTAGATGAAGCGAAACATGGTCTGGGCGTTCCACGGGATGTTCCAGAACCAAAAGAGCGCGTGGCGAAGCAAGAGCGCAGAGAGCCAGAGCGCGACGAGCACGGCGATCCGCGCGCGGTGGGTCTTCAGCCGATTGAGCACCGCCATCAACAAGGGAACGGTCAGGTAGAAGTGCTCTTCGACGCACAGCGACCACGCGTAGGGCATCACCACGTTGCCGATGTCCACGCGCAAATACGGCGCGAGATAGAGATACTCTGGCAGCACGCGGACGAACGGGACCGTCGGCTGCTCGAGAAACCACAGCGCCGTCAGCACGACGTAGTAGAGCGGGATGATGCGAAAAGACCGTCGCGCATAGAATCGACCGACCCCGCGCCATCCCTTCGCGCCGTCGCTGAGCAGCATCGAGCCGATCAGAAAGCCGGACAGGACGAAGAAGAGGTCCATCCCGAACCACACAGACGACGAGATCACGAAGAGCTTTCCCGCCGGCAGCATGTGAAATCGGTTGAGCACCACCGAGACGTGCACCTGCAAGACGCTCAAGATCGCCAGCGCCCGCAGCCCGTGCAGCGCAGGAAACCGATTCGACAAGAGCGACAGCGACCACAGGCCGCGCTCGTCGTCTTCGTGGGTCGACACGAGCGCAGTGTGCCCGAGTATGCTCCGGCGGTGAAAGGCACCAGCGCTTGAAGCTCCTCGACTCGGACCACGGGAACACGGCCATCGCCGTGGACGCTTTCGTCGGCATGCCCTGCGTAGGGTTTCACCACGCGTCCAATCGATTGCGCGCGATCGACGCGATCACCAACCGGGTGCTCTGGGAGGCGCCACCCGAAGTGCAGCCGAGCGAGACCACCATGCCCGCGGTGATCTCGGGCGGGCGCGTCTACGCCGTCAACGACACCCAGCTGTGGGCGCTCGACCTGTACTCTGGGCGACTGATCTTTCGGACGACCCTGGAGTCCGCCGTGCAGTGCGGCTTCGGAAAGCCCAATCTCTGGGATCCCAATCACCCCAGCGTTCCTGGGGCGATGGTCGTGCAGACCGTGCAGGACCAGTACCTCGGGATCGAGCGCGGCTACGGGAGCGTCCTCTGGACCTTGCCGGACGCCAAGGACCTCGGGCCCGTTGCGATTCCGGGCGGCGTCGCGGTGTGCGCGTTCGACGGAACGCAGCTCTCGACGCTGTTCATCGACCCCAACCGCGGCCCGGTCCCTGTGTATCGAATCGCCTCGAGCGAGGTTCGCCTGCGCACCGCCAGCCGCAACGTGCTGTGCGGCGCCGAGGACATCGACGCCTCGGGGACCTCGGGCGTCGCCGTCGTCGAGATGCCCACCGGGCGCGTGCTCCTTCAAGCGAGCGCGCCCTTCGACAACAAGCGCGGCGCGCCCGTCGCGTGCGGCAGGTACGTCTACTCCGCGGATCTCTTTCGCGTCGCCGCGACGCCGATGGGGCCGTCGGCGGACGGCGAGCTCGTCAAGGGCTACGCGATCGAGCGCCTCGAGGCGACGTACGCCATCGTCGTCGCGCTGCTGGGCGAGCTCAGCGGCTCACACAAATTCAAGCTCGTGGGCCTCGACCCGAGCTCGCTCCGGGTCTGGTACACGATCGACGCGGACCTCGGCTCGGGGACGCGCACGCAAGATGATTTCGAGCCCATCGCGTCGCTCGGGCCGTTCATCGCGGTCGCGGGGCGCAGAGGCGAGCGCGAGACAGTGTTCACGGTGCTCCACGCGGACACCGGGCGCCTCGGCTGGCAGCACATCGCCCAGGGTTCGCCGGAGTCTGTCCGCGCAGAAGGGCCGTATTTCGTGCTGAAAACCTCGCGGCAGACCCTCTTGTATCGACCCGATCTGCCGACGCCCGTGCCTATCGCGTCCTTCGGCTGAGCCGATTTCGGATATACAACCGCGCTCCAATGTCAGCTGAGGGACACTCCACCAAGGTCGTCGTGACGGGCCTCGCGGTCAACGGAACGATCGCCGTCGCCAAGGGCATCGCCGCGGCGATCTCGGGCTCGGGCTCGATGCTCGCCGAGGCCATTCACACCGCGTCCGACTGCATCAACTCGATCTTTTTGCTCATCGGTCTCAGGCAAGCGACCCAGGGAGCGACGGAGAAGCACCCGCTCGGGACGGGGCGAGCGAGCTACTTCTGGTCGTTCATCGTCGCGCTGATGCTCTTCTTCGGCGGCGGCGTGTTCTCGATCGGCGAGGGAATCGAGAAGATCATCCACAAAGAGCCGGTGCACCACATCGAGCTCGGCATCGGGATCCTCTTGTTCTCGATCGTGCTCGAGATGTTCGCGCTCGCCCAGTGCCTCCGCGCGATCGACAAGAAGCGCGGCTCGGCCTCGCGGCGCGAGTATCTCGCGGTGACCAAAGACGCAGAGCTCGTCGTGTGCACGGGAGAGAACTTCGCCGCCGTCGTGGGCAACGTGTTCGCGCTGGCCGCGCTGCTCGCTGCTCGCTTCATCGACTCGCGCTTCGACGGCGTCGGCGGCGTGATGGTGGGCCTCGTGCTCGTGTGGGTGGCGGTCTTTCTCGCGCGCAAGGTGAAGGGCCTGTTGCTGGGCGAGCGCGCGGACCCGCAGATCGAAGAGCAAGTGCGGCTCGCCGCCAAGGACGACCCCAAGATCGTCGAGGTGCTGCGACTCATCACCGTGCAGCAAGGACCCGGCGAGGTGCTCGTCGCCGCGAAGCTGCGGTTCGACGAGAAGATCTCGGGCAAGGAGCTCACCGAGTCGATCAACCAGTTCGAAGCTCGCGTTCGAAAGCGCGAACCCGAGGTGAAGTGGCAGTTCATCGAGCCTGATTTCGAAGCGTGATCTCGATTATGTGTGAGTTAAATCGAGTCACTCCTGGTTGACATAGACGTGCACGACCGCGCCGCGCGCGACGCGCGTACCGGCGGTGGGGGACTGACGCAAGATCCGGCCGGGCGACATGTCCTCGTCGTAGCCGCCGCGTCGCTCTTCGCCGAGCGAGAGCCCCGCGAGCGAGAGTCGCGAGCGCGCCTCGCGAACGTACAGACGGTACACGCTCGGCACCGCGACGGAGTCCGCTGAGAGCGCGCCGGCGTCGGCGGTATCTTGCGTCGCGACGGGCGCGACGGCGGTGTTCACCGGAGGCGCGACGCCAGAGTCGCTCTCGCCGGGGCCGGCAGAGATCACGACGACGAGGTCGCTGCCTCGGGGGACGGACGTTCCTGCGCGGGGCGCTTGCGCGGCGACGAGGCCAGCGGGCACCGCGCTCTGCTCGTGCCGCTCGCTCTCGATGAACCGCAGACCCACGGCCTCGACGATCGATCGAACGTTCTCTCGCGGAACGCGCACGAGGTCTGGCACCGTGACCGCTCCGAGGCCCGAGTCTGCGATCGGCGCTGAACCACCGAGGTCCCTCGCTGTCGCGCCCGCGAGCGGCGAAGACGGCATCTTCGACAGCGCGAACACCGTGGCCACTGACGCGAGCACCGACGTCACGATCGACGTCGAGATGACCGCGAACATCCCGGGACCTTTGGGTGGCCTCTGCTTGGGCAGCCCAGGCACATCGTAATCGTCGTCGCTCATTGCGCTGGCGAAGACTCTACCGCGCCGCAGCCCTGTCGAGGAGCGAGCGGCACGGCGCCCGAGCGCGCCATCGAAGACGGACAATATGGATCTGCGCCGCAACACGAGCGCGTCGATCGACGCGCGTTTATGCCGCACACACGCTGGAAGAGCGCGGATCCTGTGAGACGATCGGAAGCGTGAAGCGTCGCGGGTGGTGGGTCGTCGGGATCGCGCTCCTCCGGTGTTCGGGCTCGCAACGAGCGCAGCGGGCGCACGCGGCGGAGCACCGCGAAGATGCGTCGAGTCGTACGCCGCGCGACGCGAGCTCGACGAGCGAGAGCGATGCGGGCGCCCAGCAACGAGCGTCCGTCTACGTCGGTCCTCACTTCGCGTGCGCGAACCGTTCGGATGGGGCGTGGTGTTGGGGATCGGAGTACCGCGAGCACCTGCGAATACCTCGCATCTGCGGTGCGGGGCCGATCGGCTTTCACGGGCCGACGCGAGTCACCGAGCCCGGCGCGGTGTTTCGGCCATATGTGTACTCTGGATGCTCAGTGGCGAACGGCGAAGTGCGCGAGTGCGGGCTTCCGTGGGCTCGTCGACCTCCCTGGCACGAAGAGCGAGAGGCCTTTGCATCGGTCACCACGGAGCAGTCCTCACCGTGGCTCGGACGTGGACGGTTGTTTGTGTGTGGCCGCGTGCCGTCGGGCGTCGTGGAGTGCGATCTCCTGTTGCCCGAGTGTGAGGCCATGATGCTCACGACGAACCTTCGAAACGACGGGCCGATGTACGAACGATGGCATTGGTACAGGAGCGCTGTTGGAGCGCTGCCATCGCTGCGAGAAATCGCCATGACCGACTCGATGATCTGCGCGATGTACGGACGGCCCGTGGGCGCTGCGTCGGTGCGCTGCTTCGACGACAACGGACCGTTCGACCTTGCGTTTTCTGCGCTGGATATCGCAGCCGATCGAGACGTCATTTGCGCGATCGACGAACGCGACTCCGTGCGGTGCGCTGGCTCCCCTGCGGAAGAACGGCTTGGCATCGGTGCGGGTGTGATTCCCATCCTGCTCACGAGCGCAGAAGATGCCCGGATCTCCCAGAGGCGCCGAACACTGCACCGCTGAGACGGCGATTGGGAGTTGCA
>LNEO01000191.1 GCA_001465015.1 Deltaproteobacteria bacterium Ga0077539 | reverse complement strand
TTGCAACTCCCAATCGCCGTCTCAGCGGTGCAGTGTTCGGCGCCTCTGGGAGATCCGGGCATCTTCTGCGCTCGTGAGCAGGATGGGAATCACACCCCCTCGCGAAGACTCGCGGTGTATCGCAGCGCCACGCGGCAGTTCGCAAGCAACATCAGCGAGGAGCCCTCTGGCGGAAGCTCATCGTACAGGGCCTTGCCCACGGGCACCTGGCCCTCGATGGGAAAGGGCAGATCCGCTCGATAGCGAACAGAGTAGTCCCGCAACATTCGCCCGGTCCGCGTGGGCTCTCTCGAATTCTTGTTAAAGAACACCTCCTCCCGGTCTTGCCGGGACCGACCTACGCAGCGGGCGAGGACGACTTCGCCACCGAAGCGGCGGTGATAGTATTCACGCAACGGCAACAGGGCTGTCGCCGCGAGACCGAGCAACACCAAAATCGTCACCGCGCGCCTGCGCCCCTTGCGACTGGCTCGCTCTCGCGTTCGTCGTCCCCCTTGCACGCGGAGCGTACCGTTGTCGGCGATCATGCACCACTCGTCTCGACCACCTCGGTAGTCCAACGCGTTCGCTCGCCGACGATCGAGTTGTCCGTACACGGTCACGAAGCGGTCGGGGATGAGCTCGACGAGCCCCTCCGAGACCGAGACGTCCCGCCAAAACTCCAATGATGCAGACTCGCCTCGGAGGTCGATCTTCGCGTCTGTGACGTCGACGCGCACTCGCTCTCCGCTCGCGGTGCGCACGAAGAACGGCTTCGCCTCGGGATCGATCAGCGTGAAGGTCGTTTGGTCGACCCGGGCCCGAACGATGTATTGCTGTTCGTCACCGAGCTCCACGACGCCTTCGACGCGCCCAACTCCGGGAGCGAGCGACGCGCGCTCCCGTGAAGCGCCGCGGAGAAGCTCGACGAGCAGCGCCGTGCCCTCGAAGAGCAGCGCCGCTGCGAACGCGCTCACGACGAACACGCAGATCCCATCGGAGATCCCAGGGCCGAAGTAGTTCGGATGAACAACATCGATGACACGCATTTGGTTCACCCAACGATGGCAGCCTGCTCAGAAAGTCGCCAGCGACGACGAGAGTCCTCCGAAGGGCGCAGCCCCGAACATCCCCCCTGGAGTCCTGCGCAGCTCGCCGAGGACAGAACATCCAACGCCAGCCCGTCGAGCACACAGTGATCAACTACGGGACCGAACTCGCGCTGCCCGATGTCACTGCTCGCTGCAGGACGATTCGAGATTCCGTCAGGATTCAACGGGGACACCCTGACCTACAATTCGCCCGATGAAACTCTCGCTCCGCCTCGCGCTCGTCATCGCGGTCGCCACGTTGTCTGCCTGCGACAACGCTCCGAAGGCGAACCAGGCGGCGAACGCCAACTGCAACGCCAGCCTCGAAGGCGCCGCCTGTGTAGACGGATATTTCTGCGCCCGCCCAGAGTTTGCTGGGCACGCCGCTGACGATCGCTTCTCGAACGGCGGCTTGTTTGGGTTGGGCCCCAAGGTGCCCATCGGTCGCTGTGTGCGTCTACCCCCGGTCGGCCAGGGATGCACCTTCGTCAATCGCAACTGCGTCGCAGGCGCGACGTGCCAGTTCGAAGGCACGATGCTCACCGGCGTTTGCCGCGCGAATCCAGCACCATCTCAGTGATCACAATTCAAGCAGAAGCGATCTACGGCCGGGGGGATCGTTCGACTACGCCCTCTCGCTCAGCGCGCGTCCTCTCGCGTGGCCTCCTTCACCGCATAAAAGACGCCGATCGCAGTGAAGACCAGCGGCATGGGCGAGCTCGCGTTGGCCACGAGAAAGGGCGCGCGAAGCACGAGGCCGCACACAGTGAACACGTCGACCGCGCTTCGATCCACAGCCGCGCCGCGAACCCACTCTAGGTTCTCGCGCTGCGCCGCCACGTCGTTGTCCCACTCGTTGAGCGTCACGAGCACCGCGGGCAGAAACACCATCGCCCCAGCGATGTACGTGTACACCGCTGCGATCACCGGAGCCAAACCCCGATTGGCCGCTCCGATGCGCGCTCTCACGACCCGCCCGAGCAGCACTCCCGCCAGGATGTTGGCCAGCGAGAACAGCACTCCTACCCGCGACGCGAAGATCGCATACGACACACCGAGCGTCGCGCACAGCGCCCCGCCCATCCCCAACGCCACCAGCAGCCCCTCGCTCCTCGACGGCCCCGTGCGGGGCTCGCTCAACAGATTGATCGTCCCGACACCCCCCGGCTCGTACACGGCCCCGATCTGCGGCCCCATCTCATCGTTACGCATCTGAATCACCTCGATCGCGACGCCCCGTTGGAAGGACGAAACGCCACGGGCAATCTCCTGGGAAATGTCCTGGGACGATTGCGTTGCGTTTCGCCAACGGAAGGCGTCGCCGCTTTCGCCGACACGATCCCCAGAGAGCCCGCGAGGTTGCGCGAGCGAAAAAATTATCCTTCGTACCGGTCGGGGTCCCCGCCCTCGGTCAGATACCGCACGATCGCCGCGACCGCGTCGTACAGGGCCTCGGGGATCTCGTCGCCGATCTCTTGCTCGTGCAACGTCCGCGCGAGCGGCGCGTCCCTCAACACCGGAATCCCCTCGCGATGGGCCTCGTCGATGATGCGCCGAGCGAGCGCGCCCTCGCCCTTCGCGACGAGCTGCGGCGCGGCCATGGTCTCTTCGTCCCATCCGAGAGCCACCGCGAAATGCGTGGGATTTGTCACGACGAACTGCGCCTTTCTGACCGCGTGGACCGTGGCCTCTTCCAAGATCTCTTTGTGCATCCGCTCGCGCTCGTGCTTGGCGTGCGGGTCGCCTTCGGACTCTTTGTGCTCGCGCTTGACCTCGTCCTTGCTCATTCGCTGGTCTTGCGCGAACTGCCACCGACGATAGAGAACGTCGATCGCAGCGAAGCCGATGGCGACGGCCAGGGTCTTCGTCGCCACCGCGCGCAAAGTTGCGCCCAAGAGCCCCTGAAATTGCAGAGGCGTCCCTCGCGGCGAGAGAGCCCACGCCGGAATCAACGATTTCGCCGTCGAGTAGCCCAGGTACAAGAGCAGCGCGCCCTTCGCCAGCGCCGCGAGCGGCTCGACATAGGTCCGTGGCTTGGTGAACTTGTCGATCACCTGCGAGGGATCCAGCCGCTCGAGCGACGGGATGGCTGCTTGTGGCGCGAAGAGAAACCCCGCCAACAGCGCGCCCACCGCGGCCGCGCCCGCGACAGACGCCGCGAGCGCTGGGGCCAGCGCCACCATCGACGCCTCGAGCGCGCGCACCATCGCCCCCGCGACAGAGACACTGCCGCGAGAGGACGGAGTGGCCGCTGCGGCGATCGCCAGCGCGAGGCTCTCGCGAAAAGCGCGCTCGATTCCGCCCGCGGTCGCCCCCAGCGTCGCGAGCCCTGCGGCGACGCTCGCGGCTGCGACGGCGTCTCGCGACTGCGCGACCTGCCCCTTGTCCCGCGCGTCGCTCAGCCGCTTGTCGGAGGCCTCTTCGGTCTTGTCGGACACGGGCGTGACCCCTTCGGTGACTCAGCGACGATCCTCGCGCGAAGCGAGCGCGCCGGTCACTTCACGATGCGCAAAACAAGCTGCCGTCCCGCGCCCGACTGCGAGCCGATGAGCACCGCGATCGCGTCTCCGGCGATCGCGCCGCAAAGGTCTCGCGCCAGATGATCGGCCCGCGAGAGCAGCTCGTCTTGCGAGAGGTCCTTGAGGTCTCCCACGACCGGCCGCACGCCCCACTGCATCGCGAGGCGAGAGGCGACGTTGGCGTGAGGAGTCACCGCGATCACCGGGCAGCGAGGCCGATAGTCTGCAAGGACGTTGGCGGTCCAGCCGTCGCGCGTGGACACGACGATGGCCTTGAGCACGATCGAGCGCGACGCGAGCGCCGCGGCGCGCGCGGTGACGTTGTGAAACGCCCACGCGTCGCCGAACGCCGGCGGCTCGGGCAGCGAGCGATAGAGCTCGCTGGCCTCGATCTCGCGGATGATCGTGTCCATCGTGCGCACCGAGTCGATCGGGAACTTGCCGGAGGCCATCTCGCCCGAGAGCATGAGCACGTCGGTTCCGTCGAGGACGGCGTTGGCGATGTCCGCGGCCTCGGCCCGCGTCGGACGCGGGTTGCGGATCATCGAGTCGAGCATCTGCGTCGCGGTGATGACGATCTTGCCCGCCTCGTTGACCTTCTTGATCGTGCTCTTTTGCACGAGCGGAACCTTCTCGCTCCCCATCTCGACGCCCAGGTCTCCGCGCGCCACCATCACGCCGTCGGACGCCTCGATGATCGCGTCGAGGTTGTCGACCGCCTCGGGCTTCTCGATCTTGGCGATCACCGGGATGTCTCCCGCGAGCCGCTTGCAACGCTGGATGTCCTCGGCGTCGCGCACAAACGACATCGCGAGGTAGTCGACCGCGAGCTCTCGGGCCAGCTCGATGTCCTGCTCGTCCTTGGGCGTGAGCGCCGGGACGCTCAGCCGAACGCCCGGAACATTGATCCCCTTTTTGTCCGAGAGCGTCCCGCCCACCTCGACGATCGTCGTCACTTCGGGAGGCAGCACGCTCTCGACGCGCATGCGCAGAAGGCCGTCGTCGAGCAGCAGCACGTCCCCAGTCTTCAAGTCGTCCGCGAGCGGATAGGACATGCTCACGCGTCGCTGATCGCCAGGGACCGTCTCGTGCGTGAACGTAAAGTGCTGCCCGTCGCTGAGCTCGACAGGGCCGTTCGGAAAAGTCCCGCAGCGAATCTTGGGGCCGCAGAGATCCCCGAGGATCGCCACCGTACGTCCGAGGCTCGCGGCGACCTGACGAACGAGCTTCGCGTTGGCGCGGTGCTGCTCCGCAGTGCCGTGCGAAAAGTTGAGGCGGACCGCGTCGAGCCCAGCTCGAAACAACGCCGAGAGAGTCTGCTCGTTGGCGCTCGCGGGGCCGAGCGTTCCCAGGATCTTCGCCTTGCGCATGGTGCGCGAGGGTAACCCGATTCGGTCTCCGAAACGCCAGCGAAGCCGCCGAGAGAAAGCCCGGGGCCGCCCGACGCTCACCGATCGGACGCGGCGCGCTTCACGGGAGGCCGCTGCAAGCGCTCCGCCACGGACACGAGCAGCTCTCGGAGCCACTGGTGCGCGGGATCCCGCTCGAAGCGATGGTGCCAACGGAGAAACAACGTAAACCCCTCAAGCTCGAACGGGACCGGCTTGATGACGAGCCGATACTGCTCTTGCATCGCCCTCGCGACCCGCGCCGGCGCGATCCACGCGAGGTCCGAGCGCGCCACGACGGGCGCCGCCAACAGAAACTGCGGAACCATCACCGCCACCCGTCGCGACAGGCCCATCTTCGCCAGCTTTTCGTCCACCAGGCCCCCAGGCGTCCCGCGCGGCGCCACGAGCAAGTGTCCGAGCGCGCGCCACTCGTCCATCGTGAGCGAGCGCTTCTTCGCCAGCGGGTGGCCCTCGCGCAGCACGCACACGAATTCTTCTCGCCACAGCGCCCGCTGCTGCATCCCCGCCCGCTCATCGGACGAAGGGAGCCTCGCGGGGACGACCGCCACGTCGAGCTCTCCGTCGAGCAGCGCACGATCCGCGTCGTCCAGCAGCACGGTGGGCTTGAGCTGCAGGTCGACCCCCGGCGCCTCGCGGGAGATCCTCGCGAGCGCGTCGGGCAGAAGCAGCACCGCAGGCGAGTCGGGCAAGATCATTCGAAACGCGCGCGTCGAGCGCGCAGCGTCGAACGGCTTCGGCCTCTCGAGCGTCGAGCGCACAGCGTCGAGCGCGGACTCGATCACCGGCGCGATCGCGAGCGCCCGCGGAGTGGGCTCGATCCCGCGGGCGGTTCGCACGAAGAGGGGGTCGTCGAAGTGCGCGCGCAGACGATTGAGCGCGCTGCTCGTCGCCGGCTGACTGAGCCCCACGCGCCGCGCCGCGCGCGTCACCGAGCGCTCTTTGAGCAGCGCCTCGAGCACCACCAGGAGATTGAGGTCGACCGATGATATATTCATACAACGAATAGCGACTATATCATTCATCGATTGGCTGAATAACTTGAAGCGCAGCAACCTGTCTTCGTCATCGAGCCGGACGCGAGCGCCGCGCGAGGGACAGAAGAGAGAGACAGCCATGTACGTCGTCACTGGAGTCACGGGTCACACGGGTTCGGTCGCAGCAGAGACGCTCTTGAACGCGAAGGTTCCTGTTCGCGTCGTGGTGCGCGACGAGGCGAAGGGCGCGCAATGGAAGGCGCGCGGAGCGGAGGTCGCCGTCGCCTCTTTCGATGACCCCGCGTCGATGACCCGCGCGCTCTCCGGCGCGACCGGCGCGTATGTGCTCTTGCCTCCGCCCGGCTGGGGACAGACAGGGCTCGCGGCCAACCGCGCCGAGCTCACCGAGAAGCTCCTCACCGCGCTGCGCGACGCAGCCCCAGCGCACACCGTGTTTCTCTCGTCGGTCGGCGCTCAACACGCGGACAAGACGGGACCCATCAAGACGCTGCACCCGATCGAGAACGCCCTGCGCGCGAGCGGCAAGCGCGTGACCTTCTTGCGCGCCGCGTTCTTCATGGAGAACTGGGGCGGCTCGCTCGCAGGCGCGCTCGACTCCGGCGCGCTCTACTACGGCATCGTCGCGGACAAGAAGTTCGCGCAGGTCGCGACGAAGGACATCGGGCTCGTCGCAGCCAAGGCGCTGCTCGAGCCTCACGCGAGCGGCGTGCGAGTGATCGAGCTCGCGGGGCCCGAAGACCTCTCCCTCGAAGACACGGTCGCGACGATCAGCAAGCTGAGCGGAAAATCCGTGAAGGCCGTCACCGTCCCCACCGCAGCCGTCGCCGCGTCGCTCGAAGGCATGGGCGCCTCCAAAGAGCTCGCCGGCTGGTACGCCGAAATGATGGACGGAATCAACGCAGACCACGTCGCCTTCGAGGGCAAAGACGCGCAGTTCGTCCGCGGCAGCACGACGCTCGAGACCGTCCTCCGCGCGATGATCACGAAGTGAATCCCCCGCGCTTCGCAGCGCCGTAGCGCGGGGCTCTCCTCGCGCGATCGTGCCATGATCCGCCAATGAAACCCGAGCGCCCGAGCCTCACCGCCGCGTTCGTCGCGGCCTGTCGCGGCCTCGCGCCGCTGCTGCCCGAGCGCGCGAGGCTCGTCACCGATCCGTACGGACTGCGCGTGCTCGGACCGCTCGCCGAAGCGACGGTCGACGCGCTCTCGCGAGCCCCGGCGCCGCTGCGCACCCTCGCGTGGGGGCCGATGCTGCCGATGCTCCCGTGGGCGATCTACATGCAAGTGCGCACGCGGGTGCTCGACGACGCGCTCCGCCGCTTTCTCGCAGAAGGAGGAGCGCAGGTCGTGATCCTCGGCGCGGGCTTCGACGCGCGGGCCTGGCGCCTCGGTGATTCCCTGGGCGATACGGTCGTGTACGAGGTCGATCACCCTGCCACCGGGCGCGCGAAGAGAGCTCGCTTCGGAGAGCAGCATCGGGTGCGAGCGCTCTCGTTTGATTTCGAACGCGACGCGTTGTCGTCGTTGCCCGAGCGGCTCGAGGCGCTCGGCCATCGGCGGGACGCGCCGACGTTTACGCTCTGGGAGGGAGTCACGATGTACCTCACCGAGCAGGCGTTCGAGGCCACGCTCGGCGCGGTCCGCGACTACAGCGCTCCGCGATCGAAGCTCGCGTTCAACTACGTCGACCGAGCGATCGTCGAGCGACCATCATTCGCGGCGAGGGCCGTCTCCGCGATCGTGAGCGCGGTAGGAGAGCCGTTCAAGCTGGGCTTTACGCCGCCAACGCTCGCATCCTTGCTCGCTCGATACGGCCTCGCCGTCGAAGAAGACCTCGGCTTCGACGAGCACGCAGCGCGGCTGCTCCCCGAGCCGTGGGCGCGCGTCGTGAGAGCGGGTCGCCGCATCGCGGTCGCAGAGCGAACCGCCACCGCGGTCCGCGCGTAGCTCACAACACAAACGCCTGACACCGCGAGGTGACGAGCGTGCTCCCGTCCATGAGCGGCATTCGAGCGGTGATGGTGTTTGCCACCGCCCCCATCGTCGCGGTCGCGTCGGTGTAGAGCAGCATGGTGCACATCTCGTCCGTCGCGTTTTCTCCCCAGCGGAGGCGCGCGCCGGTGGTGTTCGAGTACGAGCATCGGAGCCTGAGCCCCGTCGCGCCGGTCATGTCGAAGGGGGTCGCCAGGACCATCCCGAGCGGATCTCCGACGCGCCCCGCCGTCATGAACACCGAGCGCCCGTCGTTTGGGCCGCCGATGACCTCGAGCTGCATACCCGTCGCCATCGAGTGATAGTGGGGAAGAATGTAGTGAATGCGAAAATCCAACGGCGTCATCCGAGCGGTGCGCCACGGCGTCGCGAAGTCGCAGTCGGTCGTCGAGGTCGAGCGCGCCCGCGCAGCGACGTCGATCCCGTGGTTGTCGATCGCCATCGGTCGCAGCCGCGTCCGAACGTCGGCGACGGGGATCGAGTGGATGCGAAACCGAAGGCTCGTCTGCGTCGCCATGGAGCTCGCGTTGATCAAGTGGATCGCGCCGACGACGCGCGAGAAGGGGGGGATCCTGAACGCGGTCCCCGGCGCAAAGCGCTGCGTCTCGCCGGTCGATTGCGTGGACTGCGCGAAGAAGACCCCGCCCGCCGCAGCGGCAAACGCCTGATCGAAGCCGCGGTCCTGGCAGCGCCACGTCCCGTCGCGACCAACGAACAGCGACTGCGGCGAGAACATCCAGTTCGAGTGGTGCCACCCTGGCCCGGCGGTCATCTCGATCGCGTTGACCCAGAGCTCTTCTGGATTGTTGAGCGTCCAGCTCTGACAAAGGTCCAGCTTCTCTTCGCCGGGCATCACGTCGACCGCAGGAAACGTGTGCTCGGGGTTGAACGGCGGCCGCGTCGAGGCGTCTTCGATCGCTGCCGCGTCCTCCATCGAAGCGTCGCTCGCGAGGGCGTCTGGCTCCGAAGAGTCTGCTGCGTCCGTCAGGCTCGCTTCAGGGCGCGCGTCCGCGCTCGTCGCGCTCGGCGAGCAGCCGGTCGCGAGCGAGGCGAAGACCCCGCAAATCAACGAGACACCAACACGCACAGGCACGGTCATCGTGAATCTCCTCGCCGCGCTCTCAGGGGAACCGACGCGAACGCTTGATGGTACCATCTCCGACCAAGATGGCTTTCTCGCGATTTGCTGCTTGTCTCGTCAGCGCCGCGCTGCTCGGCGGCTGCGCGGTGTACGACCCGCGACTGCTCGCGAACGCTCGAGACAGCGCCAACATCGACACCAACGTCAGCGCGGACGGGCAGAGCGCCGACCAATCGCCCCCCATGGACGTGACCGACAGCGGGACGATCGTCGAGATGGACGTCGAAGAGCCAGAGGACAGCATCGTGCGCGTGCAAGACAGCGGACCGGACGGAGACGGCGGATGTAGCTGCGCCGCGGGCGAGGCGTGCTGCGCTGGCCGCTGCGTCGACGTCACGCGCAGCGTCGCGAACTGCGGCGCCTGCGGCAACGCGTGCCCTGGCACGACGTGCAGCGGAGGCACGTGCACGGCAACATGCAGGCTCGGCTTCGGCGACTGCGACATGAACGCCGCCAACGGCTGCGAGACCGACCTGACAACATCCAACGCTCACTGCGGCGCCTGCGGGCGCTCGTGCAGCCTCGCCAACGCCGACTCCGCGTGCACGATGGGGACGTGCACGCTCCGCAGCTGCAACGCGGGCTTCGGCAACTGCGATACGAACAACGCCAACGGCTGCGAAGCAGACCTCAACAACTCCGTCGCGCACTGCCGCACCTGCGGCAACGCGTGCTCTTCGATGACCGGGACGCCCGCGTGCACGATGGGCGTCTGCGGCACGACCACCTGCGCGATGGGCCGTGGCAACTGCGACGGCAACGCCGCCAACGGCTGCGAGACGGACCTCAACACGACCGCTGCGCACTGCGGCGCCTGCGGTCGCGCTTGTAGCCTGCCCAACGCGACGACCTCGTGCGTCGGCGGCACGTGCCGAATCGGCGCGTGCAACGCAGGCTTCGGCGACTGCGACGGCAACGCGACCAACGGCTGCGAGACGTCGCTCACGAGCTCGCTCACGCACTGCGGCGCGTGCGGCAGGCTGTGTGCGCCTTCCAACGCGACCGCCGTGTGCACGATGGGGACGTGCAACGTCGGCGTGTGCAACCCTGGCTTCGCCAACTGCGACACGATCGCAGCAAACGGCTGCGAAGCAGACACCTCCCGATCGACCGCGCACTGCGGCGCCTGTGGGCGCACGTGCGCGCCCGCCAACGCGATGGGGAGCTGCACCGCGGGCGTCTGCGGCATCACCGCGTGCAACCCTGGTTTCTCCAACTGCGACATGAGCACGGCGAATGGCTGCGAGACGGCGACGGCGAGCTCGGCGACAAGCTGCGGTCGCTGCGGCAACGTCTGCTCGTTGGGATCGCCGTGTACCCTCGGCGTCTGCGAAAACCTCTGGGCACAAGAGCTCGAGACCAATGCCCAACACACGTGTGTTCGTCGCACGAGCGGCGCGCTCGCGTGCTGGGGCTCCAATATCTTCGGCCAGCTCGGAGACAACACGACGACGACCAGCGCGATTCCCGTGGCGGCGATGGGGATCACGGACGCGGTCGACATCGCCGTCGGCTCGCGGCACACGTGCGTGCGTCGAAGCAGCAACGTTCTGTGCTGGGGCTACAATTTCAACGGTCAGCTCGGAAACGGGACGATGACCAATTCGATGACCCCCGTCGCGGTCTCGGGGATCACGACGACAACCGGCATCGCGGCGGGCCATCGCCACACGTGTGTCGTGCGCGGGGGCACGGTGTCGTGTTGGGGTCACGGCACCTTCGGACAACTGGGAAACAACATGACCACGATGATCGCGACGCCTGTCACGGTCACGGGAGTCATCGACGCTGTTCAGATCGCCGCGGGCTACTACCACACGTGCGCGAGGCGAGCCTCGGGCTCTGTCCTCTGTTGGGGATACAACAGCAACGGCGAGCTCGGAAACGGACTGATGACCCAGTCGAACGTCCCCGTCTCGGTCGTCGGGCTCACGGACGCGACGTCGATCGCAGCAGGGCAGTTTCACACGTGCGCGAGGCGCTCGACCGGCGCCGTCGTCTGCTGGGGCTCGAACAGCAGCGGCCAGCTCGGAAACGGACTGATGACCAACTCGCCGGCCCCTGTCACCGTCAGCGGATTGACCGATGCGATCTCCGTGAGCGTTGGCTATTCGCACACGTGCGCGAGGCGCTCGACCGGCGCCGTCGTCTGCTGGGGCAGCAATACATCCGGGCAACTCGGCAACGGCACGATGGTGTCGTCGCCCGTCCCGGTCGCCGTCGCAGGACTCACCGACGCGCTCGACGTCGCCGCGGGCTCGGCCCACTCCTGCGCGCGGCGCGCGAACCGGAGCGTCGTGTGTTGGGGAGCAAACTCTTCTGGACAGCTCGGCACGGGCGTAACGACCAGCAGCATGGTGCCCGCGACGGTTCAGGGGCTCTTCTAAGCCACCGCGCTCGAGTCACCAGCGAGTTCGCTCGACGCCCGTGACGCGCCAACCGACGGGCGCTGGCGCGCGGGCGAGCTCGAGGGTGAACGCGGCGAACGCCACCCGTGCGCGATCGGGACCCGACGCGACGGCGTCGAAGACGGCGACGGGAAGCGCCCCCTCGACGCCGCCAAACGCGAACCAGCGGCGGAGGGTGTCGCGGGCTCGCGGCGTTCCTGGTCGATCGATCGCGAGCGTCGCGAGCACCGCGGGGTCGACTCCTTCCGGCGGATCGTCGCGGCGGCCTGCGCTCATCGCCGCGAGCTCGAGCGCGACGCCCACAGCCCTCGCGATCGCTCCCCGATCGACGCCCATCACCAACCCCTGTCCGACCGGTCCCGTCGCGCTCTCGCCGTCGTTGGCGCTCACGACCCAGCCCCGCCCGCCGCGGAGCCCCGTCGTGTACCGACACTCGCCCTGTCCTTGCTGCCCGGTCAACGCAGCGAAGCGCCCCGCAGCGCGCAGCGCGGTCGACCACGGAGCGTCGACCACGCTCGCGCACGCGCCCTCGACCGCCATCGCGAGCAGCGGCGTCCGCCGATCGTCTGTCTCGATCCGCTGCTGCACGAGCAGACATCGACCCACGCGCGCGGTCACGACGGTGTCCGCAGCGCTGACGAGGATCGGCGGCAACGCGGCTCGATTTCGAGCACCACTATTCGAGTCGACGTCGCAGAGCGCGGCGGGATAGCCGCCCATCAGCGCCGGCTGCGCTCTCCATCGCCGCAGCGCGCCTCGCACGGAGACCGCGCGCGAGACCGCTGCAGAAAACGCGGACGCGCCGTCGTCCTCGCTCGTCGCCGAGCGAACCTCGGGCTCGCCCTCGCACCGAAGCGCCACTCCGTCCTGCGCGATGGTCAGCGCGGGGGATCTACACTGTGACTGACCGAGCGAGCGAGCGAGCGCGGCGTCCCGCATCGCCGCCGCCTCCGCGAACACCGCAGGCGCGACGAGCCTGCCTTCGCGCACAGGGAGCGTGAGCCACAGGTCCGCGTCGACGTCGCCGACCTGCGCGCTCGCGCGGCCGTGCAGCTCTTGATCCATCCTCGGGTGCTCGGTCGCGAGCGGATAGCGCGCGCGAAGCTCTCGACCCGCGAGCGACGCGAGGAGCCACCGTCGCAAAAACTCTCCGAGCGGCTGGGCCATCGCCTCGACGCGCGCTCGATCCGCGCTCGAGTCGAGCGTCACCAGCGATGGACGCTCGCCGCTGTCGCGCTCGACTGCGAGCGTCCGCAGCGACCGCGCGACCCGCGCGATCACGCGAGGATCGTCGCTGTGCGCCGCCACGTGAACGTGCCGGGGCGTAGCGCAGGGCAAGAGCGCGAGGGCCTCGAGGCGCCAACGACGGTCCTGGCGAGAGAGCGTGCCGCGGACGAGCGTTCCTCCTGAGGCCAGGCGAAACTCGTGTCCGCCTGGGGCGCGAAAGGACGGCCGATCGCCGACGTACACGCTCACCACGTCGTCGTCGTCGCCCGTCAGAAAGCGATACGCCGTGAAGTCTGCGCCGTCCACGCGCGAGGGCCACCACGACTCGGGCCACGCGATCCGCACCGGACCGTCGCGCAACGGCCGCGTCGGCTCGCTCTCTGGGAGCTCAGCGGCCGCCGCCAGCGCGTCGAGCGGCGCGGTCTGCGCAGAGAACCCCTGCACCACAGGCGCGTCCGGCGCGCACCCTCGCGCGGGAAACCGCGCCGCGTTCGCGACGCTCGCCGACGAGCCCACGGCCCGCGGAGCGCGCGGCGTCTCGGGCGCGCGGCGAACGACCGGCGCGCGCGAAGCACATGAAATCAAAGCGGCTCCGCCGAAGACGCACAGGGACAGGCGCGGAGCGCGCGGCGGGCGGGTCATCGGTACACCGGCATTTCTCCGGTAAAATCAGGGCCGATCCTCCCGCGCGGGACGTCGTTGGTGAGCACGTGCCTGACGATCTGCGCGCCGCGCCGCCCGCGCGCAGCGAAGAGCCACAACGTGTGAGCCTCTCCTCCGGGGACGTCGAGGCGAAGCGCGTCGCTGGCGATCGGGCTCCCGTCGCGGGCGCGAAAGTTGAATTCATGGGCGCCTGCGTTCATTCGCCGCATCCCGGTGATGATCATGAACGGCAGCCTCTCGTACACGTCCGCGCCCCCCTCGCTGATCGTGACCGGCCCAGCGCCGGCGATCCCAGCCATGAACCGCAGCATCGCCAGCGAGCGCACGTCTCTGCGGGGAATGTCCACGACGCGCACGAGCCTGCGCACCTCCGGGTCCTGCGCCCTGCGGCCGCGCATCCAACGCGCGTGCCCGCCGAACACGACGGTGCATCCCGCGTTGTTGTACACGTCGCTCTGCACCTCGTCCGCGAGGTCCGCGGCGAGCCCTGCGTCGGGCCCCGCGCTCACCGGAACGACCCGCACTCGATGGGGAACGTTGACCGTCGGCAGGTAGCCGCTCGTCGTTCCCTCGTCGACCTCGGCGTCGACCGCGGCCTGCTCGAACTCGGGAGCGCTTCGCGCGATGAACCGCACGCGCCCCGCGCCCGGCGCGATGTGCACGAAGCGGATGAACCCCGCGGGTCTCCCGTTGCGCATGAGCACCGGCGGCCCCTGATACGCGATCGCCGCGTCGCTCGCGCCGTCACCTCCGGTCGCGGAATCGCCGCTCGCGCTCGCTGCGTCTTCTTCTTCACCCCACGCGGTCGCTCGAACGTCTCGCGTCGGCGACGGCTGCTCTACGCACCCCGCGAGCACGACGAACAGAGTGAGGCTTCGCACCGCGCCGCGCAGGGCCATCAACGACGAAACGATCGGATGGTCGTGCTCTGAATGCGCTGAATACGCGGCCCCGTAGGCGCGCGCCGGACCGTCGGTCGTCGCGTGCGGCGCGCCTGCTCTTGCTGAAACGTCTGATCCCAGACCTGCACGTCGTCGGCGTCGGCGAGGCTGAAGGTCTGCCGCGGATTCTCTGGGCGGAGCAGCGGGTTTTCGTTGGTGCGAAGCTCGAGCTGCACCGGCGTTTGGGGACGCACACGAAACGTCAAGTGCGCCACGCCGCCCTGATCCGTGCGACCGATCTCTCGGTTCTGCCAGTACACGGGGATGTTCGACTGCCCCTCGGTGCGTACCACGACGCCGAGCGTTCGCTCGGTCGGGCGGCACTGCACGGTCTGCACGATCCCGCGCTGCGCCGCGGCGCGATCGGCGAGCTCGAGCGTCCGAAGCGTCACGGTCACCGGCGCCGTCGGCCCTTCGGTGCCCGGCGGACACGCGACGCGAACTTGAAAAGTGGTGCCGTCTTCGCCCGGCAAGAGCAGCTGCGCTTGCCCTTGCTCGTCCGTCTGCTTCACGGGCCGGTCGCGGATGAAGAGCCGCGCCCCGACGGCGGGCGCGCGATCGACGCGAACGTCGAACGTCACGCGGTAGCGCTTCGGCGCCGCAGGTTTGCCGCAACCGCTCATCGCACCCGCGAGCGCCAACGCCGCGGACAGAACAATCGAACCTCTCATTGCGCTGCTCCTTGTGGCATCGGTTGCACCGGGACCTGCTGGATTTGCTGCGGAACCCCCTGCGGAGCGACTGGGACCATTCCCGGCGCGACGCCAGGCGCCATCTGCGGCATCCCTTGCGGGACCATTCCCTGCGGAACCATCCCTTGCGGAGCGACTCCCTGCGGGACCATTCCCTGCGGAGCCACGCCCTGCGGGACCATCCCTTGAGGCATCACTGCGACGGGAACTGCGCCAGGCACTGCGCCAGGAACCGCTTGGGGAGCGACCGTGGGCGCCAGCGTCGGCATGGGAGGAAGGTTCGCGCAAGGCGTCGGCGCCCCTGGAGGGCACAGCTGCGTCTCGAGCTTGCGGTGCAACAGAATCAAGATGTCCCTGTAGACGGGCTGCTCGGGGTGCGCGATCTGAAGTGCTTGATAAACTGGGATCGCCTCGCGAATTCGGTTCTGCACGACCAGGTCCGCCGCGCGTCGCTCGGCAAACGTGGTCTGAGCCGGGGGCGGAGGCGCGTTGCGAGGCGGGCGAGCGCCCGGCGGAGTCGTCGGAGGCGGAGGAGGCGCGCTGGCGTTGAGGTGCACCACTCGCGCCTCACCCGCAACCGGTCCCGGAACCGGCTGCTGCCACGGCGTCTGAGGCACCGTGAGCTCTCGGGGGATCGGAGCAGCCTGTCGTTGCGGCGGCGGATCATCGGGCAAAAATCCGATGACGAGCGCCACGACGAGCGCGACCGACAACATGATCACCGTCCTCGGAGGCAACGATCCGAACAAGAGCTTCTGCTGCTTGTCGTTCTTCGCCGCCGCGGTCTCGGGCGGGGGAATCGATCCGAACAGCGACTGCTCGCTCGGCATCGATCCGAAGTCCCCACCCTGCGGATAGCCCGCCATGGGGTTCATCGGCATCTGCCCCATGGGGTTCATGGGGTTCATGGGGTTCATCGGATTGACTGGAGCCGCCGCGGGATAGCCCCCGCCAACCATCGGAGGATTCACCGCCGGAGGCGCGCCGCCTGCTTGCATCTGCGCTTGCAGCGACTGCGCGTACTGCATCATCTCGTTGTTTTCGCCGACCACCGTCGCGACGTTGGACTGCGGCGCCAAGGGCTTGACCACGTTGACCTTCGGCGCGATCGTGTTGACGCGCGGGGGCGACATCCCTGGCGACTGCGGGGCGCTAGGCGCGACAGGCCCCGATGGCTGCTGCACCGTGTTGACGATCATCGTGCTCTCGCCGTCGTCGTTGTCCGTCGAGGGCGCCTTGCCGACGCCACCGCCGCCGGTCACGCGCGTCGCCTCGTCTTCGAACTCGTCTTCTCCGCGGCTCGAGGCGCCGCCGACGGCCTGCACCGTGAGCATCGCCTGGCCGAGTCGAACCTGCTCGCCCACCGTCAGCGCGCGCCATTCTTGCGTGAGCTTCTGCGAGCCCACCCACGTCCCAGTGCGACTGCCGTTGTCGCGAAGCCAGAGCTGCGCGCCGTCCCACGCGATCTCCGCGTGCTCGCCGTCGAGCCCTGGCGCCGCGATGGACCAGTCCGCAGACGGCGCCGCGCCGACCATCGCTCGCGTCGCTGCCACCTGCGCGTTGAACTGAACGCGATCCGTCTTCGATCGCCCCGCGGAGAGCACTACCTCGAGGCCCGCTTGTCCGCTCATCCTTCGTGCTCCATCGACCTTCGCCGCGCCGCTTCGTACACCTCGTCCGAAAGCGACAGTCCTAGTGAGTGTAGCTCCTCGGTGCACTGTGGCAGATGCCCCGTCGCCTCGAGCACCGTATCGAGCGTCCCGTCCGGCCTTCGCGAGAGGGTCCTGCGCTCGAAGATGCTCGCGAGCTGATAGTTCTGCGTGTGCGGGTCGTACCCCACACACTCCGCGATGTGCGTGGTCTTGCGCGAGCCGTCCGACAAGCGCGCGCACTGAACGATGATGTTGATCGCGCTCGCGAGCTGCAAGCGCAGCGCCGACAGCGGCATCTGGACGTCGCTCATCATCGCCATCGTCTCGAGGCGGGTCATCGTGTCGTTCGGATACGTCGCGTGCGCGGTGCCCATACAGCCACCGTGACCCGAGGTCATCGCTTGAATCAACTCGAGCGCCTCGCCGCCGCGGATCTCACCGACCACGATGCGGTCCGGTCGCATACGCAACGTCGCTCGAAAGAGATCTCGGATCGTCACCTTGCCGCGGCCCTTGGCGTCGCCGTGCTTCGCTTCGAGCTGCACGACGTGCTGCTTCTGCAGCTGCACCTCGCGCGTGTCCTCGATGATCACGATCCGCTCTCCGTCCGGGATGAAGCTCGAGAGCGCGTTGAGCATCGACGTCTTGCCCGAGCCCGTGCCTCCGGCGACAATCACGTTTTGCTTGGCAATTACCAGAGACTCGAGCGCCTGGGCCGCCGCGGGCGTCATCGAGCCAAACTCGACGAGCCGCTGCACCGTCAACGTCTCTCGAAAGAACCTGCGAATCGACACCATCGGCAGCTCGGCCGCTGGCGGACACACCGCAGCGACGCGCGAGCCGTCCGGCAGACGTCCCTCCAAGATCGGATGGTGATCGTCGACCATCGCCCCGACGAACTGCGCGAGGTTGCGCAGCGCGGACATCAGCGACTCGACCGTCGGAAACTTCGCGTCGGTGATCTCGAGCTTTCCCCGACGCTCGATAAAGATCTGGTTGGGACCGTTGATCATCACCTCCGACACCTTCGGGTCGTCCAAGAACGGCCGGATTGGCGCGAAGAAGTTGAGCAGCGTCTCTTCGTAGACTTCCTTTGGAATCGGCATCGAGGCACCTGGGACACCCGAAACGGGTGGCCGGAGTTTACTACCTTCGACGCGTTGCGTCCGATCCTGCGTCGGCCAACCGCGCGGTTTCTCGCAGACCCGAGACGCTCGCGTCGACCGCGGCGTCAGCGTTTACCGACACGAGCACCGCACCCCCTCCATCGGCCTCCGCCTGTCTCGCCCGCGCCGCAGCTTCGTCCACCCGCTGCAACAGCCCGTCGCGCGCGGCGTTCGCGTGCTCGCCGTCCGGCGCCAGCTCGAGGTAGCGCCGAAAGTGCTCGTCGGCCTTGCCCGGGTCGCGCAGGTCATCTCGATAGAGCGTCCCCAACAGAAACTCCGCCTCTGCGTGCTGCGGATTGTGTCGCAGCACCAGCTCGAGGTGACGGCTCGCCGTCAGCGGCTCGTTGAGCCCGATGTGAATCGCGGCGACCACGAACCGAAGAGACCAGGCGTTTTCGCGCTCGAGCAGATAGCCCCTGCTGTACTCGATCGCCGCGCGATACCGGTGCGCGCTGGTGCACACGCGCAAGAGCCGCGGCAACACTCGCTCGGCCGGAGCGCCTCGCGCGAGCGCCGTCACGAAGTACTGCTCGGACCGCGTGTAATCGCCCGTCTGCGCAGCGCGCTCGGCGTCGTCCGCGAGCTGCTGCCACGGAGTCTGCCTGATTTGCTCGAGCTGCTGTTGGACCTCGGGAGACTCGGCCTCGCGGCGGTTCGACTGCGTCGTCGCGCACTGCGACACCAAGGCGCTGCTCGCGAGCAGCGCGAAGCGGGCTCGCTTCACCGTCGTGCCTGCGCCCGATCGACTTGCAGCGCCAGACGGCGCTCGAGGTTGTTGAGCCCCGACAGATAGTCGCCCTGCCGGTGCTGCAAGAGGTTGATCATCAAGCGAACCTCGACGACCGCGTCTCCTGGGCGCTGCTGCTCGATCGCGCGATCGAGCCTGAAGCGATGGTTGAGCAGCTCGCGCTCGAGTCGCTCTTTGAGCTGTTGTCCGCTGGTCAGCTCTCGCTGCGCCCGCTCATTTTGCCCAGCGAGGCGAAAGCACGCCGACGCGTTGGCGAAGAGCGCCACCGCCTCGATGCCGTCCTGCGAGCGATACGGCATGCGCTCGGCCTTGGCCGTCGCTTGCCGCGCGAACTCTGTCGCCTGCGCGAGCGCTCGGTCCGCGTCCGGCGCCTGGCAGGTGCGCTCGAGCGACTCGAACATCGCCGGCGGCTCGCCGCGCGGCTTGGCGACGCCGGTCCCGCCGTCCTCGCCGAGCATGATGTACCCGAGCAGCGCGACGCCGATGACCGCGGCGCCAATCACCACGGGGCTCGGCTTGTTGTCCTTGGCTTCGCCCGCCTTGCCCGGGGTCGCGCCAGGCGCGCCCGAGTCCTTCAGCGTGAGCCGGACGCCCGCGATGTAGAGCTCTGCGCCCCACGGAACCACGGATCGCTCGATCGGAACGCCGTTGAACATCACCGGCGTCGGCGCCCCGCGCGCGATCGCCACGTAACATCCGTCTGGCCGCGGCGAGAGCAGCACGTGCTCGCGCGCGATCTCAGCCCGCTCGATCACAACCTGACACGAAGCCGAGCTGCCGACGAGCACTCGCTCGCTCGTCAGCTCGACGGTCCACTGCACGCCGTCTGGAGTGAAGATCTCTACGAAGGGCGTAGCCATCTCAGACGTTGTCCTTTCCGCTGGTCATGTTCACGATGAACGGACCGAGGATGATCAAGAGGATGCACATGAAGATCATCATGAGCGGGCCGATCATCATGACGCCCGCGCGCGCGGCGCCCTCTTCTGCAGCGACCGAGCGGCGCATGCGCAGCGTGGTCGCCTGAATCACCAACACGTCGGCGAGCGGGTTGCCCTTCTCCTCCGACTGAATCACGGACTGCACGAAGTCCTTCACCGCGTCGGTGGGCGCTCGCTCGGCGAACCCCTCGAGCGCTTGTTTTCGTGTGCGTCCGAGATCGAGCTCATTTTGAATGCGCAAGAGCTCTTCGACGAGCGGGTCGCTCTTGTCCGGCGCCTTGTCGGTCACCTGGCGAAGCGCCCCCGGAAAGTCCAACCCGGCGCCCATCGCCAGCGACGCGAGGTCGATCGCGTACGGCAACCCTCGGTTGACGGACTTGAATCGATCGCCCACCGCGCCAGAGATCTGCAGGTACGGCGTCATCACGCCGAGCGCGCCGAGCATCATCGCGAACACCGGGCTCACCGCGTCCGGCGCCACCACGTAGCCCACGCACCCGAGCCCGAGCCCGCCCACGCCAGACAACAGCGAGAGCGCGAAGTACTCGTCCGCGGTCAATCCCAGGATCTCTCCGGCGTGAAGGATCTGCTCGTCGATCTGCGGTCGATACCTGTCGAGCAGCCGCACCGACGAGAACCGCGCCGCGAAGAATCGCATCACCGGCTCGATCGCGGCGAACCAGCCGCCTTCTTTGAGAGCCTGCGCGCGCTTGAGGCCCTTCAAGCCGACGGTCACTCGCTGCGCCGACTCGAGCCCCGAGAACGAGAACACGAAGACCCCAACGCCCACGAGCAGCACCAGGCTGCCCAGCATCTTCACCAACAACGTCTGCGAAGTCATCGTCGCTCGCTCCTCAGATGTCCACGTTGAGGATCTTGCGGGCCGCGAGGATCGCCAGAGCCCAGAGAATACCCGCGAAGAACACCAGGACGTACCCCGTGAAGCTCGTCCACATGGGCTTGAGCCACATCGGATCCATCGCCTGGAGCACGATCACCATCACGAAGGGCATCGCGCCGAGCACCCAGGCCTGGCTCTTTCCCTCTGCGGTCTTGGTGCGAACGACGCCCTCGAGGCGCGCCATCTCGCGCAGCGTCGCCGCAGAGCGCTCGAGGATCTTGGGGAGATCTCCACCCGTCTGTCGCCCGATCAGCAGCGTCGCCATCGCCGACGAGAACGTCCGCGAGTCGATGCGCGTCGCCATGTTCATCATCGCCTGATCGAGCGGCGTGCCGAGGTTGTACTCCTTCAGCGCGTACTCGACGTCCTCTTTGATGGCGCCGCGGATCAAGATCGCCGTCGAGCGCAGCGCGTCGCCGAGCGACGGCGACACCTTGAGCGCGTTGGCCAGCGCCACGAGGAAGGTGTCGAGCACGTCGTCGATCGATTTGCGGCGCTTGTTGAGCTTGTCCTCCAAAAGGATCTTCGGGAGGATCGCCGCGCCGACCGCCACGAGCAGGATGATCGTCTCGCGCGACAAGATCGCGAGCACCACCGAGCCGACGACCGCCGCCAGCTGCTGCAGCGCGATCTTCACGCCTGTCGTCGGCATGTACATCAGCCGCACGAGCCGCTCGATGTCCTCGGCGTACGCCATGAAGGCCTTGTACAGAGGCCCCTCGGTGTCGGTCGCGATGGTGTAAATGGCCAGGCCTACGCCGCCCGAAACGAGCAGCCCCGCCAGCCATCCTACGAGCGTCCACTTCGACAAGATCATAGGTAGTCGCTCCCCTGAACGAGGCCGTACGCGATAAAGACGTCGAGAAACGACGGGAGATACCCGGTCGCGCGAAACTCACCGACGACCTTGCCCTCGGCGTTGGTGCCCGTGCGCACGAACTTGAAGATCTCGCGAAGGATCACGTCGCCGTTGTCGTCGATGCCGCAAATCTCAGTGATGTTCGTGACGCGACGCGAGCCGTCGTTGAAGCGCGACTGCTGCACCACGAGGTGAACGCTGTTCGCGATCTGCTCGCGAATCGCGCGGGCAGGCAGGTCGAGTCCGCTCATCAGCGAGAGCGTCTCCAAGCGCGCCACCGCCTCGCGCGGCGAGTTCGAGTGTGTCGTGGTCAGCGAGCCGTCGTGGCCCGTGTTCATCGCCTGGAGCATGTCGAGCGCCTCGCCGCCGCGGCACTCGCCGATCACGATGCGATCGGGGCGCATGCGCAGCGCGTTCTTCACGAGGTCGCGGATCGAGTACTCGCCCTTGCCCTCCATGTTGGGCGGCTTGGACTCGAGCGACACGACGTGCGGCTGCGACAGCTGAAGCTCCGCGGCGTCCTCGATGGTCACGATGCGCTCGTCTTCGGGGATCGCCGCAGACAAGACGTTGAGGAGCGTCGTCTTGCCCGAGCCCGTTCCGCCGGAGATGACGATGTTCTTCTTGGCCTTCACGCTGCGCGTGAGAAAGCGCCCCATCTGCTCGGTGAGGCCGCCGAAGCCGACGAGGTCGTGCAGCTTCAACGGCGTCTTGCTGAACTTACGGATCGTGATGCACGATCCCTTGAGCGCGAGCGGCTTGATCACCGCGTTCACGCGGGAGCCGTCCTTCAAGCGCGCGTCCACGAGCGGCGTGCTCTCGTCGATGCGCCTGCCGAGCGGCGTCACGATGCGCTCGATCACCGCGCGCACCGCTTCGTCGTCGGTGAATCGCGCGTCTGCTCGAACGAGCTTGCCCTTGTTCTCGATGAAGATCGTCTGCGAGTCGACGACCATGATTTCGGAGATCTTCGGGTTGGCCAAGAACGCCTCGAGCGGCCCGAGGCCCAGCGACTCGTCCGCCATCTCCTGGCGCAGCGCCGCGAGGTCGACGCCTGGAGGAATCTCTGGCTGAAGCTGCGCGATGATGCGGTTGAGCGCGTCCATCACGCGCGGTCGCATCACCTTGTCGTCCATCTTCGTGCGGTCGATCGACGCGAGATCCAGGTTCTCGAGGAGCATCCTGTGGATCTTCTTGCGCGTCGAGACCGCGACGGCGGCCGTCGGTCCGCCTGGCGCGCGCCCCGGCTCGAGCACCCCTGCTTGCCCGGGCTGCTGCGCTTGCGACGCTGGCGGCACCGCCGCGCCCGTCGCGGGCATCACGGTCTGCGCGCCCGGCCGAGCGCCCGCTCCCGCAGGGACCGCTGGCGGTCGCCCACCGGTCACACCGGGAGGAACAGCGATAGGAACAGGGCCCGCGTTCGGCGGACGCGTCTGCATCGGCGGCGGTCTTCCGGGCGCCGTCGCCATCGCCATCGGCGGCGCGCCCATCGGGTTCATCGCGGGAGCCACGCCCGGCGCCTGCCCCGACGACGCCATCCCCTCGACCCGCACGATGTACGGGCCGATGTACATCGGCGTGCCGAAGGGCACCCGCGTCACGGATCGATGCAGCCGAGCGTCCCCGATGCGCGTGCCGTTCGCCGAGCTGTCGCGAACGTCCACGTACATCGGCGTCACGGTCAACCCGATGTGCCGCCGCGAAATCTCCGGCGACGCCAGCACCACCGTGCACGACTCGTCACGGCCAATGGTGACCTCGCCCTCCGCAGGGATCTCGAAGGTCTCTGCCGGAGCGCCGGGCGTCTCGATCGTCAGCGTAATCAGGTCCGCCATGAAGTTCGCCTCGCGCGGTCGATCGGCGCTCGCGCCGCCTCAACGCTGCTGGTTGCCAGTCGCAGGACGCGGAACGAGGTTCGCCTCGCCCACGTTGCCGCCAAACTCTTCGTACGAACGGAGCGCGTTCGCCACGCGATCCTCGGACTGTCGGCTCATTCCCTCGATCACCGTCGGAACGACGAAGAGCACCATCTCGTTCTCTTGATCGCGCCTGGACTGCGAGCCGAACAGCGCGCCGACCACCGGGATCTGCGCGAGCCCGGGCAGACCGTTGCTGCCCACGGTGAGCGCGCGACCGCGCATCCCGCCGAGCACCATCGACTGGCCGAGCTGCAAGTTCACCAGCGTCTCGATCTGCGAGACGTTGCGGCCAGGGATGTCCGTGCCGTTCTCCACGAGCTCGGAGATGTCCGCGACGACCCGCACATCGACGCGCGAGGTGCTCGGATCGAAGCGAGGCGTCACGGTCAGCTGCGTGCCGAAGTTGATCGGCTGCACCGTCGAGGTCAAACCGTTGGCCACGCGAATGTTGACCTCGCCGCCCGAGCGAAACTTCGCCTCGACGCCGTTGGCCGTGATCAGCGTCGATTGACGATGCACCCTCGCCCACCCAGCGTTGGACGCCAGATCGAGCCTCGGGAGCGCCTGCTGAACGATGCCCGTGAAGTTCGCGAGAAAGGGCAGAGGCGGCGTCATCGCGTTGCCGCCGACGCCAAACGTCGTCTGCACGCGCAGCGCGTCGGCCTGTCCGCCGCCGCCGTACGTCGCGGGCCATCGAATACCGAACACGTAATTCGCCTGCCTGGACAGCTCGACGAAGTACAAATCGATGCGGACGTTGATGCGCCGCTCGACGATGGTGGGGTCGACCACCACCAGCGACTCGACCTGCCCTGGGTAGAGCGTCGCGATCTGCTGGACGCGGCGCTGCTGCTGCTCGTTGGAGACGCCGCCCTCGATGAAGAGCCTGCCGCCGACCTGGTTGACGGTCGTGCCCGAGTAGCCCTGCAACAGCTGCTGCAGGTTCTGCCGGACCGTCTCCATCGGCATGCGAAACACGTTGATCGAGTACGTCTGCTGCGACCCGTCGTTGCGAATCACGAGCAGCGAGGTCGACCCCGCGCGCTGCCCCACGAGGATGATGCGCGAGCCGTCCGACGGAATACGCACGTCCACGAAGCCCGGCGCGCCCTCGGAGTAGCTCCGAATGCCCGTCGCAGGGAGGATGTACTGCTCGTTGACGGCGAGCGAGATCTCGTTGCTCGGTGTGTTGCTCGCGGCAGCGGGACGCGCCCCTGCGCCAGCGCCAGGCGCAGCCTGCGCGAACGCCTCAGCGCCCGCCACGAAGGTCGCGGCGGAACACAACCACGCGAGCCTCTGCTTCGTCGAATGCTTCACAATCTCGTCCCTTCGTCAGCGACCGTTGCCGCCGGTGATGTTCTCGATTTGTTGTGGGCGCGGCGCGGGGTTGCCCCGACGCACTGCGTTGACCTGTTCGCGGTTCTGGATGAGGTTCGACATCGTCGTCTCGGGCAGGCCCTCGACCACGTTGATGTCGTCCGGGTTGCGCATGACCATCGAGAGTCGCCCTCGATCCTGCGCAAACACCAGCAGCGCCGCTTCTTCGAGCGTCACCGAGAGCGTCACCATCGCCACGTCCGCGCGCGAAGCGCCCGTCGGCGCGGGCTGCGTCGACGCAGCTCCGGGCTGCGCTGCGGCCACTTCGCCGCCGAGGTCGCGGCCCGCCGCGAGCACCAGCACGTTCTGCAAGAGCGGCAACGTCACGCGGTCAGCCTCGACGTTGCTGCGCGACATCGTGCCGAACACATCGACGCGATCGCCGGCGCGGATGAGACCGCTGAAGCTCGACGTCGCGTCGGCGCGCACGGTCACCGCGCGCATGCCCGAGCGCACCAAGAGCGACAGCTCTCGACGCCCGTTGCTCGTCGTCGCGAGGTCCGTCCACAAGAGCGCCTGGTTGGCGCGCACCGCGCCGCCCGCCTGCACGCCGATCACTCGGTTCATGTCCGACTGACGAATGTGCCGATCCTCGAGGTACGCCTCGGGGATCTCGCGGAAACCAAGCTTGGCAGCCTGCAGGGCTTCGCCGGCGATGATGTCGTTCACCGCGAAGAGAATCCTCACCTTGGGGCCGCCAGAGGTCTCGCGCTCGAACTGTCGTTGATACACAACAAGCAGCAGAAGCCCGATGAGCACCGCTGCGACCGAAACCCACAGCGCTTTGCGATTCATGGTCGCTCCGTCATCCTGATTCGACGCGCTCGCACCGCGACCACCACACAACGAGTGCAGTGCTGCGACGACGATGATCGTCGGTCGTACCACACTCCCCCGCGCCGCAGGAACCCCTCTCGGCTCATCTACCCCGTGTCACGCGGTCGTTTTCGAAACGCGGTCCCAACCGTCACGCGGCCGCCTTCCCCGTTTGCGGGACGCTCGGGACCGGAGGTCTCCCTCCTCGGACTGGACCGTTACGGCAAGCTCGACCCTGTCGAGCGCGGCTGGCCCCAGGGAGCGATTGGCGGCAGGTTCGCCCGGCGCAAGAGCTTTCCCAACGGTGGAACATCGTGAATCACCCAGCGCCCAGTGCGCGCCAGCGCTCGAACGACCGGACCGTACTCTTCGGGCCGCTCGAGCCACAGGACGTCCCATCGCTCCCATCGGGCCAGACCGCTCGGGCTTCGGTCCTTCTCGAGCACCGCTTGAAGGTTGAAGTCCCGCGACGACCACAGCTCGAAGCGAATGTCGTACGGGAGCTTTCCGCGGAGCCGCGGCTCGACCATCAGCGCACGATCCGACTGCGCCAGATCGACGTACACGCGCTCGCGCCGCGCCGCCGCGTCGCCCAGAACGGTCACGACGCTCGAAAACCCGTCTCGGCTGAGCTTGGTCCGAGCCCACACAGTGCCGGCGAGCGCAAACAGCGCCGCGCCGATCGCAACGGGAAGGGCCCACCGCGTCGATCGCACACGAAAGCCCAGCTCTCCGCTCGGCAGCGCCTCGTCGAGCCAGACGATTCCGTACCGCGCGAGCACGATCGCGAACCACACCTGGTGCCGCACCGACCAGAGGCCGAGCAGCACGAACGCCCCCAGCGCGCCCACCGCGAACACGTCTTTGCGCCAGGGCTTCGCCCGCCAGACGATCAACGCGGTGACCGCTCCCACCGCGAAGAACTGGGGCGTCTCGCGGAAGCTCGCCGCGGCCCACTCGACCACGAAGCGTCGAAGCAGGGGATTTCCAAGCGTTCCGCGGTAGTGAGAGAACACCGACGCGCCGTACGGCGTGACGATGAGCGCCAGGGCGCACAGGAGCGCGAGCGTCAGCTCGCTGACCGCGCTCTTTCTGCGGTCGTCGGCGGGCCGCGA
This sequence comes from Deltaproteobacteria bacterium Ga0077539, assembly GCA_001465015.1. Lineage (GTDB taxonomy): Bacteria > Myxococcota_A > Polyangia > Polyangiales. Next base: position 23,950 of record LNEO01000191.1, on the reverse strand, counting down.
GAGCCAGCGCCAGCCGATCAGCACCGCGGCGAGCGGCGCAGAGCCGTGCATGTTGGCCCACACCAGCGAGAGCACGACCAGCGCGAGCGAGCGATGGCGCGAGGGCTTCTGGTCGATGATCGGCAACGACAGCGCGAACAGACACTCTGCGAACGACTGCGACCGCGCCGCGCAAAACGGCATCGCGATGATCCCCGCGAGCAGCGCGGCGAGCGCTGGACGAAGGCTCTTTCGTCGATCAGCGATGCACGGCGCCGCGAGCACGTACGCCATCAGCAGCCCCCGCACGAGCACGACACCGACAACGCCGCCCGCCGCCCACACGAGATACCACGCCGCGTGACCGAGCCATTGAAGATCCACCCAGCGTGCGCCGAGCGACACGAGCACGTCGTCGTTGATCCGAGGCAGGCCATCGCGCACGATCCGCTGCCCGAATCGCAGGTTGAACCACGTGTCCGCCGAGAGCACTCCGTCGGCGCGAAGCCCGAAGGTGAGCCCCACGACGACGAGGATCAGCGCGCCGCTCACTGACAGCGCGCCGCCCCCTTGTTCTTGTTCGAGGCGAGCGCCCGAATTCGAGTCGCTCACGTCGCCTCGCTCATCCCTCGACGCGGCCATCGCGGCGCGCGACCCGACGATCCGGATTCAGTCCCCTCAGCGGATGTCCGATGCTTCTTCAGAGAGCTGCACCACGGACGTTTCGCCTCGATCGTGCGAGACATGAAAGATCACGGACTCGCGACCGCGTTCGAAGTTGAGCAGGTGCTCTCCCGAACGAAGCCGCAGATCGCTCCGGCGCGTCGGAAGGAGCTGCCAGCCCGCCGAGACCATGTCACGACGCAGCTGCCCTTCGATGGCCGCGCTCGAGGTGCGACCCAGAAACGTCGTGTACGAGTAGGGTGTCCCGCGCTCGTACGCCGCGAGCACTCGACGCATCCCCTGCGGCCTCGGCAGCCCAGGAACAGCGCGCCCCTGCGCGTCGCCCGTCGTCGGAAACATCTGCTGGATGTTCAGCGCAGAGTTCTCGGTCCAGAAGCCCACCACGTGGGTCGATTCCGAGTTGGTGTTGAGCCTCGAGGCATAGACGTAGCGAAAATCCGCGGCGCCGGTCAGGTTGCCGCTCTCGACCGCGCGCACCATCCGCTGGATGAACTGCGTGTAGCTCGTCGGCTGTCGGCCCGCGTCGAAGCACACGAGCATGCCCTCGGTGTCCGTCGTGAATCGGATCAGCGTTCCCGCTGCGTTCACGTCGAGCGTGTCGGTGATCTCGCGGGGCAGCGTGCCTGCTCTGCGACCGGTGCGTCGCTGCACCTGATCGAGCACTTGCTCGCTCATGCCGCCGTCGATCTCGCGGCACCGCGCTGCGTAGAAATCCAGCACCTGGCGGACGCTGTCTCGCGTCGAGCCAGTCACCATCCGGATGTCTGCTCCGTTGAAGGACACGGCGCGCGTCTGGTTCAACGTGCGTCCGTCCGCGTAGCGAAGCACGCTGCGACCAAAGGACCGCAGGCCTTCTCTCGTCGAGTCGGCCCCAGCTTTGACGGCAACCGCGAGCGTGACGTTGCCCGCGACGAAGGCGACGGCGAGGACACGGATCGCGTTGGGGGCGTAGGTCATCAGGTTTCGCATGGCGATTGATCCCAGTGGGTCAGCGGCGGAAGAAGCCAGTGATCATTGACCAGATGTCGCTGAACAAGTCGCCCACCGTCTTGGGACGCTCGTTGCAGCTCATCGAGTGACGCGCGTCGAACGATGTATCCCCTCCGCCGATGTAGTTCGGCTTTCGGACGGTGGTGGTGCGCGTCCCGTATGCAGCCTTGCCCAACACGATGTCACCGATGAACGGGACTTGGCGCATGAAGTCGGTGACGGCGCTGTCGTTCCAGTCTGCGGGAGGTGCGGGGCTGAACGTGGTGCCGCCGCAGCTCGCGGGCAGCGGCGGATAGTTCCGGTTTTCGCCGCACGAACCGAGGGCGTAGTGCCAAGTGCATCCCTTGCTGAGCGCGTTGTTCGTGATCTTCTGGAAGACCATCTTGTGCGAGAAGATCATGAACGCCCAGATCATGATGAAGAACGGCAGCGTGATCGCGGCTTCGGTGTAAACAGCGCCCCGCTCGCTCTTGATGAGCTTGCGAATCGCACGGCCGAATCGGGTCGAAGGAAAACGCATCGAACCTTCTCCTCAGTGAATGATCAGATTCTCAGCGACGCTGGTGATGTTGAACCCGCCGACCTGACCGCCGCCCGAGCGGAGGTTCGCAGGCATGCGAACGCGTCGCATGCGCGCGGTCCAGCCCATGTTCCACAGCCATTCGTTCTGCGATCCCGCGTTGGGGCCGTTGTAATAGAACTCAGCTTGCGCGAACGAGAGGTTGCCGGCGGCGCTCGCGATGTCGCTCAGCACGCCGAACCCGCCGGGGTCGCCGCCGCCAGAGTTGAAGCGGTTGGCCGCCGCCACGCCGGACGTGTAGCGGTTTTGATCGTAGCGGGCGTCTCGTGAACCGATGACCATGCCGTACTGTTGAAAAGCCTGGTCGCCGAGCTCGAGCGAGTCTGGCACCACCCACTGCGGGCGCATATCGCAGCCGCTCGAACCAGGCTCGACGAGCTCGCCGTTGCGCGGCGGGAGGGGCTCTTTGCAGGACAGGATGTGACGCACCTGCGTCCACTCGACGATCACCGTCGAGCCAACAGGGGTGGTCTCAGCTTGGAGATAGCGTTGCGCGACCGCCAAGGCCTCGTCAGGGGTCCTCGGGGACGCCATCGGAGGAACGAGCGATCGAGGATCGATGTCGGGCGACATCCGAAGCGAGCGAGGCTTGAGGCACTCGTTGAGGTTGGTCGAAGTGCTCCACGATCCACCGCTTCCGCACAGAGGATTGCGGTGAGGACCGTCGACGTAGAGCCTCGTGATGCGCGGCGCGCCCGTGCGACCAGAGACCACGCCGGGGGCGTCCTTGCGCAGCGTTCGTGCGGTGTCTTGCAACGTGTAGACGTAGTCGAAGTAGCCGCTGCGAACGCAGGCGCTGGCCGCGCCGCTGAGTCGACCCTCGCACGTTGTTCGATTCGCGCCTGCGGGCAGGTTGGCGCGGTGGGTGATTGGATCCGACGCGACGTCCTCGCAGATGCCCTGGGCTTCATCCCACTGCGACTCCCGCAACCAGTCTCGGAAGCGGGTGCACTCAGCGTCGTTTCCGTCGAGCAGGCACCTGTTCTGCGCCTCGGTGCGAGGCTGGATGAACGCGGGCCGGTCCGCGCCTGGCTCGGAGCTTCTCCCGAGGTCGTTGAGGCTCGGCGCGGTGGTCGAGCCTTCGCACACGACCGCGGCCGCCGCGCTGATGAACGCTCCGCCGATGAACCGGATGATATCGCCGATGATCGGAACCACATCGCGGAGCGCCCGAAACGGTGCGTCCGCGTACTCTTTGGCCTTGCGGCAGAGCTCGGAGTACGGGGCCTTTCGGCTCGGCAGTCGCCCGATAGGATTGTTGCCGTTGCTCGGATCGGGGGACGCGAGGCTCGCGCCGATGGCCGCTGGCGGTTTATAGGTGGTCTCGACGCGAAGTGCGGACGCCGCAGCCGCCGCGACTCCACCGCCCTGACTAATCGCGTTGCCCGCGGTGCTGCCAGCCTTGATGATCGGCTCAACGAAATTTTTGACGTTTTGGTAGACGTTCTTGACCCAGTTCGCCGCTTGGATCGTCGGGCTGATGAGCGGGCAGGCCAAGGCGCACGGAGGACACCAAGGGCCAGATGCCGCGCAAATACCAGGCAGGATGACGTAGCCGGCGGCGGCGAGCATCAGGTAGACCGCGTAGATGGCGATCAAGATCGCGAGCAAGAGCGCCATGATCATGTTGATCAAGGCGATGAAGTTCATCGCGCGCGCCTTGAGCACGGCGCCCGCGAACGCGGCGGTGTCCGCGGCGTCTTGGAGGCGCTCGCGGTACATGATCGACTGACCGATGCCGATCAGGTAGTACAGCGCGCCGACGAGAAACAACGCGAAGAACAGCCCGATGATCATCATCGCGCCGCTCTCGTCTTCGCGCAGCTCCTTCTCGGCTTCGACGAGCCGCGAGCGCAAGCCTGAGGCCGTGGTGGGTTGCACTCTCATCGGCACTCCTCCTGGAAGCTTTCGGTCTCGCGGTGTCCGCAATAAGCGCGCGGAGTATAGGGGGCGCCCTGGTTGGGCAGCTGCGCTTGAGCGCGAATCACCGCGAAGCGCTGGCCAGTGATGAGCCCGAGCAGCAAGCCCGCGGAGTTGGGCGCGGTGCGGAGCTCGGCCGCGCCGGGATCGGTCTCGGAGACGTCGCGCTCGGCGTCGCGGATGGCGCCGATGGCGCCGACGATGCTGCCCGGCGAGGGCGTGCGGATCGCGTCGCGGACGCGGTCGCGGATCGCCGCAGCGCTGGGGTAGCGCATGCCGAGGGCGTCCTTGCACATGATGTTGCGCGCGAGGGGAACGCCGCAGGTGAACGCGTACGTCACGCGAACGGTCACCATGTCATTGTCACCGAAGCTGTTGGCGTACTGGCCGTCCTTGAGGAAGGTCACGGCGAGCGCGGCGCGGTTGTAGATCAGCGACGTCGCCATGCGCGCGAGGAGCGCGGTGGCGCTGCCGGCGCCGAGCGAGCGGGCGATGTTCGAGTCCCTGCTGCGCATCATGAGGGGCGTCGGAGAAAGACCCATGAGCGGCATGCTCGCCGCAGAGTGAATCTGGCCGTAACGCGCGTTGGTCTGGAAGAACACGCTCTGCGGGTCGTTGCCGCTGCCGCTGCGCGATCCAGAGGGGATCAACCGATCGAGCCCGCCGAAGTCCGTCGGCACGGGCGTCGCGCTTCCGAGCCCGCCGATGAGCGTCTGCACGATGTTCTCGTTGCCCGTCGCACCGGTGGCCAGCTGATTAGGCGGGTTGTCGCTGTAACAGGTCGCGGTGTCCGGCAGCACGACGACCGCCGCGCGCGCCGCGAGGACCGCGGAGTGCGCGACGATCAAGTGCGCCACGTTCATCAGCGCCATCTGAATCAGGCACGTGATGAGCGTGAACATCGGCATGAAGCACACGAGCATCTCGGTGTACGCCGCGCCGGTCTCGTTGCGCAGCAGCGGGGAGATGTCTTCTTCGCAGCGCGCGTCTTTGGGAATGGCAGCCATTGGTCTTTTCTCCGAGCGGACCAAGAAGCGAGACGATCAAAATGGGCGATGGCCCGGCGTCGAGAGCGTCGAAAACAACGTCCCGATGAAGATCGACACGCCGAAGCGGATCTTCGTGAGGTTTTCTTTGTTGATCTCGCGGCGCAGCTTCTTCGGCAGCACCGGGTTGATCAGGATGAATCCTGCGTTGGCGAGCGTGGAGAGCAGCACTCCGCGCCAGGCGAGGCGCATCACGGTGAAGATCACCCCGACGCACACCGCGTAGAACATGGACTCGATTCCAAAGCGAATGAGCCCGAGCGATCCGAGCGCGGCGAAGAGCTTGATGTCGCCCGCGCCCACCGCGTGGTCGTTGTTGATCCGCGTGCGGTAGAGGCCGAAGTACAAGACCCCGCCGCAGATGATGGCGGACAGAATCGAGCCCACGGCTGAGGCCATCAGCGGCTCTGTGTTGAGCGCGCGGGCCCCTCCCACCCACCACCAGATGAACGGCCCAGCGATGATCGCGGGCATCGTCAGCCAGTTCGGAATCCGCGCTGATCGGAAGTCAGTAACCGCTGCGATGGCGGTGATCGCCACGCACGTCCAGACAGTAATCAGCGGGATGTGCTCTCTCATTGAGGCGCTCCGACGATAAATAACTATCGCCGCACAGCGCACTGCCCGACGCTCTTCGACGAGCGGCTGACAGGGCGTTGTGCGGGGACAATTCAACGATGCCTCGGACAGAGGCTACGATCGTCGAATCAACAGGGCCTGCGCCCAGTACCCGCGGGTATCACAGACCAGCGACGTCGCCCGAGGCGCCCTCGACCTTGCTGCTGACCGAGTTGCCGAACTTCTTCCAGGCCGCGATGCCGATGATCGCGATGAGGAAGAGGATGATCACGTACTCGACGGTCGAGAGGCCGTCTTCGTCACGAACGATCGAGGTCTGGTTGTTCGACTTCACGTTGATCTTCGCCATGGTGCACTCCACTTCGCTGTTGCGTTGAAAAGATGGTCGGCGAGGATGCGCCGATCGATCGTTGTTTGAGAAACTCAGGGAATCGGAACCGTCACGATGATCTGCTGAAACCGGTAGAGCCTCAGCAGCTGCTCACCGAGAGTGAGCGTTGCCATCGCGCACGTGACGGACACCATCAGGGTGAGCGTCAGGTACTCGACGAAGATTGCGCCTTCTTCGTTGTGAAGCAGCTCACCCACCGTATTCGATGGGCCACTCGACGTGTCTCGGAGCCAGTTCACAAGGCGACGGAACATCACGGCCTCGATGCTACGCGGGGCAATTGCGGCAGAGCAAGTGACTTTCCCGTGAAATTGCTGGGTTTCTTTGCATGACACCGGCGCGCACATGCCCACATCAGGGTTTGTTTGCTGGGGGTTGTTGGGCACCGGTGCCATCACGGACCGAAGACAACGCAAGGACGGGGCCAACGAGCATGGTCACTGCCAGCGAGTGGACGAAATTCCATTAATCCCTGCAAATTCAATAATTTAGCTGGTTTCTCAGGGGAGGATTGCCTCCCAGTTCGCTCCGTTCTCCCTGGGAGATATTTCTCCCAGCACTCGAAACCCACATCCGCGCTATCTCCCACGGGCAATCATGTCCGGGTCCGGCGTCAACTCAGAGCAGGATGCTCCTTCGAAGGACTCGACAGGTTCGACGGCTTCGACAGGTTCGGCAACCTCATCAGCTTCATCAGCTTCATCAGCGTCGGAAGACGGTGCTCGAGCACGCGAGGCGGCGCGCGAAGCGATGCTCTCGGCGATCGGCGCGTTGGTCCTTCGCTGCTCGCTCGCCGCGCTCATGCTCTTGCACGGCGTCGCGAAGCTCCAACACGGAACGAGCGGCATCGCGACGATGCTCTCGCGCAAGGGCTTGCCTCCTTCGATCGCGGTCGGCGTGTTCGTCGGCGAGGTGATCGCGCCTCTGCTCATGATCGTCGGCGTGTTCACGAGGCCCGCGGCCATCGTCTTCGCGTTCAACATGATCGTCGCGACCTTCCTCGTGCACGCAGGAGACGTCGGGCGCTTGAGCACGACGGGCGGATGGAAGATCGAGCTTCAGGCGCTCTACTTCGTGGGCGCCGTCACCGTCGCGCTCACTGGCGCAGGGCGCTTGTCGCTCTCGCGCGGCCGCAGTCCGTGGTGGCGCTGAGCGACGACGAGCCGCGCTGAGCCGCGCGTCCGCCGGACCACCCCCGCAACGAAGGCTTCGATTCGCGGGCGAAAGTGGGTACAGTCCGCGTCCGATGTCGACAGAGGCGAACGATTCGGTCGTCGCGCGGGCGCAGGCCTGGCTCCGAGAGGACCCCGACGAGGTGACGCGCGCTGAGCTCCAAGCGCTCTTGGAGAACAACGATCAACAGGCGATCGAAGATCGCTTCCTCGCGAAGCTCGAGTTCGGCACCGCGGGGCTTCGCGGCGTCCTCGGCGCGGGCCCCAATCGAATGAACCGCGCGGTCGTGCTGCGCACCACCGCAGGGCTGTGCAAATACCTTCTCGCGCACGGGCTCGACGCGCAGACGCGCGGGATCGTCGTCGGCTACGACGGCCGCAAGATGTCCCGCGAGTTCGCGGAGGACGTCGCGTCCGTGTGCGCAGGGCTCGGCGTGAGAGCGCACTTGTTCGCGGGCGTCGCGCCGACGCCGCTCGTCGCGTTCGCGGTCACCGCGCTCGGCGCCGCCGCGGGCGTGATGGTCACCGCGAGCCACAACCCGCCCGAGTACAACGGCTACAAAGTGTACTGGGAGAACGGCGCGCAGATCATTCCGCCGCACGACGTGGGGATCGCCGCGGAGATCGACGCCATCGGTCCGCTCACCACCGTGGCGAGGCCGATCCTGAAAGAGTCCCGCGCCAAGGGGCTCGTCGTCGACGTCGCGCCCGAGATCGACGCGCGCTACCTCGACGCGGTCGCCGCGCTTCAGCGCAACGCTGGCGTGGGGCGCGATCTGGTCATCGCCTACACGCCGCTGCACGGCGTCGGCTACGAGCGCGCCAAGGCGACGCTCGCGCGGTTTGGCTTCGACGCGGTGCACGTCGTGGACGAGCAGCGCGAGCCGGACGGCGCGTTTCCAACGGTGAATTTTCCCAACCCCGAAGAGAAGGGCGCGCTCGACCTCGTGTACGCCCTCGCCGATCGCGTCTCGGCCGACATCGTCCTCGCCAACGACCCTGACGCCGATCGGCTCGCAGCCGCAGAGAAGTACGAAGGCAAGTGGCGCCAGCTCACGGGCAACGAGGTCGGCGCTCTCTTCGCGCACTACCTGCTCGTCGACACCGCAGACCCCAGGGTCGAGCCCGGCGCGCTCACGGCCATCACCACCATCGTCTCTTCGCCGCTGCTCGGCGAGCTGTGCCGATCGCTCGGCGTTCGCTACGACGAGGTGCTCACGGGCTTCAAGTGGATCGCCAACCGAGCGCTCGACCTCGCGGCCACCTCGGGCGAGCGCTTCGTCTTCGGCTACGAAGAGGCGCTCGGCTACACCGTCGGCGAGGTCGTGCGCGACAAAGACGGCGTCGGATCCGCGGCGGTCTTCGCTGAGCTCGCGGCGTTCTACCGCGCGAAACACGGCCGATCGCTGTTCGCGCAGCTCGACGAGGTCTACCGCCGCACCGGCGTCTTCGTCTCTGGGCAGCACAACGTCACGATCAAGGGGCTCGAGGGCGCCTCGCAGATCCGCGCGATCATGGACGGCTTTCGCAAGAGCCCGCCGAAGGCGATCGGCCCGCTCGCAGTTGAATCTGTCACTGATATTCAAGTCGGCCAACGCACGCGAGCCGACGGCGCGGTCGAGAAGCTCTCGTTGCCGGCATCCAACGTGATCGCCTACGCCCTCGTTGGAGGCTCTCGCGTCACGCTGCGCCCGAGCGGGACAGAGCCGAAGATCAAGTACTACTTCGACGTGCGCGAGCCGGTCGCCCGAGGCGAGCCCGTCAGCGCCGCGCGCGCCCGCGCCAACGCGCAGCTCGAGGCGCTGAAGAGCGCGTTCGTCGCGATGGCCGACGGGATCGCGCCGTAGGCGGAGCGGGAGTCGACCGCGATCCGACCGCGAATTGCCAGAGATACGCGGCGTCGCGGCGTCGCCATGTCTGACGGCAATCGCTCCAGCCCCTTTCGTGCGGGGCCGCCGGTGCTATTCTCTTTGCGTGGCGTGGACCCGCAATCGAGCGGGCCGTGACCACGGACTGCGATTCATTCAGGTCATGACCTCAGAGAAGATCACCGTGCCCGCGTTGCGGGCTCGGAAGGCGACTCGTGCGCGCGGAGAACGCATCGCCATGGTCACCGCATACGACGCGACCTTCGCGCGGATGATGGACCAGGCCCAAGTCGACGCGATGCTCGTCGGAGACTCGTTGGGGATGGTGATCCAGGGCCAGGGATCGACGCTCCCGGTCACGCTCGAAGAGATCATCTACCACGCGCGCGCCGTCGTCCGCGGGACGCGACGCGCTCACATCATCGGGGACATGCCGTTCTTGAGCTACCAGACCTCGCTCGACGCGGCGCTGCAGGCGGCGGGCAGGCTCGTGAAAGAAGGCGGCGTCGAGTCGGTCAAGCTCGAGGGAGGCCGCGAGATCGCCGAGACGATCTACCGCATGGTTCGCATGGGGATCCCCGTCGTCGGCCACGTCGGGCTGATGCCGCAGCGCGTGCATGCGATGGGCGGATTCAAGGTGCAGGGCCGCAACGGAGACGACGCCGACTCGATCCTCGAGGACGCCATCGCGGTGTCGCAAGCTGGGGCGTTCATGGTGGTGGTCGAGGGCGTTCCTGCGGAGCTCGGAGCGAGGATCACTCGGTCCATCGACGTTCCGACGATCGGGATCGGCGCCGGCGTCGAGTGCGACGGGCAGGTGCTCGTGTCCTACGACTTGTTGGGGCTCACGGACACCCTCAAGCCCAAGTTCGTCAAGCGATACGACGAGCTCTTCGCGCGCGGCGTCGAGGCCACCAAGGCGTACGTGAGCGAGGTGCGGAGCGGAGCTTTTCCGGCGCCAGAGCACACGTTCGGGCTGCAGAAGGCGGGCGCTGCGAGCGCGACGACGAGCACGGGAGCCAACGCTCCGTCGGCTCCAGCAGCGGCCGCCGAGGCCGACGCGTCCATCCCCGTGACCGAAGCGCACGCGTATGGACCGACGCACTGAGCCCACGGTCCTTCGCGAACCCGCAGTATTTCAGCGCGCGATGGAAGACGCGCGCGCCGCGGGTCGGAGGGTCGGCTTCGTTCCGACCATGGGCGCGCTGCACGACGGGCACCTCACGCTCGCTCGCGAAGCGCGCGCGCGCGTCGGCGAAGGCGGCCTCGTCGCGGTCTCGATCTTCGTCAACCCGACGCAGTTCGGGCCCAACGAAGACTTCAGCAAGTATCCGCGCGAGCTCGAGGGCGACGTCGAGCGCTGCGCGAGCGCTGGGGTCGACGTCGTCTTCGCGCCCGACGCGGCGGCCATGTACCCCGAGGGAGAAAAGACCCGCGTCCACGTGCACGCGTTGAGCACGCCGCTGTGTGGGCCCTTTCGCCCAGGGCACTTCGAGGGCGTCGCCACCATCGTGACCAAGCTCTTCGCGTTGGTGGGTCGCTCGGTCGCCGTGTTCGGTCGCAAGGACTACCAGCAGTGGCGCGTCCTGAGTCGGCTCGCTGAAGACCTGATGCTCCCCGTCGAGGTCGTCGGCGTCCGCACGGTGCGCGAGAAGGACGGGCTCGCGATGTCGTCGCGCAATCGATACCTGTCCAACGAAGAGCGGGCGAAGGCCGGCGCCATTCCCAAGGCCCTCGGCGCGGCCGCTCGCCGGTGGAACGACGGAGAAAGAGACGCGCTCGCGCTGCGGGCGATGGTCGAAGCAGAGCTCCGCGCCGTGGCCGACTCGATCGACTACGTCGAGGTGCGACACCCGTTGTCGCTCGAGCCGTACGCCGCGGGTGACCAGGCGCTCGTCGCGGTCGCCCTTCGGATCGGCAAGACCCGGCTCATCGACAACGTCGTGATCGGAGAAGAACCGCCGCCGGCGTGAGCTGCGCATTGAAAGCGATCGGCCTTGGTGGGCATCCTTTCGCTGCCAATGTTGTCGAAGTTCTCTGCAGAAGACGCGCGGGTGTTCTCCGAGCGCGTGTGGGAAGAAGAGATCATCCCCACGCTCACCGAGTACATCCGCATCCCCAACAAGTCGCCCTTCTTCGACAAGGAGTGGGCCAGCGCGGGGCACATGGAGCGCGCGGTCGAGCTCGTTGAAAAGTGGTGTAAGAATCAAGCCGCCAGGATTCCAGGGCTCACCGTCGAGGTCGTCAGGCTCAAGCACCCCGACGGATCGCCGCGCACGCCGGTGATCTTCATGGAGTGCCCCGGCGACACCGACGACACCGTGCTCTTGTACGGGCACCTCGACAAGCAGCCAGAGATGACCGGCTGGCGCGAGGACCTCGACCCGTGGAAGCCCGTGCTCGAGGGCGACAAGCTCTACGGACGCGGCGGCGCGGACGACGGGTACGCCGCGTTTGCGTCGCTCGCGGCCCTGCGATTTCTCGCAGAGCAAGCGCAGAGGCGCGCGCGATGCGTGGTGCTCATCGAGTGCTGCGAAGAGAGCGGGAGCTTCGATCTGCCCGCGTACATCGATCACCTCGCGCCGCGGATCGGGACGCCCTCGCTCGTGGTGTGCCTCGACTCGGGCTGCGCGAACTACGACCAGCTCTGGATGACGACGTCCCTGCGCGGTCTGGTCGCAGGAGACCTGACGGTGAAGATCCTTCGCGAGGGCGTGCACTCGGGGGACGCGAGCGGGATCGTTCCGTCGAGCTTCAGGGTGCTGCGGATGCTCTTGAGCCGCATCGAGGATCAAGACACCGGCTGGATCACGGTGGACGAGCTGCACACGGACATCCCCGAGGGGCGCGTGCAGCAAGCGCGATCGACGGCCAGGGCGCTGGGGTTCGAGGTGTTTTCGAAGTTTCCCTTCGTCAGCGGCGTGATGCCCGCGCCGACCGAAGTGCACGAGATGATCCTGGCCAGGACGTGGCGGCCCACGCTCTCGGTGACGGGCGTAGACGGGATTCCGCCCACGAGCAACGCGGGCAACGTGCTCAGGCCGTACACGACGGTGAAGCTCTCGATCCGCATTCCGCCGAGGGTCGACCCCGACCTCGCGGCGATCGCGGTCAAGCGCGTGCTCGAGGCAGACCCGCCGTACGGCGCGCTCGTGTCGTTTCAGCCCGAGAAGGCTTCGCCAGGATGGGATGCCCCGCCGCTCGCGGATTGGCTGGGCGCCGCGCTCGACCGCGCGTCGTCGACGTTCTTCGGTCGCCCGGCGATGGCGATGGGCGAAGGAGGGACGATCCCCTTCATGGGGATGCTCGGCGAGAAGTTTCCCGACGCGCAGTTCTTGATTACTGGTGTCCTCGGACCAGGATCGAACGCCCACGGACCCAACGAGTTTCTGCACATCCCGACGGCGAAGAAGCTCACTTGCTGCGTGGCGCAGATCCTCGCAGAGCACGCGGCGCGATAGCGGTCGCGAGCCGCGCGTCTGTAGTACGATGCCGTCCGTGGCGAGCGCCGAAGCGACCGACGGCACGCTGTTGAAGAGCGCGAACGCCGTGCGGCGCGCCCGCACGCGAGTCGCGAAGCTCGCCTACTTGTTCGCGGCTTCGAGCTTCGTCGCCGCGTGCCCTGCGGCGATCGCGCTGAGCGCGGCGCTGCAGGGCATGGTGCCCGAGCGCGCGATTGGCCTGCTGTCGTTCGCGGTGTTTATCGTTCCGCTTCTTTCTCTCGTCTTCGGGCTGAACGAGAACAAGGGACACGCCTTCGGGGTCGGCGCGAGCGTCGAGCGCGACGGATCGTTGAACCTCGGAGACGAGGCTCGCACCAGGATCGCGCGCGAGGACATCAGCAGCGGCTACTCGACGCCGGACGGCGTGGCCATCGAGACGCGCAGCGGAGTTCGCTATCTCTTGCAGCTGCCCAAGGCCGAGAGCGCAGCGTGGCTCGATACGCTCGGATTGGGCGCGGGCAACAAGCTCTTTCGAGCGCGATTTCACCGCGTGTTCAACCAGATCATGTTCTGGATGGTGGTCTCGCCGACGATCATCACCATCGCGGCTCGGCTGACCCTCGAGGTCGAAAACAGCGTGAGATCCGGGATCGCAGGGTTCGTCGCAGGGCTCATGGTGGCCTTGTTCGCGAGCTTGCGTTGGATGGGCTCGGCCGTCGTCGTCGGCGCCGACGGGCTCACGACGCGCGACGGGCTGCTTACGAAGTTTTTTCCTTATTCGACGATCGCGCGCGTGTCCGTTGAAAACCAGCACCTCGTGCTCGACCTCGTCGACAAACGGACCGCGCGCGTGTGGGCCGACGGCGACTACGGAACGGACCTCCCGGTGCTCGTTCAGCGCATCGAAGAGGCCCGAGCGCTCTTCGCGAAGGGCGGGGGAAGGCACGCCGGCGCGCAGCTTGCGCGCGAGGGGCGCTCGATCGTCGAGTGGCGCGAAGGGCTCGCGAGGCTCCTCGGACGCAAGGGTGGCTACCGCGAGGTCGGGCTCGACCCCGACGTCCTCGTGCGTGTGCTGTCCGACGCGAGCGCGCCGGTCGAGCACCGCGTCGCAGCGGCGCTCGCGCTCGGCACGGACGAGCGCCACCGAGAGCGCGTGCGCGTCGTGACCGCAGCCCTCGCGGACGAGCGCGTGCGCGTCGCGCTCGAGTCCGCAGCGGAGGGAAAGCTCGACGAAGATCAGTACGAGCGCGCCGTCGAAAACGACCGAGTGCGCGTCGAGGCGTCTTGAGCGGATCGCGCGCGGCGCTCACGCGGGGAGGTCTGACAATGGAGCAATTGCGGAGCGCTTCAACATGGCGCCGCCTACGGTTGGCGACACGCGCAGATTTTCTGGGGATATTTCCCAGGAGTGGGCTCGGGGCGTGTCTTCTTCCAACCGGGCGTCGCGATCACGCACGCCTGAGCCGCTTGCGGGTTCGTGCTTCGCGGGGTTAGGTCACCGGCAGCAGACGATGAAAGAGCACTTCGACGTTGTGATCGTAGGGGCGGGTCTCTCGGGCATCGGCGCGGCGGTGCACCTGCAACGGTCGTTGCCCAACAAGACGTTTACGATCCTCGAGGCGCGCGAGGCGATCGGCGGGACGTGGGATCTCTTTCGCTATCCGGGCATCCGATCGGACTCGGACATGTTTACGCTGGGCTACAGCTTCAAGCCGTGGAAGCAGCGCAAGGCGATCGCCGACGGGCCGTCGATCCTCGCGTACCTCAACGAGACCGCGGACGAGCACGGGCTTCGCGGCAAGATCCGGCTCCGTCACAAGGTCCGTCGCGCGTCGTGGTCGAGCCGAGAGGCGCGATGGACGCTCGAGGTCGAGCGAGGGGACACGGGCGAAGTGTTCGAGCTGACCGCGACGTTTCTCTGGGGAAACACGGGCTATTACGACTACGAGAAGGGCTACGAGCCGAGCTTTCCGGGGCGCGAGCGCTTCGGGGGCGTGGTGGTTCACCCGCAGAAGTGGCCGAAGGACCTCGACTATGCGGGCAAGCGCGTGGTCGTGATCGGCAGCGGAGCGACGGCGGTGACGCTCGTGCCGGCGATGGCCGAAAAATCGGCACACGTAATCATGTTGCAGCGCTCTCCCACGTGGATGATCAATCGACCGTCGGTGGACGTCGTGGCCGAGACGCTCCGCGGCGCGCTGCCCGAGAAGCTCGCCTACGACGTCACGCGCTGGAAGAACGTCTTTCTCTCGATGCTGCAGTACCAGCTGTCGAAGAAGCGACCCGACGGCGTCAAACGCTGGCTGCTCGATCAGATCCGCGCCGAGCTCGGGCCCGACGCGGACCTGAGCGCGTTTACGCCGAAGTACAATCCGTGGGACGAGCGGCTGTGCCTCGTGCCGGACGCGGACTTCTTTCGCGCGATCAAAGAGGGGCGCGTCGAGGTCGTGACCGACACGATCGAGACCTTCACCGAGACGGGGATTCGGCTCACCTCGGGGCGTCACCTCGACGCGGACATCATCGTGACCGCGACGGGGCTGGTGTTGAAATTCGCGGGGGGCGTCGAGGCGTCGGTGGACGGCAAGCCCATCGTCCCGTCGGACCTGGTGAACTACAAGGGGTGCATGTTCTCGGGGGTGCCCAACTACGTGTCGACGTTCGGGTACACCAACGCGTCGTGGACGCTGAAGGCGGACCTGGTGGCAGAGTTCGTGATTCGCGCGATGCGCGAGGCGGACAAGCGCGGGACGCCGGTGATCACGCCGACGCTCGACGATCCGACGGTGAGCAAGCGGCCGTTCGTGGACATGCAGTCGGGGTATTTTCAGCGCGCGATCGATCAGCTGCCGAAGCAAGGCTCGAAGGCCCCCTGGCGCCTGCACCAGAACTACGTGAAGGACCTCTTGCTCTTGCGGTACGGTTCGATCGACGACGGCGTGCTCCGGTACAGTCGATGAGCGTGACGCTCGCGCCGCGCTCGACACACTGCGATGACGGATGACACTCGATCTCGGACGAGCGCGCTGCTCGACACGCTGCGCGGCGAGTTTTCAACGAGCAGCGCTCGGCGGCTCGGGGCGTGGGCGCTCAACATCGTGCGGGCGAGTCGAGCGCTCTACGCGGAGCTTCCCGAGAGCACCGACGGGGCGACGCTGAGCGTGTCGGCGCGGGTTCGGTCGGCGCGCGACGTGAGCTCGGCCAAGGCCGTGTTCAGGATGACTGCGGAGGGGATCACCTGGGGCTGCTCGTGCCCGCCGAGCCGATACTCGCCGTGCGAGCACATGGCGACGCTCGTGTTCGACCTCGCGTTTTGCCGCAGCATGCGCAAGTGCGTGGTCGATCACGAGGCGATCGAGCTGCAGGCGCTCAACACGGACGCGACCAACACGCGCCGGGCGGTCATCGACGAGCTCGACGAAGAGGCCGAGCTCGCCCGCTGGTTCAGCGGAGGAAAGACGTTCGTCGACGCGTCGATCATCGCCTCGGTGGACTTCAGCGAGGCCTACGCCGACGGAGAGCACATTCTCTTGTTGTCCCTGAGAAAACAGGGAGAAAAGCTGCGTATCGACCCGAAAGAGCTCGCGTCGCTGCGGCTGCGCGAGCCCTTCGAAGGGCTGGTGGCGCTCGCTGATCCGCACAAGGGATCGCGCAAGTCGCTCGCGTTCACGGGGGCGACCGGCGCGATCGTGTTGCACGCGCTGCGCGAGCACTCGGTGGAGCTCACCAAGGGCGGTCATCCGCTCTCGTACGACGCGCGCGCGGCGCAGCTTTCTCTCACCATCGACGAGAGCGTGAAGACCTCGACGATCGAGTTCGACGCGAGCAACCGCGTGCGACCGTCGCGCGCGGTGCGCGGGGTCACGCTCGCCTGGCGATGCGAAGACGGAACGCCGTTGGCTGGGTCGCCGAGGAGCCAGTGGTTCTTTCCCGGGCCCAACGCGGTGATGGTGGACGTGGGGCGCAGGCGCATCTATCGCGCGCCGGGCGTCGACGCGGGGCTCGTCCTGCGCAAGCAGCGGCTGGCGCCGTTGGAGATCCCGTCGGCGCCCGAGAGGCTCGAGCGCTTCTACGCGCGGCTCCGTCGCTTCGGGCGCGACGTAGGGTTGGCGCCACCCTCGCGCAAGGAGCTCGGCCTCGCGGGCGCAGAGCGCCCTGAGCTCACGCTGCGCATCGAGGGGACGCCGCTCGACGTTCGCGCGACGTTGCACGGCAGGTACAGCGCGGGCGAGTTTGCGATCGGCGCCGAAGAGCCGGCCACGCCCGACAGCGTGCGCGACCTGGACGTCGAGCGAGCGGCGTTCGATCGCGTTCGCGAGGGAGCGCTGCGATGGAGCGTCGAAGGGCAGTGCTTCACGGCGGTCGACGACGAGGCGGCGCGCGTGTGGTGCGAGCAGATCCCAGCGCTGCGCGCGGGGGGAGAGCCGCAGATCCGCGTGAGCATCGCCGAGGGGCTCGAGGGCGCGCTGGTGCGACGGTCCGTCAAGTCCAGGGCGAAGGTGTCGTTCAAGCAAGACTGGTTCGAGCTCGACGCGCGCTTCACGGCGGACGATGTTTCGATCGACCGCGCGATGGTCCGGGCGGCGCTCGGCGCGCGGCGGCGATGGATCGCGCTCGACGACGGGACGCTCGCGGAGATCACCGACGCGGTGCGGGACAGCGGCGTCGAGTTGTTGGAGCTGCTGGGGCCTTCGGGGCCGACGAAGCTCTCTCGCTTCTCGCTGGGCCGCGTCGATCGACTCGCGGACGGCGCGGACGTGACGCTCGACGAAGCGGCCTCGCGCGTGCGCGAGCGGCTGCGCGCGGTGTCGGTCTCTCCGTCGCCACGCGTCGCGCCGGGGCTCGAGTGCACGCTGCGGCCGTACCAAGAAGCGGGCCTCGCGTGGCTGCAGTTTCTCGATGAGCTCGGAGTCGGCGGAGTGCTCGCCGACGACATGGGTCTGGGAAAGACCGTGACGACCCTCGCGTACCTCAGCGAGCGCAAGGCGCGCGAGGGCGCGAAGCCGACGCTGGTGGTGGCGCCCTCGTCGGTGCTGGGCAATTGGGTGCGCGAGTGCGAGCGCTTCGCGCCGGGCCTTCGCGCGGCGGTGATGCACGGCGCGCAGCGAGGAGATTTGCTGGCGAGAGCGTCGGAGTGGGACGTGCTCGTGACGAGCTACGCGCTGCTGCGAACCGACGCGGCGGCGCTCGGCGCGGTGGACTTTCGCGCGGTGATCTTCGACGAGGCGCAGTTTCTCAAGAACGCCGCGAGCGTCACCGCCGAGAGCGCGCGCTCGCTTCGCGCGGGCACGCGCATCGCGCTCACCGGAACGCCGGTCGAGAACCACCTGGGCGAGCTCTGGGCGATCTTGGACCTGGTCAACCCGTCGATGCTGGGCACGGCGAGGGATTTCGACGCGCGCTACGCGCGGCCGATCGCGAGCCGCGACGACGTGTCCGCCGCGAGGCTGCGGACGATCACGCGACCGTTTGTACTTCGTCGCACCAAGCGCGAGGTGCTCCGCGAGCTGCCTGAGAAAGAAGAGATCACGCGGGTCGTTCCGATGACCGCGAAGCAGCGGAGCTTGTACGACGGGATGGCGGCGGTGCTGCGCGAGGACGTCGAGCGGGACGTGCGGGCCAAGGGCATGGGGGCGAGCGCGCTCAACGTGCTGACGGCGCTGTTGCGGCTGAGGCAGGTGGCGTGCGACCCGATGCTGGTGGACCTGGCGCACACCGACGCGAGCGGCAAGCGCGAGGCCTTCATGGAGCTCGTGCGCGACCTCGTGCGCGAGGGGCGGCGCGCGCTGGTGTTTTCGCAGTTTGTGTCGCTGTTGAGCTTGTGGCGCGAGTCGCTGGACCGCGAGGGCGTTCGCTATGTGTACCTCGACGGCGCGACGACGAATCGCGACGCGCGCGTGCGAGACTTTCAAGAGGGGGACGCGCCGTTGTTTCTCATCTCGCTCAAGGCGGGCGGGACCGGGCTCAACCTCACCGCGGCCGACACGGTGATTCACCTCGACCCGTGGTGGAACCCCGCCGTCGAAGAGCAGGCCACCGACCGCGCCCATCGCATGGGGCAGACCCGCAAGGTGACGGTCTACCGGCTGGTGAGCGAGGGGTCGGTCGAAGAGAAGATCCAGCGCTTGAAGGCGCACAAGAAAGAGCTCGCCGACGCGGTGGTGCGCGAGCAGAGCGGCGCGCTCTCGGGGCTGAGCGAGGACGACGTGCGCATGTTGCTTGGCGAGGCCGAAGGGACCGCGATCGAGCCCGATCTGGTGAGCGAGCCGACGGGGACCGAGCCCGAGCCCGTGGCGCCGGTCGCGAGCAAACCAGCGCGCGCGAAGCGAACGGCGAAGAAGTAAGCGACGGGGACGGTCCTCAATAACTCAACTATTTGTAGAAATAGTTGAGTTATTGAGGACCGTCCCCGTTCGAGTGCTGGGCGCATTTGGCCAGACAACCGCGAAGCTGCGCTGGCACACTGCGCGTCGCTCTCCTATGCGCCCAAGAGCAGTCTTCTTCGGAACTCCACGGTTCGCCGTCCCCTCTCTCGACGCCCTCACCGAGATCGCCGACGTCGTCGGCGTGGTCGCGCAGCCGGACAAGCCCGCAGGACGCGGCAACGTGATGACGCCACCGGCGGTGAAGGTGCGCGCGACAGAGCTCGAAATCCCTGTGTACCAGCCGGTGAAAGTGCGGGACGGGGCGCTCGAGCAGTGGCTTCGCGAGCGCGACGTCGAGGTGGCGCTGGTCGTAGCGTACGGCAGGATCTTGCCGCTCGGCGTTTTGCAGGCGCCCCGTCGGGGCTGCATCAACGTGCACGGGTCGCTCTTGCCGAAGTTTCGCGGGGCCGCGCCGATTCAATGGTCGATCCTCGCGATGGAGCGCGAGACGGGCGTGACGCTCATGCAGATGGACGAGGGGATGGACACCGGCGCGATGCTCTCGACGCGGGCGACCGAGATCGGCGAAGACGAGACCTCCGAGGCGCTCGCGATTCGGTTGAGCGCGCTGGGCGCGACGATCGTGCGCGAAGATCTACCTCGGTATTTGCGCGGCGAGCTCGCGGCGGTGCCGCAGGACAACGCCCTGGCGACGACGGCGCCGATCCTCACCAAAGAGATGGAGGCCCTGGACTTTCGCGAGAGCGCGAAGAAGCTGCACGCGAAGGTGCGCGGGCTCGATCCGTGGCCAGGGACCTCGACGCGGCTCGGGACGCGGCGGCTGCTCGTGCACAAGAGCACGCTTCGCGACGCGCCTGCGTTGCTCGCGGGCGCGCCAGGCGAAGTGGTCCGCGTGGACAAAGACGTGCTGTGGGTCGCGACCGGCGAGGGAGCGCTCGGGCTCACCGAGCTGCAGCTCGAGGGCAAGAAGCGCCTTCGGGTGAGGGACTTTCTCGCGGGGCATCCGATTCGCGTGGGGACGATCCTCGCCCCCGCGGATCCGACGCCGACGATTCCGCCGGACCCGAGCGAGGACACGAAGGGCGACGCGAAGTGAAGAGAATTTTGTGGGGCAAGAATCAAGTTCGCAAGGCGCTCGAGAGCGGCGTCGTTCCGGACGTGTTGCTGCTCGACTCGGCGTCGCCGGACAAAGAGCTGCGCGGGATGCTGTCGCCGACGAAGTTCGGGCGGCTGCCTGTGTACGAGCGGCCAAGGGCCGAGCTCGACGCGATCTCTCGGGGAGGAGCGCACGAGGGAGTGCTGATGATCTCGGGGAGCTTCGGGTACAGCGACCTCGAGGCGGACGTCCTGGCAAAGACCAAGAGCCCGGCGACGCTGGTGTGCCTCGACGAGGTGACGGACCTCAACAACACCGGGTCGATCCTGCGAACGGCGGCGGTGTTCGGCGTGGACGGCGTCATCGTCACCAAGGATCGGTCCGCGCCGATCAACGGCATCGTCGTGCGCGTGAGCATGGCGGCGACCGAGCTGGTGCGCGTGGCGAAGGTGACCAACCTCGCGCGAACGCTGGACGCCCTCGGCAAAGACGACGGCTTCAACGTGGTGGGGCTCGACGCGAGCGCTGAGAAATCACTGGAAGAAGTGGACCTCACGGGCAACGTCGCGTTCGTGATGGGCTCCGAGGGCGAGGGGCTGCGGAGGCTCGTGCGCGAGCGCTGCACGCAGCTCGCGAAGATTCCGATGGCGCCGCCGCTCGACTCGCTCAACGTCGCGACGGCGACGGCGATCGCGCTGTACGAGTGTCAGCGGCAACGCGCGAAGCGGGCATAGCTGAGCGGCGGCAGCGGGGCGACGGCGATCGGCGATCGAGGCAAAGAAGAATCCTCGCTCATTTTCCGAGGAGCGAGCGAGCGCGGGAGACCTCCTCGCGGACGTCTGCGCTCTCGGTGCCTTCGAAGAGCGAGATGCACTCGCGCCAGCAGTCGTTGGCTCGCTCGCTTTGTCCTCGCGCTGCGAGCAGCTCGCCGCGGATCACGAGGGCAGAGGCGTGCGCCCCGTGTCCGTCCGTGGCGGGGTTGCACCGCACCGCGTACGAGATGGCCTCCTCGCAGGAAGCGAGCGCGTCATCGCTGCGCCCGAGGAGCAAGTACGACCGGGCCTCCATCGAGAAGGCATAGGCGAACTCGTGAAACATCATCGACGCTTTGGGGTGCGACGTACGCATCCGCATCGCGGCGATGTACGGCAGCGCCCGCTCGGGAGAGCTCAGCTTGTCCGCGGCGACGAAGGCGGCCTCGGTGAGCACCCACGAAGCCTCGCGCAGGGAGGCGTCGTTGGTCGCTTTGTAGATGACATCCATCGCTCTGTCGCACGTCGCGAGGGACTCTTCGTACCGCTGGAGGTTGCGAAGCGCGCTCATCGTGAAAGCGACGAGGAAGAGCACGTGCTCGTACCAGTGGGGCGCTGGCTTCATGTGCTCGAACGAGAGCGCCAGCGCGCTGCGGGTCACCGCGAGGGTTCGCTCGTTCGCTCCGCTCGACAAGAGCTTCCAGGCGACGCGTCGCGAGGTGTACAGCGCCCAGTACCGAATGGTGCGATCGTCGTTGGCGAACGTTCGGGACATGATCTGCTGCAGCCGTTCGACGCCCTCGTCGATCGAACGATCGCAGACGAGAATGGCGCACGCTGACGTTGCGTTGCACCACTCGCTGATGGCTAGCGCGCCGTTGAGCTCCGCGAGGCGCTGCGTGGCGCGATCGTAGTACGGGAGCGCTTCGAGGAGGCGCTTGTCGTTCCAGAGACGGAGGCCTGCGCGGTTGAGGGCGATCGCGGCCTGCAGGTAGATGCGATCGTCGACGGAGGCGGCGCGGTCGTACCGGTCTGCCAACGCGAGGACCGCGTCGGTCGCGGCTTGATCGAAGGTTACTCCGAGCGCGTCGAGCGCAGCGGCGAGCGCAGGAACGTTGTTCGCGTTGGAGTGCCGCTCGATCATCGAGGACTGTCGCTTCGCGCGTTCGAGCGCGTCATTTGTCAGTCCTTCGAACGAGAGGGACTGCAGGTCCAACACAGACAGCAGCGTGCTCGCGCTGCGATCGTCGTCGACTTCGATCGGCATGCGCGAAGTGAAGATCATCGCGACGGGCGAGACAACTTTTCGTTTGCCTCGAGACAGCCGCGCGGCGTTCGCGAGGGTGTCACCCGCGAGGCTCTTCGCTCGCTGCGCTGCTGTCGCCGACGGGTCCCGCGTCTTCCGACACGCTCGCGTCACTCGACACGCTCGGGTCACTCGACACGCTCGCGTCCACTACGCTCGCCGCGTCAGCGGATAGGCCCGCGTCACGAGCAGCAGCGGCGACCGCGTCGCGCTCGATTCGCCGGGCGGCCACGGCGCGCGGCAGCAGCATCCAGTATCGCCCCCGGTGTCGCATGCGCCCTGCGTGCTCGTAGGCGTCCTGACCGTGGCCCCAGAAGAGATCCCCGCGAACGGCGCCGCGAATCGCGCCTCCGGTGTCCTGCGCGACGACGAGCCGACGAATGGGCCCCACGCCCTCGAGCGACGACACGTCGAGGTACAGCGGAACGCCCAGCGGAATGAACCGAAGATCCACGGCCATGCTCCGGCCGGGCTCGAGCACCACCCCTTCGGCGCCGTGCGCTCCTTGCCCCTCGCTCTCGCGAAAGAACACGTAGGACGGGTTGGTGTTCATCACCGACTGCGCCTCGCGCGGGTGCGCCGAGAGCCACGCGCGGATGGACTGAAGCGAGACCTGGCTGCGATCCATCGCGCCGCGGTCGATGAGCGTGCGGCCGATCGCGACGTACTCGTGTCCGTTGCTCGCGGAGTAGTTGATCTGCAGCGTGCTTCCGTCGTCGAGCTCGACGCGCCCAGAGCCCTGGATCTCGAGGAAGAAAGCGTCGACTGGATCGTCGACCCACACGATCACTCGCGCGCTTCGGCGAAGGGCCCCTCGCGCGATCTCGGCTCGCGTGAAGTACCGGCGAAAGCGCCCGCGCACCATGCGACCGGTCCCGCGTGGGCCCGACACCATGTCCCGAGGGCGCTCGTAGAGCGGCGTGCGAAAGCGACGGCTCTGTCGTCGCGATCCGCGCAAGAGCGGCTCGTAGTAGCCCGTGAACAACCCTTCGGTTCCGCTCTCGCCCGTGACGGCGACGGGGGTGAACCAGCGCTCGAAGAAGGCGCGCACCGTCGCGTGGTCGGCGCCCGGCGCAGGGAGCGCTGCGCAGGCGGGCTTCCAGTCGGCGATCCTTCCGCCGGCGCCGTCGCGGCCGACCGAGCGAGCGTCGGAGGCGCGCGCGATGCGCTCACAGGTGCGACGAAAGGCAGGGAGCACCTCGGCGATCGTGTCCTCGGCCCACCCCGGCAGCGCTGCGAACGCGGCGGGCTGAGTGGGTGGGGTGAGAGGAGGCGTGACCGCGGGACGGGGCGGGGGCGCGAGCACGCGCGGAGAAACGCGGCGCGCGACGACAGGGCCGGGGCTCACGACAGCGCGCGCGGCGCACGCGGACGCGACGCACAACAGCACAGCGGCGAGCGAGCGGAGCGCGTTGGGTCTCGCGACGATCATGGGGCGAGGCGACAACGGGGCACGCGTGCGGAGAGGGGCTCACTCATCGTGCGACGAGGGTGCCGCAGTCCGATGGGATCGCACAAATATTGGCGGGGCTGGTGGCTCGCCGGCGGCTGAGCGCTCGGAGCAACCGTCGATACACGCGTCCGCGACGGGCGTCGACGCGGCCGATGTCGACACGACAAACGGACCGCGGCTCCGACGTTTGTTCGAGGTTACTGCGCTGCTACGATCATCGGATGCTTGAGGGAGCGAGAGGTCGATACACGGCAAACTCGAAGGGATCACTCGAGATTCGGCGGGTCGCGGCGCATATCGCGCGA
>LNEO01000190.1 GCA_001465015.1 Deltaproteobacteria bacterium Ga0077539 | reverse complement strand
GACGATGAGGGCTCGACCTCTGGCCGTGAGGCGAGCGAGCGTACGCGTTGTTCCCTCACGAATACCAGGGCTGTCGCGCCCAAATCCGGTTCCCTGCTTACTCCGCTGGCCTGCAATCCGTCATTTGCAACGGCGTCCCGCGAGTGAGATCGCGCGTCGCACGCATGCCCAGCACTTGTTTGTAGAACTTCGGCGCCATCCCGTAGCCGGGCCGGATCGAGCGGACGTTCGTGGCGGTGAAGAGATCTCCCTCCTGCAGATCTTCGACGACGAAGAGCGAGCGCCGAAACACGCGGCTCGAGGCTTCTTTGTCGGTCATTCCGTAGTGCACGGTCCCGAGCGCCTTTTCGATCGCTCGGATCGACTCGACCATCGTTTTGAACTCCGCTGGCTCGAGCGAGAACGCGCTGTCCGGCCCTGGAACCGCGCGGGAAATAGTGAAGTGCTTCTCGACGATGCACGCGCCGAGCGTCACGGCCGCGACGGGCACCGCGACGCCCATCGTGTGATCCGACAGTCCGGCGGGACACCCGAACGCCTGCGACAAGTGCGGGATCGTCCGGAGGTTCATCGTCTCGGGCGCCGCGGGATAGGCGCTCGTGCACTTGAGCAGCGCGATCTGCGTCGCTCCCGCGTTGCGCGCGGCGTTTACGGCGTCTTCGATCTCGCTCAGCGTCGACATGCCGGTCGACATGATCATGGGCTTGCCCGTCTTGGCGACGCGCTCGATCAGCGGCACGTCCACGAGCTCGAACGACGCGATCTTGTGCGCAGGGACGCCCATCTCCTCGAGGAAGTCCACCGCGGAGTTGTCGAACGGGGTCGAGAACAGGTCCATCCCGAGGTCGTTTGCGAGCCGCTTGAGCTTCGGCTGCCACTCCCAGGGCGTGTACGCCTCACCGTAGAGGTCGTGCAGCGTCTTGCCGTCCCACAGCGTGCCGCCCGCGATGCGAAAGTACTCGCGATCCGAGCGGATCGTCAGCGTGTCGGCCGTGTACGTTTGCAGCTTGATCGCGTCGGCGCCAGCGTCTTTCGCCGCGTGGACGAGCCGCACGGCCTCGTC
The DNA here is from genome assembly GCA_001465015.1 of Deltaproteobacteria bacterium Ga0077539. Lineage (GTDB taxonomy): Bacteria > Myxococcota_A > Polyangia > Polyangiales. The sequence goes on along the minus strand of LNEO01000190.1, from coordinate 16,988 downwards.
GTAGTTCTGGTTGTGGTTTCCCGACAGCTCCGCGATGATGTAGGTGGGTCGACCGGGGCCGATCTGCCGCGTACCAATCTGCAAAAAGTCACTCATCAGGTTGCTCCTTCGTCTTCGCGCTTCAGCGACAACTCCAGGTATACACGGCGTCCTTCGACGACGAAGTATGCTCCCTTGTAGCCCGCGAAGGTCCGCGCGCGAAGCACGTCGATCAGCTCGCGCGCTGTGTATGTGCGGTCGAGGTCGATCTCGTCGATCGTCGCGACGTCCTTGAGCTTGTGCGTCGTGCCGCCTGTGGGCTGGGCGGTCCTCGGCGCGCGCTTGCTTCGCAGCAGCGGCCAGCACTCGGCGAACAGCGAGATCGACGCGTCTTCGAGCTTCTTGTACAGCGTGGCTCCGGTGTCGACGGGCTCGACGGGCACCTCGCGCTGCGCGACAACGTCGCCTGTGTCCACGCCTTCGTCGATGTAGTGCACCGTGACGCCGGCTGGGGTCTTGTCGACGATGCTCCACACGTTGGGGTAGCTCCCGCGGTTGAACGGCAAGAGCGCGGGGTGCACGTTGACGATCCCCTCGCTGAACGCGTCGATCACGGGCTTTCGAAGGATGTATCCGAAGAACGCGGACACCCCGATGTCTGCGGAGAGCTCTGCGATCCGCTCGGCGACGCCGGGGTCGCGGAGCGTCGCTCCGTCGATCACTTGTTCTTCCGTGACGCCTGCGGCGTCGAGCGTCTCGCGCCCGAAGCGCCTCCGCCCTTCGGGGTGCGCGACGACGGCGACGATCTGGTCTCCTGCGGCGCGAATCGCCTCGGCGACCTTCCATCCGACCAGGTTGTTTGCGAACAGGACGACGCGCAAAGGGGTAGCTCTCCTAGGTCGAGGGAAGGGCTGGGGTGGCGAGCAGCGCGCGCGCGGTTCGTTCGGCGCCTCGACCGTCGATCAACGTTCGAGCGGCCTCGCTCATCGCGCGACGGCGCTCGGGGTCTTCGATGATCGCCTCCAACGTGCTGGAGAGCGGGCCTCGCTCGAGCGACGAGAACCAGCCGAGGTTCTTCGCGGCTCCGAGGGCGTCGAGCTTCTCAGCGATCGCTCGCTGGTTGTCCGCGACGACCACGGTCGCGAACGGCAGTCCCAGAAAGCAGGCCTCCCAGCAGGTGCTCCCTCCGCCTGTCACTGCGAAGTCTGCCCAGAGCATGAGCGCGCGCATGTCATCGACGTTGCGAAGGAGCTCTGTCGGGTGGCGAAGTCTCGCGACGACGTCCTGCAGTCGATCGAAGTGAGGGTTGGCCGCGCCGACGATCACGCGCAGCGCGAGGGGCGTGCGCGCCGGATCGATCGAGTCGAGAGCCAGCACGATCTGTTCGGTGACGTTGTCGTGATCGCCGCCGCCGAGCGTGACGACGACCCGCTTCGCGACGGGCGCGATGCTGCGCTCGCCTCGCCCGCGGGCGACGAAGTCTCTTCGTAGCAGCACGTGCGGCGCGCCGAGCAGCAGCTGGGTGTACGCGGCGCGGCGCGGGTAGAGGCCTTCGTGCGCGTGGAGGTTTTGGTTGAACACCCACTCCGAGACGTACTCGCCGACCTCTCCGTTGTCGTCGACGGTCATCACGGCGGCTCCTGCCGCGCGCAGCGCTTGTTGAAACGCGCTGGTGAAGTGGTAGCCGTCGAGCACGACGCGCGTGGCGCCCTCGCGGCGGACCGCTTCGACCGTGGCGCGCAGGTCCGCCTCGCTCCCCGACTCTTCTCCGTGAACGATGGTTCGGATGTGTTCGGCTTCGAAGCGGGGGGCGAGCGCGGGCACGGGCTCTGCCATGACGAAGGTGACCAAGCCGCCGAGGTCGCGCCACGCTTGGGCGAGCGCGAGGCAGCGCATCAGGTGTCCCAGGCCGATCTTGCGGTTAGCGTCCGCGCGAATCCAGAGCGGCCCGATGTCGGTCATCGCAGCGCCTCGCGAAGGGCGCTCACGACGTACTCCACGTCCGCGTCGGTCATCTTGGGAAACATCGGCAGGCTGATGCAGCTTGCGTAGTACTGGTCGGAGCCTTCGAAGGAGCCTTCGCTGAGGCCGTTGCGGACAAAGTCGGGCTGTTTGTGCACGGGGATGTAGTGCACTTGCGGGCCGATGTTGAGCTCGCGCAGCGCGAGAAAGAGGGCCTTTCGTCGCGCGGCGACGGACTCGAGCGACTCGGCTTCACGCCGCACCAGGGTGACGACGTACAGATGGTAGGCGCTCGTGACGCCGGCGGGGACCACGAGCGGCCGGAGCCTGCCCGTCCACTCATCGGCCGCGAAGGCCGCGTCGTAGCGCGCGGCGATCTCGCGTCGGCGCGCGAGAAACTTGGGAAATCGCTCGGCCTGCGCGAGGCCGAGCGCACACTGCAGGTCCGTGATTCGATAGTGATAGCCGAGCTCGACCTGCTCGTAATACCAGGGGCCGTCGTTGCTCGTGAGCTTGTGTGCTTCGCGAGTGATGCCGTGCGTACGCAGCACGCAAAGCCGATCGTAGAGGGCCTTGTCGTTGGTGGTGATCGCTCCGCCTTCGCCAGTTGTCAGGTGCTTGACTGGGTGAAATGAGAGGATCGCCATATCCGTGTGCGCGCAGCTCGCCGCGCGAAAGGTCTCTCCGTCAACCGTGTACGTCGCGCCGAGCGAGTGCGCAGCGTCTTCGACGACCTTCGCGCCGTACATCGCAGCAATGCGACGGACCTCTGCGAGGTCAGCGACAGCGCCCGAAAAATCGACGGGAACGATGAGCTTCGGCGGCAGTCCCTTCTTCGCTAGCAGATCGGCGCGCGCCGCGAGCGAGCGCGTGTCGATCAAGCCCGTACAGGGATCGACGTCGACGAGCATCGGGCGCGCGCCCGCGTAGCGCATGCCGTTGGCCGAGGCGACGAAGGTGTTGTCGCTCGTGAGGCCCGTGTCGCCTGGGCCCATGTTCGCGGCGAGCGCAGCGAGGTGGAGGGCTGCCGTTCCGCTCGCGACAGCGGCGCAAAACTTCGCGCCTGTGAGCTCGCAGAGCGCGGCTTCGAAGCGCGCGATCGTCGGCCCTTGCGTGAGCCAGTCGCTCCGCAGTTGCTCGACGACCGCTGCGACGTCTTCATCCGTGATCCACTGCCGTCCGTACGGCAGGAGCTCTGCTCGCTTCTGAAAACCGTCAGTTGCCATCGTCGCTCACCACGCCCAGCGGTTGTCCGCGAGCCACGCGCGGGTCTTGGCGAGCCCTTCATCGAGGGACGTGCGAGGGCTCCATCCGAGGATTTCTTTGGCCTTTCGCGAGTCGCAGAGGAGCCTCGAGATCTCTGCTTGCGGGTGATCGTGCGCGACGTGCTCGACCTTGTTGCCTTCGGAGCAGCACTTGCGCGCTAGGACGTTGATCGACACGTCGCTGCCCGTTCCTGCGTTGATGACTTGTCCTTCGGCCTCGTGCGCAAGCGCCGCGCGCACGACGAACTCCGCGCAGTCCTCGACGTAAAGCAGATCGCGCGTTTGTGTGCCCTCACCCTTGACGAGCAGCGGCTCTTTCGCGAGGTCGCGCTTCAAGAAGATCGAGACGACCCCGCCTTCAGAGTTGCTCTTTTGGTACGGCCCATATGTGTTGAAGGGGCGCACGACGGTCACGGGCAAGCGGTACGAGTAGTAGTAGGACAGCGCGAGCATGTCCGACGCGATCTTGCTGGCGGCGTACGGCGACGCGGGACGGTACGGGTGCGTCTCGTGGATCGCCGCGCCGCCGGCGAGGTCGTACACCATGCACGTAGACATGCATGCGACGCGCGGGCTGCGATTCTTCAGCTTGGGAACATCGAGGTCGAAGTCGAAGTGCTTTGTGCTTGGATCGAGTCCGTTCTGCAGAAAATACTGCCGACGAACCTCTTCCATCACGCGGAAGGTCCCCTCGGCGTCGTTGCGGAAGGTGGGCTCGGGGTCGTCAATCGATTTCTGCACGTGGATCGAAGCGGCGAGGTGAAACACGAGGTCCCAGGGACCTTCCGAGAACACTCCACGGAGGCACTTGGGGTCCTTGATGTCCCCATCGACGGCACCGAGAAAATTCGCCCGTGCCTCGAGGTCGCGGAGGTTCTCGCGCCTGCCGTTTGAGTAATCGTCGAGAACGCGAACGTTGTGACCTTCGTCGAGCAGCCGCGCGACGACCCAGCGTCCGATGAAACCAGCACCACCTGTAACGAGGACTCTCATTCGTCTCCTGTTGGACCGTCGCTGGGAGGCGATCGGTGCTCACACCCGAGTGGTTCGCTTCGACAGCGTTCAGTCAAACGCGCCACGGCCCTAAAATGTCGTGCGCGAGCAGGTACTGCCGCAGTTCGTCGCGGGTAAGGCACGTGTCTTCCCCCGAATGCCACAAGCGCTGCACAGGGGAGAGCGTGACTGGGTATTGCTCGAGCGACGGGATTGGTGCGCTCAACGGCGAGTCTGCGATCGGCAACACGAGCAACATTCGATCGCTCTCGACTGCACGAGCGACTTCGTCTCGAGAGAGCAGCTCTTCGTAGAGTTTTTCACCGATCCTGGGCTTGGTGTGCACGACGTCGGACTGTTTTCCGTGGCGGGCGAGCTCGCCGGCGACGACGTTCGCGAGGTCTGCAATGCGAATAGCCTTCATCTTGGTGACGAACAGCTCTCCGCCGAGCGCAAGACTACCAGCTTCGATGACGAGCTGCGCCGCCTCTGTGATGGTCATCACGTAGCGGGTCATTTCGGGGTGGGTGAGTCGCAGCGGCTCTCCTCGAACGGCAGCGTTCGCGAAGATCGGAATGACGGAGCCTCGCGATCCCAGGACGTTGCCAAACCGCACAGACGCGAAGCGGGTCCTCCGAGGACCGCGAATCGCGTTTGCCGCAGTGATTAGGCGCTCGCCCATCATCTTCGATGCGCCCATCATGTTGGTTGGGTTGACCGCTTTGTCTGAGCTCGTGAAGATGACTCGGTCGACCTCTGCGTCGAGCGCAGCGCGAATCACGTTGTCGACGCCGCGGAGGTTGGTCTCGACGATCTCGAAGGGATTGTATTCGCCAAGCTCCACGTGCTTCAGCGCCGCTGCGTGAAACACGACGTCGACGTTGCGAAACGCGAGGCGGAGCCGTTCGAGGTCGCGGAGATCGCCGAGCATTGGTGTGCCCACGCCGAGCTCCTTCATGCGCTCGTACAGAAAGAAGAGCTCGCTCTCATTGTGGTCGAACGCGCGAATCGAACGCGCGCCTGCTTGTGCGATTTGTTCGACCAGGGCCGAGCCGATCGTGCCAGCAGCCCCCGTGACGAGCACCACTTTATCTCGAAGGTATTCAGCGGTTGCGCTCGAAACACTAGTCGCGGTCATCGCGTCGTCTGCCTCTGAGAAGGTCTGGGGGGGAGTCAACGAGGGAAGAGGCCATTCGGTTTAGCAAAATGGCCCTCGAAATACCACATCAGTACCGTTTAGTTGCTGCACGCGCAGCGCGGATTCAGGAGATGAGCTGCGAGTCAACGCTCGTGCGCTCTCGCTGCGAGCACGTCCTTGTAGAGCGCGAGCATCTTGGCCGCGGACGCTTCGTGCGAGAACTGAGCTTCGACCCGCGCTCGACCCGCGTCGCCGAAGCGTGCGCGCAGCGTCGGGTCTCGCAAGAACTCGACGGACGCGCGCGTCATTCCTGCGATGTCGTGCAAGGGAAACAGCCGCGCGGTGACCCCGTCTTCGACCGCCTCGTCGAGCCCCGGAATATCGCTGCCCACCACGGGGATGCCCGCCGCGTTGGCTTCGAGGGGCACGAGACCAAAGCCCTCGTCCCGCGAAGGAAAGAGGCACAGCTCGCTGCAGGCCATGAGCTTCGGAACGTCCTCGCGCAGCCCGAGAAACAGCGCAGACCCAGCGAGTCCTTCGCGCTCGATGCGTTGCAGCACAGGGTCTTTGAGCGGTCCTTGCCCGAGCAGCAAGAGCTTCGCGTCGGGCACCTCGCGCAGCACGCCCTTGAACACGTCGATCAGCCCGTCGTGGTTCTTTTGCTCGATGAAGCGCCCGATGTGCACGATGAGCGGAGCGTCCTCGGCGAGGCCGAGCTCTCGGCGCAGCGCGAGGCGCTCTTCGGTCGTCGCGCGTTGAGGAATCGCAGTGCTCAAGCTGAGCAGCCGGCACTTCGCCTTGCGCTTCCAGTCCGGGACGATGTGCGAGATCACCTTGTTCGAGAGCGCGGTCACCGCGTCGGCGTGTTCGATCGCGTAGCGCTTGCTCAGATAGCCGTAGACCGCGCGCACGGGGCGCACCAGCGGGTGCCGCGTAAAGGGCGTCTGCGGCGGCGTCCGCCAGTGATGAAACGTGCACACCACTGGCACGTTCATCCGCCGCGCGACCCACACGCCTACGCCCGAGTACACGGCTTCGTGGCTGTGAACGATGTCGTATTTTCCATCGGCGAGGAGCCGCTCGAGTCCGCGGATGTACCCGATGTGCGTAGGCGTGAGAGGCACGTTGTGCACCATCGCGCCGCGCTCGATCGCGCGATGGGACAGCACGCCTGCTTCAGGCAGCTTCAAGCAGAAGTCCATCGCGCACTCGTTGCGATCGAACTGCTTGAGCATGTTGAGCAGCCACGTCTCGGCGCCGCCGTGACCGATCGCCGTGAGCAAGTGAAGCACGCGAATCGGGCGTTGAGGCCCGAGCGCGCTGTTCGTTGCTGGAGGTTTCTGCTCAGCCAACGCTCGCCTCGCTGAAAGCAAATCCCGGCCGAAGTCCGACACGTGAATGTGTCTCTCGAACCGACGAAACCCTTCGCGAAAAACTGCGAAAAAATCTGGCGAGGTCATTCATGGGGACCCAACGCCTCTCGAACCCAAGCGCTGCCGCTGCCGTGCCGCGTCTCGAGCCAGACGGCCAACGCAAAGGCGTTCCAGAGAAGTTGCGGGTCGCGTGCGGCCCAGCGGCGCCAGCCCCCATCGGACAGCTCGTCGCTCGACAATACTCCCGTTTGATCGAGCCGCTCGCGGGAGAACAAGCGCTCGCACGCGGGCGCCAACGACTCGCGGAGCCAACGCTCGACCGGGACGCCGAAGCCATGCTTTCCACGGTTGGCGAGCGAGCGGCCGAAGTGTCGCTCGTGCAGCGTTCGCAGCACCTCTTTGCCTCGAACGCCCAGCGTAAACCGCGCAGGAAGACCCACGCCTGTCTCGACCACGCGATGATCCAGAAACGGAACCCGCGCCTCGAGATGGTTCGCCATGCTCGCTCGGTCCACCTTCGTGAGCATGTCGTTGGGAAGCGGGTTGGCCAGGTCTCCCGCCAGCACTTTTTGCAGCGTGCTTCCTGCCATCTGCTCGAAGCGGGCGCGCGCGGGGCGCTCGAATCGCTCGGCGTCCACGGGCCTTCGCACGAGGGCCGCGGTGTGCGACAGCGCTCCGAACTCCGTGACGGCGATGTACGCGCTCGCGTCGTCGCCGATCAGCCCGCGCGCCAGCCTCCGCGTGACGCGAGAGACGTCCGCCAACCTCGATGTTCGATCGGTCTTCGAGGGTAATTTCGCCAGCGCGCGACCCAGCGAATCGCGCAACGCCGGAGCGTGATTGAGCACCGCGCGAACGGGCAGGATGCGATAGCGCGAGTAGCCCACGAACGCTTCGTCGCCGCCGTCCCCCGCGAGCGAGACCTTGTGCGTCTGCGCCACGACCTTCGAGAGCAAAAACGTCGCGAGGCTCGAGGAGTCACCGAACGGTTCGTCGTACGCGAGCATCGCGTCCGCGAGCACGCCGCGAAGGCTGTCGGGCGCGAGCACCTCGGTGCGAATCGAGATCCCGATTCGTTCGGCGACCTGCTTCGCAAAGCCGCTCTCGTCGAAGCGATGATCGCGAAACCCAATGGTAAACGCCTCGATCGGCCGCGACGACGCCTGCGCCGCAAAGAGCGTGATCAACGACGAGTCGATCCCGCCACTCAAAAAGCTCGCCAGCGGAACGTCGCTCTCCAAGTGCTCGCGCACCGCCCGACGGAGCACCGACTCGACGAGCAGGCACGCCTCGTCCATCGAGCGCACCGAAGTGGCCTCGCTCGACGGCGTGAGCGTCCAGTACCGACGCGAGCTCTCGCGCCCTGCCTTCAGGTCGAACTCGCACCGCGTCGCCGGCTCGACCCTGGCGACCCCCTCGTAGATCGTCGCGAGCTCGGGCACGAATCCGTAGGACAACATCGCGTGCGCCGCGCCGTGGTCGATCGCGAAGCAGCGGGCGAAATCCACGCGATCTTTCAAGAGCTCGAGCGCTTGCAGCTCCGAGGCGAACGCGAACCCCTTCGATCCGCGCACGACGAAGAGCGGCTTGATCCCGAATCGATCGCGGCTCACCACGAGCTTGCCGCGCCTGCGATCGTGAATGGCGAAGGCCCACATCCCCACGAGCAGCTCTTCGACCCGCTCGGGGTCTCGCTCGTAGAGCCGCAAGATCACCTCGGTGTCGCTGTGCGTGTGAAAGCGAACGCCCTCGCGCAAGAGCTCTTCGCGCAGCGCTGGCGCGTTGTAGACCTCGCCGTTGTAGACGAGCGCGAGCTGCCCGTCGTCGCTGTACATCGGCTGATTGCCGCGGGCGATGTCGACGATCGCGAGCCGGCGCATGCCGATCGTCGCGTCCTGGTGCACCGCGAGGCCGCTCCCGTCTGGGCCGCGATGAAAGATCGACCCGCACATCGCTTCTCCGAGCGCGCGCGCGGCGTCGAGCGACGGTTCGATCCCTGCAAACCCGATGATTCCACACATCGCCGTGGCCTCCCTCAGCGCCCGCGTCGGACGGCGGCGCGCAGCGCGTCGATCACGCGTTGTTGGTCTTCGACGGTGAGGCTGCTCGAGCTCGGAAGGCAGATCCCGCGGTTGTACAGGTCGGCGCTCACGTCCCCGCCAAAGCATTCGGCCTGCGCGTAGAGCGGCTGCATGTGCATCGGCTTCCACACCGGGCGAGACTCGATGTCTTCTGCGCCGAGCGCCGCGATGAGCGCGTCGCGGCTGGTCCCGAGCTTCGCCTCGTCGACGAGAAAGCAGCTCAGCCAATTGGTGTGCAGCCCGAACGGCGCTTGCGGCATGAACTCGAGCCCGTCGAGCTCGGCGAACGCGTCGCGATAGCGAAAGGCCACCGCGCGCCGCTGCGCCACTCGCTGATCGAGCACCTCGAGCTGGCCGCGACCGATGCCCGCGAGCACGTTGCTCATGCGGTAATTGTAGCCAACGTCGACGTGGTGGTACTCGACGCGAGGCTCTCGCGCCTGCTGCGACCAGTACCTCGCGCGCTCGATCCACTCGCGGTTGTCCGAGACGAGCATGCCGCCGCTCGTCGTCGTGATGAGCTTGTTGCCGTTGAACGAGTAGACCCCGACAGGGGCGATGGTGCCCGCAGGGCGGCCCTTGTACAGGGTCCCGACCGCTTCGGCCGCGTCTTCGAGCACTGGGACGTCGTAGCGCCGGCAGGCCTCCATGATCGGGTCCATGTCCGCGCTCTGGCCGTACAAGTGAACGACGATCACCGCCTTGGGCAGCGCGTTGCGCTTCGCCTTCTCTGCGAGCGCGTCGGCGAGGATCGCAGGGTCCATGTTCCAGCTCGCGCGATCGCTGTCGATCAAGACGGGCCGGGCGCCGAGGTAGCCGATGGGGTTGACCGAGGCGACGAAGGTCAGCGACGGACAGAACACGGTGTCGTCGGGGCCGACGCCGAGCAGGCGAAGCCCGAGGTGCATCCCCGCGGTCCCGCTCGAGAGCGCGACCGAGTGACGGCCCGCCATTCGCGCAGAGAAATCACGCTCGAACGCCTCGAGGTTGGGGCCGACGGTCGACAGCCAGTTCGAACGAAACGCGTCGAGCACGTACGTTTCTTCGTTGGGTCCCATGTGCGGAACCGACAGGTAGATGCGCTTGCGTTGGCCCATTCGGTGCTCAGTGAAGAGAGTGCGTAGTGGAATCGTATTCTGAAATGAAGCGCTGAAATCGCGCTGAAGTCTACACGGTGTCCGAGTCGCAGTAGCTCAGGTACCAGCTGCGCCGATCGCCGTGCGCCACCCACGAGGGAAGGTCGAACGCCCGCGCGCCCGCATGCAATTCGAGCGGCCACAGTCGCTCGGGAAGCGGCGCGAACATGTGCCACGTATACGCACCGCGATTGGGCGAGTGCGGAAGGCACCACGCGAGCGCGACGTCCGCGCCGTTGTTCGCGCAGCGGCGCAGCGCTTCGGCCAAAAGCGCCTTGCCCACGTCGGGGCGCCAGGGTTGATACACGAGCTCCATCACGTAGGCGACGCGCCCCCCGTGCTTGTCGAACACGGCGGTGGCGACGAAGCCGAGGATGTCGTCTCCGTCGTAGTACGCGAGCCGCTCGTACGCGCCGGACCAGTGCTGGCGCAGACGCCAATCGAGGTACTTCGCGTCGCGCTCGACCGCGAGCGTGATGGATCGGGAGAACTCTCGCCACACGCGGTCGGTCCGCTCGTCGAAGCGCTCGAGCGGCGCGATGCGCGCGCGACGCGCGCCGAACGGCAGCACAGGGACGGGCAGATCGGGGACCGCGCTCGCCCAGGAGCGCCCCTTGAGCAAGCGATCGGTGACGTACCGCGAGCGCAGCGGTCGCACGAGAAACGGCACGGGATCCAGCGGCTTCCAGTCGAGCTTGGTGAAGAACCCGTGCGCGGAGTTTCCGTTGGGAAACCCGTACACCAGCGCGCATCCGTCCTTGGCGCAGCGGTCGTACACGGCGCGCGCCATCTTCACGAAGAGCCCCTGGCCGCGGTATCGCTCGTCGACGAGCGTGTCGACCGACTGCACGCCGAGCCGCACGTCCGCGCCCACCCGCACGAAGCACGGTTGAACCGCATAAATCCCCGCGATGTCATCGGGGCGCGCGGGGTCGATCGCGAAGTCGACGTACAGCTTGCCCGTGGGGTTGTCGGTGTACTGCCAGCGCACCTTCGCCTCGGTCCGAGGCGAGCCGTTGCGCTCGAAGCACAGACGAAACCGATCGAAGTCCGTCTGCGTCGCCGTCATGGGCCGGTACTCGAAGCGGATCTTCGCCTTGGCTTCTTCCGATTGCGGGGCAGTGCTCATCGAACGGTCTCTCAGCGATGGGTGTTAACGCAAACCGCCTCACACGGACGGGGCAAATCGCACCAGTCGCTTCGTTGCTTCCAGGCTCTCTCGCGTTCGAGGGCGAGCGGCGGCGCCCTGGCGGCAGCGCGGCTCGCGTCGTACGCTCCATCGACATCATGGCGCGAGGATCGGGACGCTTCGTCATTTCGCTGGATTTCGAGCTTCACTGGGGCGTCCGAGACCACAGCACGGTCGAGCAATATCGGGAGAATCTGCTGGGGGTGCGAGAGGCGATCCCCGCGATGTTGGACTTGTTTCGTCGCTACGAGACCCGGGCGACGTGGGCGACCGTCGGGATGCTCTACGCCGAGAGCAAGCAGCAGTTGCTCGAGTGGTTGCCGTCGCGCAAGCCGCGATACGCAGACCGCGCGCTCTCTCCGTACGAAGCGATCGAGCGCGAGGTGGGCGACGACGAGACCGCCGACCCGTTTCACTTCGCGCCGTCGTTGATTCGAAAGATCGCGGCGACGCCCGGCCAAGAGCTCGGGACGCACACTTTCTCGCACTTTTACTGCCTCGAAGCGGGCCAGACCGCCGAGGACTTCGAGGCGGATCTACGCGCGGCCCAGCGGGCGAGCGCGGGCTTTCACGAGCCGCCCCGGAGCATCGTGTTTCCTCGCAACCAGCTCAACCCTGCGTACCTCTCGGTGCTCGATCGATGCGGGATCGTCGCGATGCGCGGAAACGGCGAGCACTGGGCGTACGAGGCGCGTCCCTACGCCGAAGAGAGCCCTGCGCGCCGAGCGATGCGCTTGCTCGACGCGTACGCGCCGATCGTGTCGACGACGCGTTCGATCCACAGATCGCCCGGCAAAGGACCGACGGACGTGCCCGCGAGCGTGTTCTTTCGCCCGTTCAACAAGCGGCTCGCGCGCGCCGAGCCCGTGCGTTTGTTGCGTATCGAGACGGCGATGACCCGCGCGGCGCGAGAGGGCGGGCTCTTTCACCTCTGGTGGCACCCGCACAATTTCGGCGCAAACCTCCGAGAAAATCTCGCCAACCTCGGGCGCATCCTCGAGCACGGACGCGCGCTCGATCGTCGCTACGGCTTCGCCAGCTCGACGATGGCCGAAGCGGCCAACTGAACCTCTCCCCGTCCGTGTGCAGAAAGACGGTTCGCGTTCAGGCTGCGCTGTCGGTGCTCGGTTCGGGTGAGGCCTTGTACTCGTAGCGTCCTGCGTATGCGTAGTACGAGCCGTTGCCGTCCTGCGCGAGGTCGACGTCGTTGAGGACGACGCCCGCGATGCGCGTTCCGAGCGAGCGGAGCTGAGACAAAACGCTGCGCGCGCGAGCGCGAACCGTCTTGCGCGCGCGCGTCACCAGGATGGTCCCGTCGAGCTGCGGTCCGATGACGAGCGCGTCCGTCACCGCGCCCACGGGAGGCGTGTCGAACACGATTCTGTCGTACTTGCCTCGCAGCTGCTCGAGCAGCGCCTGAAACCGATGGCTGTGGAGCAGCTCTGCCGGGTTGGGCGGGATCGGACCGCACGGGAGCACGGACAGGTTGGTGACGTCCGTCTCTTCGACCGCCTCATCGAGGGTCGCTTCGTTGACCAGGACGCTGGTGATGCCGACGACCGGTCTCAGCCCGAACGCTTTGTGCACGCGCGGACGACGGAGGTCGGTGTCGACGAGGAGCACGCGCTTGCCGCTCTGCGCGAGGGTGATGGCCAGGCTGACCGCGACGGTGGTCTTGCCTTCGCGCGGGTCGGAGCTCGTCACCATGATCGCTTTGATGGGCTCGTCCGCGGACATGAAGAGCAGGTTGGTCCTGATCACGCGACAGGCCTCGGCGACGACCGAGTGCGGATGCGTGTGCACGACGAGGTCCGGGTTGGTGATGGGCTTCTCGTCCTGGTCGGATTTGCTCGGGCCGTAGCCATACCGATAGCGATATCGGTTGCTCTGGCGACCGCCGATCTTCGGGATGAGCCCGAGAAACGTCGACTTCAGCTCGTCGATGACGTCGTCTTCCGAGCGCATCGTCCGGTCCGACTGGACCACGATGTTGGCGAGGATGAGGCCGAGCACGAGTCCGGCGAGCAGTCCGACGCCGATGTTGATCGGAACCCGCGGGCGCACGGGGCTGCCCGGCAAGAGAGCCTCGTCGAGCACGCGCACGTTGTTGACGCGCATGAGCTTCGACAGGTCCGTCTCTTTGGTGCGCTCGAGGACGATCCCGTAGAGCTTCGCGTTGTTTTCTCGCTCGCGCAGGAGCTGGCCGTACTCGATCTCGCGGAGGTTGAGCTCGAGCCCCTCTTGCTGCGCCTGGGCGAGGGTGGACCTCAGCTCTCCCTCGGTCCTGCGGACGGCGCGGAGGTCGGACTCAGCGGCCTCGAGAACGTTGCGCACTTCGCGGCGGATCGCTGCTTCGACCTCTCGAATCCGCCCCTCGATCGTGAGCATTTGCTGCGAGTTTTCTCCATACCTGGGAGCGAGTCCGTCGCGGTCGCGTCGCAGCTGTTCGAAGCTCGACCGCAGGCCCTGGAGCGGACCTGAGGCGAGCAGCTCGGGCGCGTTCATCGCGAGCGGGTCTTGCGCGTTGGCTGCGCGTCGAAGCTCGGCGACGCGGGCGGAGATGGCGATGCGCCTCGTCTGGGTCTCGGTGACCGCTTCGGACAAGCGCGTGATGCGATTGCCCACGTGGTCGCGACGCTCTTCGAACGACGTGCTGAGCAGGTTGTGCTGTCGTCGATAGTCGTGCAGCGCCCGTTCGCTCGTGCTGAGCTGCCGGCGCAACGATTCGAGCTGTTGTCCGAGCCACTCGAGCGCGCTGACCGTCGTGGACATGCGCTTGTCGAGGTTCTGTCGGATGTAGACAGACGCGATGGTGTTGGCGAGCAGCTGCGCGCGGCGAGGGCTCGTGTCCTCGACGGTGATCTGAACGAGGCGGCTATCTTTGACCGGCTCGACCTTGATGCGTCCGCGCAGGACGCCGGCGGTCTCAGTGACGGTTCGCGAGCGAAACTGCGAACGCTGCTCCGGCGCGACGCCCAAGAAGTCCGCGTCGTGCTGAAGGCCGAGCTGCCGCACGACCATCTCGCCGAGGCTCTGGCTCTGCAGCACCTGAAACTGCGTCGAGTAGTACTCTCGCGTGGACCAATAGCTCTCGAGCCCGCTGGAGATGTCCTCGACGTTGCGCCCGAGGGGCCGAGGAGGATTCGGGTCGAACTCGATGGTCGTCGCAGCGGAGTAGATCTTCGGCTGCTTCATGGTCCACAGCGTGACCATGACGGTGGTGAGCGCGGCGACGGCGACGATCAGATATCGCTGCTTCCACAGCGCTTGCAACAAGAGCACGAGCGAGCGGTTGCCGTCGTCCTGGGGTTGCAATGGGGGGTTTTCGACGCTGTCGGACACTCAAGACTCCGCGAAACTCGAACGCCAGCCGTGTATCAGATTGCGTGCGCCTTGCAATCCGCCCGGGACGCTCGACGGGTAGACGCGCAACCGCACGACGGGGAGGTTCGTTGTACGGGCGACGAAAAACATTCGCTGCTCCCTTCGGATCCGAGCCTCAGCAGGCCCCGCCGGTCGGTCGTTTGCCGCTTTCGAGCGGGCAAAATCGCGGTCAGTGAGCGCGCCTTTCGGCGGCGGCGAGGGCGAGGTCCGAGTCGATCATCCGGTGCACGAGCTCGACGAAGGAGACCTTGGGCTTCCAGTGGAGCTTTTCGCGGGCCTTGGTCGCGTCGCCGATGAGCAGGTCCACCTCGGTGGGGCGGAAGTACTGCGGGTCGATCTCGACGTGCCCCTTCAGGTCGACCTTGGCGCGGTCCGCCGCGATTTCGAGAAACTCTCGGACGGTGTGCGTTTCTCCCGTTGCGATGACGTAGTCCTCTGGCGTCTCTGCCTGGAGCATGAGCCACATGGCTTCGACGTAGTCCTCGGCGTGTCCCCAGTCGCGCCGGGCCTCGAGGTTGCCGAGGTAGAGCTTGTCCTGAAGCCCGTGCGCGATGCGGCCGATCGCGCGGGTGATCTTTCGCGTGACAAAGGTCTCTCCGCGCCGCTCGGACTCGTGGTTGAAGAGGATCCCGTTGACCGCGAAGGTGCCGTAGGCCTCGCGGTAGTTCTGCGTGATGAAGAACGCGTAGGCCTTGGCGGCGGCGTAGGGGCTGCGGGGATAGAAGGGCGTGCTCTCTCGCTGCGGGACCTCGAGCACGCGTCCGTACAGCTCGCTCGAGCTCGCCTGATAGAACTTCGGCGAGATCCCGACCTCGCGCATCGCTTCGAGCAGGCGCACCGCGCCCAGCCCCGTGACGTCCGCGGTGTATTCGGGGACGTCGAAGCTCACGCGAACGTGGCTCTGCGCGGCGAGGTTGTAGACCTCGTCGGGGCGCACCTTGCGCAGGACATAGTTGAGCGAGCTTCCGTCGGCCAGGTCTGCGTAGTGCAGAAACAGCCGCGCGCTCGGGTCGTGCGGGTCGCGGTAGAGGTGGTCGATGCGGGCCGTGTTGAAGTTGGACGCGCGGCGGATCGTGCCGTGCACTTCGTACCCTTTGCGGAGCAACAGCTCTGCGAGGTAGCTGCCGTCTTGTCCGGTGATTCCTGTGATGAGCGCGCGACGGGTCACGAGTTCACTCCTGAGGGCGCTCTTTGCAACGTGGTGTCGGCCGAGAGCGCAGGGGGCGAACGCATAGCGGCTTCGCCGGGCAGAGCATAGCCTCTCGTTGAAAAAAGCGTCGCGTTCGGCACGGTCATCGCGCGTTGGCGAGGTACCACGCGTAGGTCTGCGCGATCCCGTCTCGCAGCGGGATCGTGGCCTTCCATCCGAGGCTGGTGAGCTTCGAGACGTCCAGCAATTTGCGCGGCGTTCCGTCGGGGCGCGAGGTGTCCTGAACGATCTCGCAGCGGCCGTCGCCGGCGACCTCGCGCACGAGCTCGGCGAGCGCGCGGATCGAGATGTCCTCGCCGACGCCGACGTTGACGATCTCGCGCTCGTCGTAGCGTTGCATCGCGAACACGCACGCGTCCGCGAGGTCATCGACGTGCAAGAATTCTCGCCGCGGCGCGCCCGTGCCCCACAGCGTCACGCTCTTGGCCCCAGCGATCTTGGCCTCGTGAAACTTTCGAATGAGCGCTGGCAGCACGTGCGAGCTCTCGAGATCGAAGTTGTCACCCGGGCCGTAGAGGTTGGTTGGCTGCAGGCAGATGCCTCGAAACCCGTACTGTTTTCGATAGGATTGCACCATCTCGATGCCGGCGATCTTCGCGACCGCGTACGCCTGATTGGTGGGCTCGAGCGCCCCGGTGAGCAGGCTCTCTTCGCGGATCGGCTGCGGCGCGAACTTCGGGTAGATGCACGACGAGCCCAGAAACAAGAGCTTCTTGGTCCCGTTGCGATAGGCCGCGTCGATCACGTTGCACTGGATCAGCAGGTTGTCGCGGATGAACTCCGCCGGGCGCGTGTCGTTGGCGAGGATCCCGCCCACCTTTGCGGCCGAGAGAAACACGTACTCGGGTCGCTCGCGCTCGAAGAACTCGTCGACCTCGCGCTGACGGGTCAAGTCGAGCTCGCCTCGCGCGCGAAGCAAGAGCGATCGAGCCTGCGGACGATGGCCGAGCCGACGAGGCCCTTGTGCCCCGCCACGAAGATGCGTGAACCCACGGTCAATTCGGACACTGCGACAAGGGGTCATATACCTTCTCGCGCGCCCGTCGTCAGCGCGCCAACGTCGCCGCGATTGGCCCGCCGAGACGATTGCGCGTACACGTCTCTTCGCGACCGATGTTCTACGCCCTCTCCAAGCTCTTGGACGTGCTGCTCAGCCCGCTCGTGTGGGCGCTTTTGCTTTTGCTCGCGGGCGCCTGGTACCGCACGCCGCCCGCGCGATGGAGGCGCTTTCTGCCGCTGTTCGCCGCGGGGCTGCTCTACGTCTTCTCGACGGAGCCT
>LNEO01000189.1 GCA_001465015.1 Deltaproteobacteria bacterium Ga0077539 | reverse complement strand
CGGCGGGAGCAACGCCCCCTACGACGCGGTGATCTTGCTCGGCGGCGTCGTCGAGGAGCAGGCGATGAGCGGCCCCGAGACGCAGCCGATGTTCAACGACAACGTCGAGCGGCTGCACGAGACCCTGAGAATCCTGCGTGAAAACCAGGCGCGCGAGGCGCTGCTCTCGGGAGGGAGCCCGGCGGCCCGTCCGACGGACGTGGTCGAAGCGCGCGTCCTGGCGCGGACGCTCGAGCGTTGGGGCGTCGATCGGGCGCGGCTCATCGTCGACGATCGCGCGCAAAACACCTGGGAGAACGCGACGCAATCGCTGGCCTTCGCGCGAGCGAGGGGGTGGCGGCGGATCGTCGCCGTGACGAGCGCGTTTCACGGGCGCAGGGCGATGGGCTGCTATCGCGCCGCGGGGCTCGAGGTCGACTGGGTCTTCGTCGATCGGCGCTCGTACAGTCCCGCGCGCAGGAGCGGATCGTGGCTGCCGAGGGCAGAGTTTTTGCGGGTCAGCGAGCGCGCGATCCGAGAGCGCGCGGGGTACTGGATCTACCGCGCGCGGGGGATGGTTCGATAGAGGGCGTTGCTCGTCGCCCAGCGAGCCATGGTGGCCACGGCGTAGAGTCGCTGCTCGGGGCGGTCGGACGCAGCGCGGCTGAGCAGCCTGCGCTCGGCGCGCTCGAGCGTCGAGTCTGCGTTGGGCTGCGCGAGCTTCTCTCGCACGCGCGCCGCGTATCCCGCGCGGGGAACGGCGCCGAGCGCCCGCGCGACGCTGCCCCACTGCGGCGCCTCGCGGGTCTCGTCGAGCCACGACGCGATCGCCGAGAGCGCCGACGCGTTCGCTGCGCTCCACGCGAGCGTCGCCATCGCGCGCGGGTCGAACGCGGGGTCTCTCGCGACGCGCACGAGGTCTTCGATCGCCCACGGAGCGCACTGTCCGACGCGGTCTTTGAGCACGTTGAGCGCGAGCAATAGGGCGTGGTCACAAAGTGCGAGCCGACAGTAGGGCGCGCCGAGGAGCGCGTCGGTGCGCGATCCTCGGGCGAGGGCCGCCTCGACGGCGAGCGCGGACATTCCCGGGGCGCCGAAGTGCGTCTCGATGTCGAACGAGACGCCCTCGACCTCGAGCTCGAGCGCGCGGTAGATGGGGTCTTGTTTGATGATTTTCCAGTGATTTTGCTGGGCGATCGACGATAGCTCGGGCAGCGATGAAGCCTCGACGCGCAGATCGACGTCGCTGATGGGTCGCTCGCTGACCGAGCGGTAGAGCCATCGCGCGGTGAGCGCTCCTTTGACGGGGGCCACGAGGATCCCTCGTGTGGCGGTCGCTTCGAGCAACGCTCGGAGCGCGAAGAGCGCGCGGCTGTGGATCGCGACGATCGCGTGCGGGTCGATGACTCGCCCGCGGAGGTCGACGTACGCGGAGGCGTTGTTCGTGAATGTCACGACCGCTCGTTGCTACCATCGCTGACGATGGCCGTCCCGTTGTGGGTGCGCGCGCTGCAGCGCGCTGATCGAGTCGCCTGGTACGCGTACCACGGCTACGAGGTGTTGCGCGAAGAGCTGCTCTTCGCCTACGTCGATCCCAGCGATCGAGCCTCGGTGATCCAGCGCGCGTACGAGGCCCAAGAGGCGTATCTGCCGGGCGGGGCGACCTTCGAGCGAGGGCTCTTTTCGTGGGAGCAATCGCTGCTCGATCGTCCCGAGGTTCCGCGGTCGGGTCGCGTGTTGCTCGCCGCGGCGGGCGGCGGGCGCGAGGTCAAGGGGCTCTGCGAGCGCGGCTACGACGTGCGCGCGTTCGAGCCCAACCCGGTGCTTCGTCGCGGCGCCGAGCAGGTCGCGACGAGCCTCGGAGCGCGCGTGTACAACGGCGTCTTCGCGGATCTTTCGCAGGCCGTTCGAGGCGAGGGACCGCTGGCTGCGCTGCGCGAAGAAGGGCCGTACGCGCTCGTGGTGCTCGGGTGGGGGAGCATCACGCACGTGCTCGAGGATCGCGAGCGGGTCGAGCTGCTCGAGAGCGTTCGGGCGCTCGCGCCGACGGCGCCGGTGATCACGAGCTTCTTTTTGCGCCCCGAGCGCTCGGCGACCGCCCCCAAGGCGAAGACCGAGCGGCTTCGGGCGCTGTTGCGGGGAGCCTTCGCGAAGGCCGGCGCGCACAATCGATCGATCCCCGAGGGGCTCGCGTACGAAGCGGGCGGGGGGTTTGTGTACGCGTTTACCGAGAGCGAAGTGCAGTCGATGGCGCACCGCGCGGGCTACGCCGTGCAGCAGTTCGCCGAGGCGCCCTTTCCGCACGCGTTGCTTGTCCCGCACCGGTGACGGCTAGAGCGCGTCCGGAGACCGTTTGTGGCGAGCGCGCCCGCAGCGAACGACCAAGCCGTACTTCGGTACGGTGACGTCAAGGCTGGGGAGAGAGCGAGGGCGTAAGCCGTCACAAACGATCTCCCGACGCGCTCTGGGGCGTCAGCGGCGCTCGATGAGGCGATTGGCGTGTAGGTCATCGAGCAGCGCGCGGACGTGGTCGAGCGCGTCGTCGCGGGTCACTTCGAACTCTTCGGTGAGCTTGTCCGCGAGGTCTTCGGCCGAGCGGGCCTCGCCCGAGAGCAGCTTCCACAAGAACACGCCGGTGTCGTTGAGGGTGAAATAGAACTTGGTGTCCAGGTGGAGGAGCACACCTGTGTTGTCCTCGAGCTCTGTGAGCAGACAGCGAGGATTGGCGTGGAGCTTCTCTGTGGCTTCGATCACGGTGCTCTCCGTTGCGCGGGGTTCGCAAACGTTCGCGCGGGGGCGGGTGGATAGCAGAACGTGACGTGCATCGACGAGAGGTCTTCGTCTTCGAGCCATGGCGCTCCGTCGACCTCGACCCAGGCGTGACCGTCCCCTCTGCCGCCCGAGGGGAGCGCCAGGACGAACGTCGCGTCCGCTCCGCGCGACCGCAAGAGCGCGAAGCGAGCGAGGGCGCGGTACAGGCAGGTGTCAGGCAGGAGCCTGCTTCGGCTCGAGAGCGCCTCGCATCGAACGACCACGGGAGCGAGCTGCGCGGCGGCGCGTCGACTCGCTTCGAGGGGGCTTTTCGCGGCGATTCGGCGCAAGAGGACATCGAGCGGCATGCGCGCATAGCCCAGCGTGGTCGCGAGGCGACCGGCGAAATACGTAGCGTGCAGCGAGACCGACACTGAAGGTGTGTATAGCGCCGACAGCGCGCCGTGGATCGACCATCCTGCCGTTGAATGAACGCTGACCGCCGCGCAACAAACCCTCCATAGGCCCAACGATTTGTCTGACAATTCCACGGCTTTCGCAGAGGAGCGCGGGGATGTCGGGCTTGATCGAGGGGCAGGCGGCTGGTAGATTTTCGTCGCCTACGCTTTTATGAGCGGCTTGGTGGCGCGCTGCGCGACCTCAACACAGCTCTGATCGACTCGAGGACAGCTATGAACAACACTCGATCTCTTGCCCTCTCGCTCACGCTCGTGGGCCTGGCGTTTTCTGGTTGCGGTACTCCCACGCCAGAAGACTTCGCCGAGGCGGCTCGTCGAGGGATTTCGCTGGACCTGGGGGCGGCAGGGTCGCGGATCAACGCGTCGCGGATCGCGTCGGCGAGGCAGCCGCGACCGTTGGTTGAATTGGTGGGTCGTTTCTCGCGGGCGACCGGTCGGATCACGTTCGAGCCACGGCAAGAAGAGGGGCCCTCGGGCGGCCGGCCGCTCGGCGGCTATGTCGGTCTGGCGTCGAACACGGTGAGCCTCGAGGACAACGGCACGACGATCGTTCCTTCGGGCACGCCGTTGACGTTCAACGGTGGTGACACCTGCAACGTCGGGCAGACCTGCGCGGTCGTGACGGTGACCAACGACAGCACACGGTTGATCGAGAACGTCCGCGTCGAGCTCCTCGACATGACGGGCGCGACCATCAACAACCCCGACGCTCTCGGGACAGGCTATCCCTCCTCGGCTGGCACGGCCGGCGGGTGGAACTACAACGCCCTCAACCCCACCGGGCAGTCTGGCAACAGCAACGCGGTCGCGTGGAAGTTCGACTACACCGCGGACTTCGACTTCACCGTCAAAATCTGGGGAACCTACACCCGCACGACGTACACGGCGTCCGCGCGCAACACCATCACCGCAGCGAACAACACGACCGCGGCGAACGCGACGTGGAACGACAACACGCCAGCCTGGCGCGACGCGTGTCTCGCGACCGGATCGCAGCTCTTTTCGAATCAAGGCGCGTTTACCACCGCGACCACGACCATCCCGTTTCCGTTTGCTGTGTACGATGTCGCGACCGATCCGGACACCTGGGGCGGCGGGATCGAGGTTTCGTCGGCTGGGACCGTGAGTCTGACCGGCGTCGCAACGGGAACCAACGCCGCGCTCAGCGGTGGGAGCGTGTCGGACTACACGTACTTCAGCTTCTGGGACAATCTGCTGTCGAACGGCGGACCCGGAGAGGTGTGTGCGGCTCTCGATTCGACGAGCTCGGCCCCGAACCGCCGCTTCGTGATCACCTGGAAGAACGTGAACATCAGCGGATCGGCTGGCACGCGACTGACGTTCTCCGCGGTGTTTCAAGAGGGCACGGACAGAGTGTGGATGCTCTATCACCGTTGGTCCGCGTCGGCGGCGAACTGCTCGTCGAGCAACGCGACGCGCGGAAACAGCGCGACCGCCGGCGTTCGTGGCCCGAGCGCGACGCAGATCGCTCAGATTTCTCACAACAACGTCAACCTGCTCCCTGTCCACCCGGTGGCCTGTCCCGGCGCGGGCGCGTTCTACGTGCTCACCGCGACGCCCTCGAACCCCTGAGCGGCGATGCGGTCGTGAACCGCCGTTCCGACCCGCGCAACGATAGAGTCAACGCCTTCGGTCTCAACCATCGCAACGATCGCGACCATCGCGACGATCGCAGTCACGTTCATCATGAAGAACCACAACGAAGCAGAGCCCTCCCTCACCAGCGACGCGCAGCCGCGCGAGAAGGCTCGTCGCCCGTACGCTCCGCCGCGCATCGAGAAGCGCCAGCCCGTCGCCCGCGTCACCTTGCTATCGGGCATGGGCGCGATGAGCGTCGGCGTAATCAGCATGATGAACTGAGCGATCTCGCTCGCTCGCGCATCGAAGCTGAACTATGGCCGTCGAGTGGATCACCTTCCACATCACTGACCGGTGCCAGCTCGATTGCCAGCACTGTCTCCGCGATCCTGAGCTGAAGCCGAAGGACCTCTCGATCGACGTGGTCCGTCGCGCGCTCATCGAGGGAAAGCGCGTCTATCGCGCGACGCACACCGCGTTCACCGGCGGCGAGCCCACGCTGCACCCCGAGTTCATGGCGATCGTCGATGTCGCGGTCGAGCTCGGATACACGTGGCACATGGTCTCGAACGGCCACAACATGCAGTGGCTGTTCGAGCAGTTTCGCGAGAAGCCCTCGCGCCGCGCCGCGATGACGTCGGTGACCTTGAGCCTCGACGGCGCCGACGAGGCCACGCACGACGGCATCCGCGGCAAGGGCAGCTTCCTCTCGGTCATGACCGCGGTGAACCAATGCACGGCCCGCGGACTTCCGTTCGTGTTGCAGTGCGCAGTGCACGCGAAGAACCAGCACCAGGTCGAGCCGCTGGGGCTTCTGGCCTCGCAGCTCGGGGCGACGCGGCTGTCGTTTTCGATGACGCAGCCGACGGGGACCTATCTCGACAAAGAGCTCTACCTCACGGCGGCCGAGTGGCGCGCGGTGATGGATCGCGTTCAGCGCCTCGCCGACACGCTGCGGCTGCCAGTGACGCACCCCGAGGGGTACTTTCACGCGCAGCCGATCTACACGTGTCAGGCGTTTGCGCAGCAACAGCTGCACATCAACGTCGAGGGAGAGCTGACGTTGTGTTGCCAGCACGCGGGCGTTCCGCAAGAGCCAGGGTCGCGCAGCGATCGCGCGGGAGACCTGCGTGAAGAGCCGCTCGCCAAGGCGCACCGACGGCTGCTCACGGTGATCCACGACGCTCAGACGCGAAAGCTCGATCGCGCCGAAGCGGGCGAGCTCGACGGCGAGTGGGATCTCTTTCCCTGCAACTATTGCCTCGCGGATTTCGGAAAGCCCCACTGGACCGAGGACGGCGTCGCCGGCCCCGGAGCGAGCCGCGACCGCTGGCGCGGCGCGTGGAAGAAGAGCCTTCCCATCGCCCGATGATCACGACCCAGTCGCGCCGCGTCGATCTGCACGGCGTCGTTGTTGATTATGTGGGTCCGTCGTGGGAGCGCTCTCTGTCATCGATGCTCGCGCACTTCGACGAGCCCTCGCTGTGCGCGTCCGAAGCGAGCCAGGGCGCGCTCGCGGTGCGCGTCGCGTCGAGTCGCGAGCCGATCGGCGCCCCGTTCGCTGGTGACGCGCAGCGGTGGGAGCCTCGCTTCTTCTTCGGCGTGATCCAGGGGTACGTTCGCGACGACGGGCTCGCGTATGGGTTGTCCGACGCGCGCTCGCGCTCGATCATCGACCTGCAAGACAGGTCGATCACAGCGGACGTCTTCGTGGACGATCGCGGGGCGGTAGCCGTGTCGACGCACGGGCTGTTGCACGCGTCGCTGTGCTTGTATCTGCGCGAGCGCGGGCTCTTCGAGCTGCACGCCGCGGCCGTTCGCGACGGCGACTCTGCGAGGTTGATCGTCGGGCACGCAGGGGCGGGCAAGAGCTCGTGCGCGCTCATGATGCTCGCGGCGGGCGGGCGCTACCTCGGCGACGATCGGGTGCTCGTGCGACGGGCTCACGGCGAGGCCCCTCGCGGACCTGCAGTTCATGGCGTCGAGCTGTGCGCATATCCGAGGACGTTTCACGTCGCGCTCGCGACGGCGACCGCGATCGAGGGCGTGCTGTCACTCGCCGAGCGGGCCGAGGGCATCGGAGGAAAGCTCGCGCTCGATCCGAGTCGCGCGTTTCCTGGTGGATTTTGCAGGGATTTCGCAGGGCCGACGTCGATCTTGCTTCCGCGCGTCGAGCCTCGAGCGCAGAGCGAAGTGCGGCCGGTGACCTCGGCCGAGGCCATGGGAGCGCTCATCGAATCGAGCGCCCTCGCCCTGGTGGACGGAATCCGTCACCGCGATGAAAACCTGGCGCTGCTCGCGGCGCTGACCAACGGGGCGCGCGCCTTTCACGTAGGGCTCGGTCGCGACGCGCTCGATCACCCGGTTGCGACCGCGCGTCGTATCCTCGCCGAGACGAGGCCCGCGCGTTGACAGTCCGCCACGAGCGCAGCGCCGACGCTGCCGACGAGCAGAGCGGTCGAGCGTCTTCATCGCACGCGGGTCGGGCGCTCGTCTGGGCGCTCGGCAGCGAGTCGTCTTCGCGCCTCGCGCTCGTCGCCTTGTTGCACACCGCGTGGTGGGTGCAGGCTCCGTTGCTCGTCGCGGCGGGCGCGCCTGCGTGGGCGGCGCTGGTTGGGGGTGTTCTGCTCGCGCCGCTGCGGCTCGTCGCCAACCATCGCGCGCGCGCGGTGCTTCGTCGATCGGCGCTCGAGCGGTCCGCGCGCCAGTGCCTGCGGCGCCCGCTGCATGCGGTCGCCGAGTCCGACGGAGAGGCGGCGTTCTGGAGCGCGCATATCGCGGAGTACGCCCTGTCGACCTCGCTCCCCTCGGTCGTGGGAACCACCGTCGCGATCGCGCTTTGTCTCGCGATGATCGGCTCGGCGCTGGGCGCTCTCTTGACCGCGTTGCTGCTCGCGCTGCTGGCGGCGGCGGGGCTCGTCTTGCTCGTCTCGACGCACGCGCTCGGCGCTCGGGCCGCGGGCGCGCTCGACGCGCGGCAGCGGGCGGTGCTGTGGCTGTCTGCAGCCCTTCGTGGCGGCAGCGAGATCCGCGGAGCGATCGCTCACGACGCGTACGTAGCGCACGTTCGCGAGGCGGTTCGCGGGTGGTGCGCGGCAGACGACGCGCTCGAGCTGCGGCGAGACCTCTCGCGCGTGGGCATCGTGGTGGCTGTGATCGCAGCGGCGTTCGGGCTCGCTCCGTGGGCGGTGCGGGCGGCGGGGCGCGGGGCGATCGAGTGGTCGTCGCTGTCGATCGTGACGGCCACCGCGCTCGTGACGTTGATGGCGGCGGGGTACGGCGCGCTTCGCGCGGCGAGCGACCTGTGGATCTCGAGCGAAGAGCTGCGGCGGCTCGATCAGGTGTTGCGCGGAGCGCACGCGCCGCTGGTCGAAGGGCGCACGCGGCTCGCCGAGCGACCGTCGTGGCTGTGCTCCGAGGGGCTCGAGCTTTCGTACGGAGCGGACGTCGCGCTGCGCGCCGAGCGGTTGCGGGTCTCGCTCGGCGGGATCTTGCTGGTCACCGGGCCAAACGGGGCGGGAAAGACCACGCTCGTCGCGGCGATCACCGCGATGCTCGCGCCGTCGAAGGGCTCGCTGTCGTTCGAGCTGTCATCGGGGGCGCGCGTGTCGTGCGCGGACGTGGCGCGCGAGCAGGTGGCGTTCGTGCGGCAGGAGCCAGCGTTGATCGAGTCGCTCTCGATCCGCGAGAACATGGCGTTGGTGGTTCCTGCGGCGAGCGACGAAGCGCTGCGTGGGGCGCTCGATCGCGTGGGAATCGATCACGCGTTGGATCATCGGCTGGGGGCGTTGTCGCGAGGCCAACGGCAGCGCGTCGGGCTCGCCAGGGCGCTCGTGAGCGAGCCGCTCGTGCTGGTGCTCGACGAGCCGGACGCGTGGCTCGACCGCGAGGGGCGCGCGCGGTTGAGCGCGCTGCTTCGCGAAGAGAGCGCGCGTCGCGCGGTGATCGTCGTGTCGCACCGAGACGAGCTGCGCGAGCACTCGGCGAGCGTGGTTGCGGTGGACGCCGAGCACCGAGCGACCGTCGAGGGCGCTGGCGACGCGGTCAGCCCTTGAGCTTGCGGTGCGCCTTGTCGTCGACCGACGAGACCTCTGCGGTGCGCAGCTTGTGTGCGAGCTCGACGGCGCCGCGAGCCGCTTCGATTCCGTGCCCGCGACCGGCGAGGATCTCGCGGTACACGACGGTGTGAAGGTCCGTGAATCCTTCGGAGAACTCGATTTCGTGGCCGTCGACGGTGATCGAGCGAAACGTGGTCTTCTTGCCCGGCTCGGGGACGAAGGGCAGGTCCTTCTGCTCGACCGAGAGAAACCACCGCACGTTGGCGCGCTCGAGGCCGATGAAGCCGGCCATCCGGCGCGAGTCTGACAGGTGCACGCGCGTGTCGGTGACGCCGCCGAAGAGCCAGACGAGCAGGTCGAAGAAGTGAATGCCGATGTTCGTGGGAATTCCCCCGGATTTGGACGGGTCACCCTTCCACGAGACGTCGTACCAGTGGCCGCGCGAGGTGATGTAGGTGAGCTCGACGTCGTGGGGCTTTCCGGGCTTTTCAGCGAGGAGCTTCTCGCGAAGCTCGACGAGCTTCGGGTGGACTCGAAGCTGAAGCACGGTCCAGATGCGGTGGCCGGTCTCGGCCTCGAGCTCTTGCAGCGGCTCGAGGTTCCACGGGTTGATGACGAGGGGCTTCTCGCAGATCACGTCGGCGCCGACGCGCAGACCCAAGCGGCAGTGCGCGTCGTGCAGGTAGTTGGGCGAGCAGACGGTGAGGTAGTGCACCCGCTCGCTCTCGGCGCCGCGTCGGAGCTTCTCGAGGTGCCTGTCGAAGCGCTCGACCTCGGTGAAGAAGCGAACGTCGAAGTTGTATTGATCCAGGACGCCGACAGAGTCCTTGGTGTCGACCGCGGCGACGAGACGGTTGTCGGTGTCTCGAATCGCGCGAAGGTGTCTCGGCGCGATGTAGCCGCCGACGCCGGTGATCGCGAAGTTCTTGCTCATTGGGGGGTCGTTTCGGGCGCGGGACAATAGCAGAACTGCCGCAGCGGGGACGGTCCTCAATCACTCAACTACCCACGACAAATAGTTGAGTTATTGAGGACCGTCCCCCTCGTCAGCGCCGCATCAGCTCGCGGTAGAGCGCGTCGAGCTCGGTCCAGATGCGCTCTCGGTCGAACCGGGCGCACACGTGTTCGCGCGCGGCGAGGCCGTGTTTCTCGCGCAGCTCTGCGCTATCGACGTAGCGAGAGATCGCTTCGGCCAGGGCGCGGCTCTCGCGCGCGGGCACGAGGATGCCCGTCCGTTGGTCGTCGACCGCGTCGATGCAGCCTGTCACCCGCGTCGAGACGACGGGCTTCTGCATCGACCCTGCCTCGAGCAACACGTTGGGAAATCCCTCGCGATACGTGGGCAACACGACGACGTCCATCGCCGCGTACAGCCTGGGTGTGTCCTTGCGCGACCCGGTGAGCACGATGGTGGGGTCCTCTTCGAGCGCGCGTCGAACGCTGTCGGGGACGGGGTCGCGCTCTTCGAACGGCCCCACTACGATCAGCTTTGCATTGGAAAATCGCTTGCGAACCTCGCTCCACGCCTCGGCCAGCTCGACCACGCCCTTGTCGCGCACGAGCCTGCCGACGAAGCCCACGAGCACGGTGTCTTGCTCGACGCCGAGCTCGCGGCGCACGTCGAGGCGCGCCTCGACCCCGACCTTGCTCGGATCGAAGCGACCAAACGCGTCGACGCCGTTTCCGCTGCCGCCGGCGAGGACTCGGATCTTGCTGGCGGGACACAGCCGGTGCTCGATCGCCGCGCCGCGCAGCGACGGGCTCACGGCGATGACCTTGTGCGCCAGGGCGCAGGACACTCGCTCTGTCGTGGCGAGCAGCGCGCGCTTCGCTCCCTGGGCGGTCTCCATGGGCAGCCCGCGCATGTGGTAGATCCTGCGCGAAACCCTGGCAGCGGTCGCGGCCATCATCCCCAGCAGACCGCCCTTGGGCGTGTGCGCGTGGACGATGTCTGGCGACAGCTTCGCGAGCTGCGCGGTGAGCCTGGCGACGCTCTCGAGGTCCTTGCCGGGCGTGATCTTGCGCGGCATCTCGACGGCGTACGTCTCGACGCCCTCGCGCTCGCCAAACTCACGCAGCCCGTCACCCGGCGACGTAACCACCGACAGGGTGTGCCCGCGGGACTTCATGAACGCGACCTGTCCCCGCAGAAATCCCAGCGATTCGGGGACGGTCATCACGTGGACGATGTGCGCCATGGGTCGTTTGATTACAGGTGCAAGAAATCAGGTTGGTACAGCGCCGCGTGCTCTCGCACGAACGCCGCGGTGCGCGAGAGCCCTTCTTCGAGCGAGACCTGCGGCGTCCACCCGAGCAGCTCCTTCGCGAGCGACGGGTCGGACTCGAGCACCAGCACCTCGCTCGCGTCGGGGCGCATGCGGCGGGGATCTTGGGTGACGGTCGCCTGGGTGTTCGTGACTTTGCAGGCCATCTCGAAGAGCTCGCCCACTGAGACGGCGCGGCCGGTCCCGAGTTGCACCACGCGCCCCTCGCAGTCCGGCGCGAGCGCGGCCTTCACGAAGCCCTCGACCGTGTCGGACACAAACGTGAGGTCCCGCTTGGTGTCGAGTCGGCCTAGTTGAATCTGTGTGCGTCCCGCGGCGAGCTGCGCGAGCATCGTGGGCAACACCGCGCGCGTGCTCTGCCGTGGACCGTAGGTGTTGAACGGTCGCAGCACGACCACGGGCGTCCCGTAGGTGCACTGCCAGGCGAGCGCGAGCTGGTCTGCCGCGACCTTGGTGGCCGCGTACGGCGACTGCGCGTTGAGCGGGTGGGTCTCGCGGATGGGGGTGTGGGCGGGCGTTCCGTACACTTCGCTGGTCGAGGTGTGCACGACGCGAGAGACGTTGGCGCGGCGGGCGGCCTCGAGCACGTTGAGCGTCCCGCGCACGTTGGTGTCCACGAAGGACTCGGGCGCCGCGTACGAGTACGGGATCGCGATGAGCGCGGCCAGGTGAAACACCGCGTCGACGCCCTTGCATGCGTCCTCGACGAAGCGCGCGTCGCGGATGTCGCCGAGCCTGACGTCGAGGGACTTGCGGGCGGAGGCCGGCGCCTGGTCGAGCCAGCCCCACGATCCGTGCGAATTGTAGAGGCAAAACGCGCGGACGTGCGCGCCGAGCGAGGCGAGTCGCTCGCACAAATGGCTGCCGATGAAGCCGTCTGCCCCGGTGACGAGCACCGTGCGTCCTTCGAAGCCAGTGAGCGCGGCCATGGTTGGGCTACATGCCTTCTCCGCGAGCGTGAAGCAAGCGCTCGCGCTGACCGACGTCGATCCAGTCGTCGACGATCTCGAAGCTCTGCACGCGCTCGCCCTTCGCCATGCACTGATCGAGCAGCGACGGGAGGCCGAACTCCGTGTCTTTCGGGACCCGCGCGACGACCTCGGGGTCGAGCACGTACAGGCCGGTGTTGACCAGCTTGGTGAGGGCGGGCTTCTCTTCCATGCGCACGACGCGGCCGTCTTCGACCTCGACGCAGCCGAAGGGAACGACGTGACGATACCGGCGCACCCCGATCGTTGCGCGCGCCTTGGAATGGACGTGGCAATCGATCATGTCGCCGACGCGGGCCTGCGTGACGAGGTCGCCGTTCATCACGACGAGCGGGGCGCTCGGGGCTTCGGGCAAGAGAGAGAGGGCGCCCCCGGTTCCGAGCGGCTTTTCTTCGCGGAGATAGCGGATGTCGACGCCGAGCTGCGAGCCGTCGCCGAAGTGCTGTTCGATGACGTTGGCCAGGTAGTGAACCGCGAGATAGACGCGCTCGACTCCCTGCCCTGCGAGCAACAACACGATTCGCTCGAGGATGGGCCGCCCGGCGACGGTGAGCATGGGCTTGGGGATCGCGTCGGTGAGCGGGCCGAGCCTCGCGCCGCGGCCTCCGCACATCACAACAGCCCAGCTCTCGCGCTTGGGCAGCCCGAGGGCCTCTTGCAAGAGGTGCAGCCCCACGAGCGTCTTGTCCTCTTCGACCACAGGAACAGCGCGGATTCTGCGCGTCCGCATGAGCTCGAGCACCGCGGCGCGGTCCGCTCCCGGCGAGACCGTGACGCACCGCTCGTTGATCCACGGGGCGAGCGGCGCGTCGAGCGCGTGTCCGTCGAGCAGCGCGCGGCGAACGGCGCCGTCGGTGAGCACCCCCGCGAGCCGTGCTCCATCGAGGACGAGCGCGAGCTCACCGCTGCCGCGCTCGAGCGCCAACAGCGCGTCACGCAGCGTGGCGTCTCGCGAGACGGTGTGTCGAAACACGGTGTCCATGCGCCGCGGTCATAGCCCGAGCATCGCGCGCTGCGAAGGGGGAGATCGAACTCTTGCGACCCTACGGCGCTGGGCCCACGTGCGCCACGGCGCGCGACACGTCGCTCTCGCGCAAGAGAGCGCGCTCGACGTCGTGGCCGATCTCGTGCGCTTCGACCAGCGAAAGAGCCCTTTCCACCACGAGCTCGACGTGCACGTGAAGGGCGCTGCCGAAGTACGTCGCCACGATGCGCTCGATCGCCACGACGCCCTTGACCTGGCTGGTGATCGCGCGGAGCGCGTCGCGACGCTCGACCGAGGCCGAGCTGCCCATGAGCAGCGCGACGTTCTCGCGGCCCAGGCGGATCGCCGAGATGCTGATGTAGCCCACGACCGCGACGGCGAGCAGCGAGTCGATCTTCGTCCAGCCCACCCGCGCGAGCAGGGTGCCCGCGATCGAGAGCGCGCACACGAGGACGTCGCTGAGGGCGTCCGTTCGAAGCGCGTTGATCGCGGGGTTTTGCTGCATCTTCAGCGCCCGCGTCGCGAGCGCGGCGATCGTGCTCTTGAAGAGGATCTTGCCCGCGAACGCGCCGAGCACCGCGCCGTCGAGCGAGGGGGGGCGCGCCGCGGTGAGCGCGCTGCGAAGGACTTCGATCGAGACCGTCCCGACGAGGATGGCGACGACGAGCGCGCCGATGGGCTCGGCGCTGCCGTGGCCGAGCGGGTGGTCGTCGTCCGCTTCTCGCGCGCTCGCGCGGAGCGCGAATACGAGCGCGATCCCGCCCAGCGAGTCCGAAAGCGAGTCCGCCGCTTGCGCGAGCGCGAGCTGGCTGTGCGACACGAGGTGCACGAGCAAGAGGGCCGGCGCGAACAAGAGGCTCCCGACCACCGTCGCGATCGTCAGCGACGACGCGGTCTTCGTGCGACCGTTGTCGAGTGGTTTGACTTCGCTCATTGCGAGGAGCGGGGCCATACCACGGCGACGCGCGGGCTCCCATGAGGTCGTCGCGGGACAGATCCAAGAACGTCCTCGCAGATTTGCGCCCGTAGCGGTCTCGACGACCGCGCCGTATACACGGTCATGGCCGCATATTTCGACGACAAGGACCTCGCGCACTTCGGCTCGATGGGCGAGCACTCGCCCGAGCTGTGGAAGAAATTCATGGAGTACTACGGGGCTGCCTTCGAAGAGGGCAAGCTCACCAAGCGAGAGAAGCTCCTGTTGGGCTTCGTCGTCGCTCACGCTGAAAAGTGCCCGTATTGCATCGACAGCTACACGCAGCAGGCGATGTCGATCGGGCTCACGATGGACCACCTCACCGAGGCCCTTCACTGCGCGGCGGCGCTTCGCGCGGGCATCACCATGGCCCACGGGCTCGTCACGCGAAACATCGTGAACAAAAAGAGCATGTAGTGCTGGCCGACCGCGGCCCGCTCAGCGCCCGCCGAACTGCGCCCAGTACAAGAGCACCGCGATGGACTTCGCGTCCTCGATGCGACCGTCGCGGATCATCGTGAGGCACTCGCTCAGGGTGTGCTCGCGCACGGTGATCTGCTCGTCGTCCTCGAGCCGCTGTCCGACCGGCCGCAGGTCGCGCGCGACGAACGCGTGCATTCGCTCGTCCGTGACGCCCGGTCCGATGAAGAAGCTCGTCAGCGCGTCGATGTGTCCAGCGTCGTAGCCGGTCTCTTCGATGAGCTCGCGGCGAGCGGCAGAGAGCGGGGGCTCGTCGGGGGCGAGCGTTCCGGCGGCGAGCTCGATGAGCGCGCGGCCGACGGAGACGCGGTGATTCTCGATGAGCACCACGCGCGATGCGTCGATGAGCGGAAGGATCACGACCGACCCAGGGTGCACGACCACCTCGCGCCTTCGCTCCGCGCCCGCGCGCGAGTGATCCTCTCTCGACACGAGCGTCCACCGCGATCCACGAAAGAGCACCTCGTCTGCCATCACGCGCCTCCTTTGCCTGCCGGAGCTTCTCTACATGGATGCTCGAGCGCGAGAAAGACGCCTCGCGCCGCAAACGGTAGGCAGCGCGTCGCGAGGTGCTACCACTCCCTCCATGGCAGCGCGCGCCGCTCGGCGATGGCTCCTTTGCGCAGAGGACAACCTGTCCGCGGCGCTCGCGCGAGACCTCTGCGATCGCGTCGTGCGCGAGCGCGCCGAGCACGACTGGATCCGCACTCTCTGGGACCGGTCCATCGTCGACTCGCAGCGCGAGTGGATCGGGCTCGAACCCCACTACGACTGGGCCGATCGGGGCGCGATCGATCGTCGCTGCGAGTCCGCTGGCCTCGCGATCGCGGTGCGCGAGCTCAGCACGGGTCGCAGGATCGCTCCGCACGGAAAGGCCGCGATGGCCTTCAAGGCAGCGCGCGCGGCGATGACCCTGGACCCCGCGCCGGACCTCCTGGTGATCTCTGCGGACACCGACGGCGAGACCGACGAGGGCCTGCGCTTCGCCGAGGGGTTGAGGCTCGCGAGCGAGCCCGTCGCGACGGTGTGCGCCGAGATCCACCGCGAGTCCGAGGCGTGGGTGATCAGCGGTTTCGTCGTAGAAAACAGCGCCGAACGCGACGCGCTCTCCCGCGTGAGGGACGAGCTCGGCTTCGACCCCACGCTGCACAGCGATCGGCTCATGTCCGACCTCACCGGCGACCTGCGCGACGCCAAGCGCGTGGCGAGCAAGCTCTTTGCGTCGAGCGGCGGCGTCTCGCTCTTCAACGATCGCTTCGCGCGGTGCTGGCGCGAGACGCCCCTGGAGCTGTTGATCGAGCGCGGCGCTCGCTCGGGCCTCGCCGCGTACATCGCGGACATCGAGCGCGTGGTGTCTCGTTCGATCGCGCGGGGATGAACCTCGTCACGTTCGTCGAGGTGGGCGAAATCGCTCTTCAGCGCGCGGGAATCGTGACAAAATCCACGTACTCGCCGTGCGTGAGGCAGTGCGCGTACACGCGAACCGTGTCGCCCGGGCGAACGTCCGGCGGCAGCGCGACGAGGTAGACCGTGTTCTTTCCGCTGTCGGCGGCGGGGTCTGTTCCTTCGCGCGCGGCGTAGCGGCCGGTGTCGCCGGCGCCCGCGGCCGGCCAGCCCGAGAAGCGGCTCTCGGCCTCTTGGGCTTCGTCGTCGGTGGCCTTGCGAACGCGAATCCAGTTGTACCAGTGGCCCGTGGGGTTGCTCTCGCTCGGGGCAGCGTTGGGGTGCTTGGCGTGCCCCTTCGCAGGGTCCCCCCACATGATCGCGAGCATCCCAGCGGCGACCGCTCCCGCGGGCATCTCGGGGACGTACGGGAGGTGCTTTCCCAGGTGCGCGGTCGCGCCGTCGGCGCCGTTGATCTGCGCACGATACGACTCGGGGATCGCCCCTGCGTTGCCTCGGTCACGGTTGAACGCGATCGGGTCCCACGCCGCGGGCTTGGCCCTGGGAATCGCAGCGCCCGCCGACGCGCTCGACGCTGGGCTCGCCGCGCCTCCCGAGCTCGTACCGCCACCAACGCTGTTTGCGTTGTTATCGGTCGTGCTGCTCGATGAGCCGCAGCCCACCGCGGACGGCGCGAGCGCGACGACGCCCGCAAGCGCGGCCCAGTTCTGCAACCACTGCAACAGCTCTCGACGTGTGCTCTTCATCGCGGCTGTTCTACACCGTGCGCGCGATCGTTGCAGCAGCAGAGCCCGCTCGCGCACGGTTGCGCGAGATCGCCGCTTCCGCTCGAATCCGCGCGGCGTCCTCTGCGATCGACGGGTCGCTGCGATACGCTCTTGCGACCTGATGGGTGCCTTTCGAGACAACGCTCCGCACGACGAATACTTCTCGCGGCTGCAAGCAGGGCTCGATCGCGAAGCCGATGGGGTCCCTGCGATCGTGCTCGACCTCGCGCGCATCGACGCCAACGTCGACCGCGTGCGCAGCCTATGGCCTCGCGGTCACGCCGTGCGCCTCGCGGTCAAATCGTTGCCCTGCATCCCGTTGCTCGAGCGGCTCGCGGGGCGATTCGGGACCGAGCGCTTCATGGTCTTTCACCCAGCCCACCTGCTCGAGCTCTTCGATTGCTTCTCCGACGCGGACGTTTTGTTCGGAAAACCGCTTCCTCCACGCGCTGTCGCGCGCGCCGTCGAAGCGCTGGGAGCCGAGCGCGTCGGGCGTGTCCGGTGGCTCGTAGACAGCGCGCGCACCGCGAGCGAGCTGGCGCAGGTCGCTCGCACATGCAATCAAGTGCTCCGCGCCGCGGTCGAGATCGACATCGGGCTTCACCGCGGAGGCGCGTCGAGCGCCGAGGACCTCGCGAAGATCGCGGAGCACTTCGTCGGCGCAGACGCGCGGCTCTCGTTCGCGGGGCTCATGGGCTACGACGGGCACCTCGGGCGCGTTCCGTGGCCGCTTCAGCAGATCCCGCGGTCGCACGCGCGCTCGGTCCAGCAGTACTCGACGTTGATCGACGCCGCCGATCGCGTCGGGCTGTCGTCGAAGGACGCGGTGCGCAACGCGGGCGGGAGCCTCTCGTTCATGGAGTATCGCGACGGCGACCCGAGCGACGAGCTCACGATCGGCTCGTGCCTGGTTTTGCCCGCGCATTTCGCAGACAAACGCTTGTCCGCGCTCGAGCCAGCGATGTTCATCGCGACCCCTGTGCTCAAGCGCATCGAGCGCTTCGTCGCCCCGGACGGCGAGTGGCTCGGCCCGGTCGCGAGCCTCGTGCGCGGCCTGCGCGGCCCGGGCGTCTACCTCTTCGGCGGCCGATTCAACGCGCGACCCATCAGCCCCGCGGACCTCGTCGCCAACGTGGTCCTCGGCGACAGCGCCAACCAGGCGCTCTTTCAGCTCGACCGAGGCAGCTCGCTCGAGCAGGGCGATTGGGCCTTCTTCTGGCCCGAAGAGAGCGAGGCAGTGATGGACCAGCTTGATTGTGTGTGGGCCATCGAAGGCGATCGGTGGACCCGCTGGCCGACGCTGCGTTGAAGGTCCGTCTACGATCGACGGCGACGCAGGGCGACCACCGCGCTCAGCGCCGCGAACATCGCTGCAAACGCGCCGAACCGCGCGACGCCGTGCGTCTCGACGGAGCACCGGATCGGGGCGGTCGCGGCGCCTGCTGCTCCTCGGCATTGTGCCGGCGCTGCCGTGCGCTCGTTGGGCTCGGCGCGCATGCGGGTAGAGACTACGTTGCCCGAGAGTCCTCGCAGCGCCACGTCGATGTCCGACTCGGGCGCAGCGAGCCCCGAGTCCGCCTCGCCGCCGTCTTCTTCGGCCCCAGCGTCGATTGGCGGTCTCGGCCCGGGCGGCTGGACATCGAACAGAAACTCCTGACGCGCCCAGCTCGCGTTCTGGCTTCGCACCGAGGCGTGCCCGAGCGAGCGCTCGACGCTCGACACCGTGGGTCCGCTCTCGATCGCGGGCTACGTCGTCGGCGGAGCGCTCGTCGCGACCGGCGCGGTGCTGTTCGGCGTCAGCGCTACGAGCGGCTCTCGCAACGAGCGATCGACGAGCGCCCCTCGGCGCAGCGCGCATCGCTGTGTCGGCGTCAGGATCGCTCGCGGGGCGCGAAGCGGACTCCATCGATGATCGGTGAGCGCGCGCTCGAGTCGCGCACGACGAGGTGAGAGCCCGTCGTGTAGCTCGGGGCGACCGAGCGTCCCGTTGGAGCGAGCGTCGATGCGTCGAAGAGCGACACCACCACGGTGCCCTCGCGCTTGTGGCTGATGACGAAGTGTTGTCCGTCCAAGGTCCTCGCGATTCCGCGCGGGCCGACGAGCTCGATCGCGCCGAGGTACGCACCGGTCGCGACGTCCCACGCGGTCACGCGATCGCCGAGCGGCTGCGTGGCGAGGGCGCGTGTCTCTGTCTGGTCGAGCGCGACCGACAGGGTTTCGCCGAGGATTCGTTCGAGCACCGACGGCGGCGCTCTGTGGGCGATCGGGCTCTTTGATTTCGTGGGACGAAACGTGATCGCGCCGGCGCTCAGCTCTTCGGGGCCGACGCCGTCGCGCGGCGCGCTCGCGACGACGACGTCGCCGTTGCTCGAGACCGCGAGGTGTCCGGCGTTGATCCGCGGGCTCGGCAATACGAATCGATCGAGCAGCTTGCCCGACGCGACCTCGACGAAGGTCACCGACGGCAAAGACGAGCCGCGCACGCCGAAAGGGCCGCCGCCGTTGGCGATCGCCATGGTCTTTCGATCGTCGAGCAGCAGGCAGTCGTGCGGTGACAGTCCGTGCGTCGGCAGCGCTCCGAGGGCTTCGAGCGTCGATCCGTCGCGCACCGCGAGGACGCCGAGCGCGCCGTCGCTGAGCCCCGCCTCCGTCGCGTACAAGAGGGCGCCGTCTCCCGAAAAAGCTCCGTGTCCGTAGAAGTGCCTGCCGCCGCTGGGCGAGAGCTCGCGCTCGATCGCTCCGGTCGACACGTCCATCACGCACGCGCCCGTGCCCTTCTTCTCGAAGAGCGCCGCGCGCTGCGGGCGTACGGGATCAAAGGCGAATCCGTGCGGCAGAAACCCCATCGCGAAGGTGATCACCTCGGGGGCGAGCTGGTCCAGGTCGATCCGAGAGAGCACCCAGCGCTGCGCGCCGCGCGTCGAGAATCCTCCGCCTCCGAGCAGCACTCCGAGGGTCATCGCTCAGGCCCTTCTCGCGACGACGTGCAGCATCTTGAATACCGACCCATCGTGATGCGTCGCGGCCACCGGCAGGTTCGCCCACTCGAGGTTGGGCGGAACCTCCGCGGTCACCCACGGCCCGTTCGGGTCGCTGCGCCGGCGACCCGCGCCGAAGACTCGAAATCCCCGGGACCTCAGCGCCGCGATCGTGTCCGACAGCCGCCTGTCGGTCATGTGCAGCTCGATCGCCCAGGCTTTGACGGACCCGAGCTCGTCCAACGCCTGATCGAGCACCGCGTACTCGTGCCCCTCGATGTCGAGCTTGATCACCGTCGCGTCCGGGCAGAGCGCGCGCAGCGTCCTGGCCTCGACCTCGCGCTCGTCCGCCGCCCTCGCCGCGCTTCGCTCGATCACCACGCTGTTGTGCGCCGTCGTCATGTCGCCGTCGTCCGACCGTCCGAGACGCAATCGTACCTTATGGTCTCGTGATGATACGGCCACTGGCGCGATCGTCCATCGCTCGGACGCGCCTGGCAGCGCGGCGATTTTTGCCTGGATTTCAACGATGTTTTCGACGAGCGGCTCGACCGACAGCACGCGGTTGGGCTCTCGGCTGCTCGCGGTGGCGAAGAAGCGCGAGAGCTCTCCCACGTTGGCGCCGACGTCGACGATCACCTCGCCGTCGAGCGGGAGCAGCTCTTGGTACCAACGCGATTGCAGCTCGAGTGGGGTGACCACGAGGATCATCCTACACCGCTCGCGCGACGGCCGCGGAAGCCCGATCGATCCGCGGCGGTTGCTCGCGCTCGAGTCGCAGCGGACCCCTCCTTCGCCGTCGTCGAAGTCCGTCACGCGCGGGTTGTGGCGCAGAATCGACAGAGCGTGTCGTGTTCTGATACCCGTTGATCATGCGGAATATTGTCTGTCTCCGCGCAGCGCTCGGCGCTGCGGCGATCTTCGCGCTCGCAGCCTGCGGCGCGCCCACCACCAACAACAGCGACGGCGCTCTGCCAGACAACGTGCAGCGGCCCGACGTCGCTTCGTCCGGCGACGGCGCGGTGCCCGCGGACGGGGATCCAGGCGTCGACGTCGTCGATCCCGGGACCGACGTGGTCGATCCCGGCATGGACGTGGTTGGTCCCGGCATGGACGTGATCCCAGGCGACGCGCCGACGACGCCCACGGACGTGGTCACCGCAGATCGCCCGATGATGGGCGGAGACGGCGGGATGTGCCCAGCGGGCACCGCGGACTGCGACCGCATGAACTCCAACGGCTGCGAGACGCGCCTGGACACGGTCTTGAATTGTGGTGCTTGTGGCCGCGCGTGCACCCGACGCAACAACGCCAACGCCTCGTGCGGCGCGATGGGCTGCGCGTACGCGTGCACCGCCGGCTTCGCCGACTGCAACATGCGCGCGGACGACGGCTGCGAAGTGCGGCTCGACTCGCCGACCAACTGCGGGATGTGCGGCCGAGCTTGCTCGGGCGCCACGCCGCTCTGCTCGATGGGCATGTGCGTCGGGATGTGCCCGATGGGCTCGACCCGCTGCGGCTCGGCCTGCGTCAACACGCAGACCAGCGTCGCCAACTGCGGGGCCTGCAACAACACGTGCTTTCTGCCCAACTCGGTCGAGGCGTGCATGATGGGTCGCTGCACGGTGGACTCGTGCCTCACGGGGTTTGGCAACTGCGACATGCAAAACGCCACCGGGTGCGAGACCAACCTCAACGAGAGCGAAGAGAACTGCGGCCGCTGCGGCAACCGCTGCACGGGCGGCGCCAACGGACGGGGCTCTTGCATCGCGGGCAGCTGCGGGCTGGTCTGCAACTTCGGCTTCGCCAACTGCGACGGCAACGCCGCCAACGGCTGCGAGGTGCGCCTCGACAGCGCGATGCACTGCGGCCGCTGCGGCAACGTGTGCCCGATGGGTCAGCGTTGCCTGGTCGGCATGTGTCGCTGAGCGAGCCACACGGCGTTGGCGATGAGCAGCGCCTGAAGGGGTAGGCGCGCGTAGAGGGCCCAGTCTGGGGGCGGGGGCTGCCCTGCGACGAGCGACACTCGATGCAGGGCCATGTGTACATTTGCAGGAAACACCGCGACGTACAGCGCGACGAGCCCCCAGGCGGCCATCCGTCGGGTGCGCAGCGAAAACAGCGCC
Organism: Deltaproteobacteria bacterium Ga0077539; assembly: GCA_001465015.1. GTDB lineage: Bacteria > Myxococcota_A > Polyangia > Polyangiales. The sequence goes on along the minus strand of LNEO01000189.1, from coordinate 8,733 downwards.
AGACCGAGGGCGACCTCGGCCACGCCCGACGCGTACACGAGCCCCTTCGGCCAGGGCAGCCACGGGGGAACGATCCGCTCGAACGGGGTTGGATCGACGAAGTGCAGGACGCCGATCGCCGTCATCGCAAACCCCGTGAGATATGCGCTGACCGTGCGTGCTCGAGTGGCGCCGCTCATCGAGGATCGTTGTACCATCGTCGACTCCAATCGATGCCGCTTGTCTGCGCTGGTCGCGGGGGAGGGGCACGATCTGCGACCGAGCCGTCCGCGAGCGGCGCACGATTGTCGAGGGTTGCGCGATGAGCGACATGAAGACCTGGCGCGAACGACACGAACGCTTCGTCGCGCTCCTCAACGAGCAGGCTCAGCGCGCGACGACTCCGCGCGGCTACTCGATCGCCGTTCGACCGGCGTTTCGACCGATCGCCGCGAGCGCGCTGACCGCGATCGCCAACGCCGTGTCCGCGCCGATCCCCGCGGCGCTGGTGGCGCTCTGGTCCTCGCCCCTCGACGCGGTGGCCGAGTACGACCCCGCGCTTCCGGCGCAGCAAGCGTTTGGTCGGACGCTGTCGTTCTTCACGCCGAGCGACGCCAAGCAAGAGACCCTCGCGCTGCGCTCGCGCGGCGATCAATTGCCGCCGTCGCTCGCGTCGGCGATCGCTGTCGGCTGGGTGCAACGCGACGCTGAGTCCGTCGCGACGCGCGGCGTCCTGGTGATCGAGCCCAACTCGGGAGCGGTCTTTCTCGTGGGCGCCGAGCGTCACAGCCTCGTCGGCGACTCGCTCGCGATCGCCCTCGAGCGCGCGCTCGACGTGGGCTACTGGGCCGGAGCCGACCGCGCGGGGCTCGATCGGTATCTCGAGGCGCTGACCTCCGTGTGGCCTGTGACCAACGCGGCCGACAGCCCGTGGATCGCCAGTCTATAGCAGCGCCGCCTTCCGTTGGCGAAACGCAACGCGAGGATCTCGGGATCTTTCCCAGGAGATTGCTCGTGGCGTTTCTTCCTTCCAACGGGGCGGCGCGATAGCAGCGCCCACCGCAGGGTGACGTCCGTCACTGTTGTGCCTCGAGCACGCGTTGAAAGTTGATCGTGTAGCCCGGAGCGTGTTGCTGTCGATCGTCGCCCATCAGCACGAGGCGCATCGACTCGCACTCGTTGCCCGTGAGCGTCACGCGATAGCGAAACACGTTGTCGGTGGTGCGAAAGTGCATCGTGCTGCCGTCGACCGAAAACGTCCCCTGGATCGCGGGTGACGCGCGCCGGGCTTGCTCGCGCGTGTAGTAGGTCTGCCATCGGCCGTCGGCGCTGAAGTCGGTGACCCAGGTGCCGGTTGTCCAGATTCCCACCACCTCACAGCGACGGGGCGCAGGAACGCTCGGCTGATTCTGCGACGAAGCAGCGGGCGAGAGCAGCGTGAGCGCGAGGCAGAGCGCGAGCGGCGAGCGGCGAGTCACCATGGGAGCCCTTTGACGGATACAACGCCCGTTGGGTTTGCTCGCTTACAGTACCTTCTTTCGGTCCTCTATCGATCGACCTCGATGCGCACGCCCCGCAGCCACTCGCGGCGCTGCGCGAGCTCGTCGTCGCCGTACAGCCCCGCTTCGCTGAGCGTCGCTTCGCGTACGGCTCCCGTGCTTCGGTCGCGAACGCGCAGCAGCAAAACACCGTTGGGCTCGACGTCGAGCTCGACCTCGACCGGCGCGCCGTCGGGCATCGAGCGGTCGAAGGTAAACGTGTAGGTGCCCACCGACGTCGCTTCGCGCTCCGAGCGGCCCTCGAACACGTCGATCGGCAGCGTGTCGCCTCCGCCGCGCATGTAGAAATTCGCCCGACCCGTAAAGGGCGTGGGCGTCCCCGCGGGGATCAGCGTGTGAAGCACGGCGCGCCTGCCCGAGGGCTCTCTCGGATCCGGCGCGTACGCGCGCACCGAGAACGCGTCCGGGAGCACCCCGCGGATCTCGACGAGCCCGCTCTGCCTGCTCTGCGCGAGGGCGGCGCCGTACATCGCCGCGCCCGAAGCCACGATGGTCTGCGGGTTGAGCGGGTGCTCGCTCTGGTCGAAGACGATCTGCACTTTGTCTCTCGCGCGCTCGTTCATCCGAGTTTGCAGCGCGTAGAGCTGCGAGCTGCCTCCGGTGAGCAGCACCCGGTCGATGTCGCTCCAGCCCAGGCTCGCGCGGCGCAGCGCCTCGTCCGCGCAGGCGACGGCGCGGTCGATGTCGCCGGCGATCCAAGAGGAGAGCTCGCCGAGCTTGACCTCGACTTGAATATCGTCCCCAACAATCTGCGACGACTCGAGCCTGAGCCATTTGCGCCGCGAGCGCTCCCACGGGGCGACCTCCGCGCGCAGGTCTTGGTTGAGCTCGACCTTCACCTGTTCGGCGACGTCGAGCAGCTGCTCGCGCGTGGACTCGTTGACGTCCGCGAGCGAGAGGCCTTCGTATCCAGCGATGGCGCAGTACTTCTCGAGCAGTCGATCGCGGACCTTCTCGTCGATCGCGAGCCCTCCGAGCTGAACGCCGTACGAGTCGACCGCGCGGATCGAGACCTTTCCCGACGCGTCGCGCTCGCGGCGCATCACGGTGACGTCCAGCGTCCCTCCGCCGAAATCGAAGACGAGAAAGGTCCGCACGGGCGAGCCCGCCTCGTTGGCGTCGTGCAGGCCGTACGCCCACGCCGCGGCGTCGGGCTCGGTGACCATTCCGCGCACGACGAGCCCGGCCATCTGCGCGGCCTGCGCGGTGGCGAGCTTCTCTCGTGTGCGAAAGCGCTGCGGGTGCGCGATCACGACGCCGTCCATCGGGGGCGCTCCAGGCGCGGTGCGAACAAATTCGGCCAGCGCGCGCAGGATCGTCGCGGACACGTCGGTCGACCAAAGCTCTCGGTTGTCGACGGCCCACGGCGGTCCGCCAGGAACCCTCGTTCGCACGCCGATCGTGTTCTTCGCCCCGCGCACGATCCGCAGGTGCGGCGGCGGCTCGTCGGCCGTGCCGATGATGCGACGGTACGTCTCGCGTGCAAATTTGCCCACCATCGCGCGAACGCCGCTCGAGGTGTCGTACACGACCACCGACGCGAGGGTGCGCCCTCCTCGTTCGAGGGCTACGACGTGCGTCCTTCCGTCGGCGACGTAGGCCGCGGCGCAATACGTCGTTCCGAGGTCGATGCCATAGATCGCCATGCGCGGATTGGGAGGGGGAGGGTAGCGCAACACACGGAGCGCAACGCGAGTCGATTCGCGATACAGTGTTCCCCATGCAGCGCGTGCGTATTGCGCCGTCGATCTTGAGCGCGGACTTCGGGCGTCTCGCCGAGGAGGTCGCCGCCGTCGAACGAGCCGGAGCCCACTGGATTCACGTGGACGTGATGGACGGGCGATTCGTGCCGAACATCACGATCGGCCCCCTCGTGGCGCGGGCCGTTCGCCGCGCGACGAAGCTCCCGGTCGACTGCCACCTGATGATCATGGAGCCCGAGCGGTACGTGAAGGACTTCGCCGACGCGGGCGCGGACGTGATCAGCGTTCACCCCGAGGCGACCGTGCACCTCGAGCGGACCTTGCAGTCCATCCGCGCCCTGGGCAAGCGCGCGGGCGTCGTGCTCAACCCTTCGACGCCCGAGAGCGCGGTCGAGTACGTGATGCACTGCGTGGATTTGGTGCTGGTGATGAGCGTCAACCCCGGCTTCGGCGGGCAGGCGTTCATCCCGCAGGTGTTGCCGAAGATCGAGCGGCTGCGCGCGATGATCGACGAGACGGGCCGCGCGATCGACCTGCAGGTCGACGGAGGAATCACCGCGGACACCATCGCCTCTGCGCGCCGCGCGGGCGCCGACTGCTTCGTCGCGGGCAACGCCGTGTTCGGACAGAAAGAAGGCACGCCGCTGTACGCAGACGCCATCGGGACGCTCGTGCGCAACGCAGAGAAGACCGTGTCGATCACCGCGGGAGGTCCATCGTGACGACCGGCGGCGGCCAAGGCGGAGGGCCACCGCCAGGACAGAACGTCGGCTTCGAGACGGTGTACGTCGGCGACCGCGCGACGGCGCGAAGGCTCCGCAAGGCGCGGGTGCTCATCGTCGATGGGCCCGACCGAGGCAAGACATTCGAGCTGGAAAAACCCAGGGTGACCGTGGGTCGATCCGCGATCTGCGAGGTCAAGCTCAACGACCGAAGCGTCTCGGGCTCGCACGCAGAGTTCGAAGCCAACGAGGCTGGCTTCATCGTCCGCGACCTCGGCAGCACCAACGGGATGTACCTCGGCGAGGTGCGCCTTCGCGAAGCCGTCGTCCCGATCGGAACGCGCCTGCGCATGGGAACGAGCACCCTTCAGCTCGTTCCGGCCGAGGGCGTCGTCGAGGTTCCGCTCTCGAAGGACGATCGCTTCTTCGACATGGTGGGCCGCTCGGTCTCGATGCGGCAGGTGTTCGCGCAGCTCGAGCGCCTCGCGCAGAGCGACGTGACCGTGCTCGTCACGGGCGAGACGGGCACGGGCAAAGAGCTCGTCGCGCGCGCGATTCACAAGACCAGCAAGCGCGCCAAGGGCCCTCTCGTGGTGCAGGACTGCTCGGCGATGCCGCAGACGCTCGTCGAGAGCGTGCTCTTCGGGCACGAGCGGGGATCGTTCACGGGGGCGAGCGATCGGCGCGTCGGCTCGTTCGAGCAAGCGCAGGGCGGCACGGTCTTTCTCGATGAAATCGGCGAGCTCCCGATGGACCAGCAGGCCAAGCTGCTGCGCGTCCTCGAGAACCGCGAGATTCGTCGCGTGGGCGGCGAGAAGACCATCCCGGTCGACGTTCGCGTGGTCGCCGCGACCAACCGCGACCTGCGACAGATGGTGAGCCAGGGGCTCTTTCGCGAGGACTTGTACTACCGACTCGCGGTGGTGAGCGTCGAGCTGCCTCCGCTGCGCACGCGTCGCGAGGACGTGCCGCTCATCGCGACGGCGCTGCTCGAGCGATTCTGCGAGCGAAATCCCACGGTGACCGCGCGTGCCTTCGACGCGGCCGCGATGGCTCGCCTCGTGTCGCAGCCCTGGCCGGGCAACGTACGCGAGCTGCGCAACGTGATCGAGCGCGCCTCGAGCCTCGCCGAAGGAGCAGAGATCACGCTGGGGGATCTCTTTCCTGCGGCAGCCGTCGAGAAGACTCCGCCCGCAGGGGTCGCGCCCATCACTGCGGCCACCGCCGAAGCCGTGCTCGCGCACAGCGCGCACAACGCGAACAATCCGACGGGCGCCGATGGCGCTGCTGGTGACGCCGCGCCCCCCTCCGGCGCAGCGGCGCCGGGGACCGTGGCGACCGGATACGAGGGGCTCTCGCAGCTCCCCTTCAAAGACGCGAAGGCTCGCTTGCTCGAAGCGTTCGAGCCTGCGTACTTGAAGGCGCTCCTCGCGAGGCACCAGGGCAACATCACCCGCAGCGCCAACGCCGCGGGGCTCACGCGCTACCACCTGCGCGAGCTGTGCAAGCGCTACGGTCTTCGCTCGCTCGACAACGAGCCCGAGTGAGCGAATGGGGGATCGGGGTACATGTTCAACTCGGTCTACCACTGGATCGTCGAGCGAGAGCTCCAAAGCCGCGCCGACGGGGACCTCGCAGAGCTGCTGCTGCTCGCGCGACGGGAGGCAACTCGGCTCCATCACGAGACCGTGACGATCGATCACCTGCTGGTGGCGTCGTGTTCGGTGCCGCTCGTACGCGAGGCGATCACGCTCGAGGACGGAGATCCCGACCGGTGGATGACCGCGCTACGAGAGGACCTCGTCGCAACCCTGCCGAGCACGAGCGATCGTGCAGGCTCGCGTTGGTGTCCAATCCTGCGTGCGATGCTCTACGATCGCACCGGCGGCGTGGTGTGCGTGCGCCGTGAGTCGATCGCCTTCGTCGCGTCGTTTGCGTTTGGTCCGCAACACCGCGAGCTCGATGGGTTTCGGCTCGGCGAGCGCGCGCGTGCGATCGGTGCGCCCTCTCTCGAGGCAGGTCCCTATCGCAAAGCGACGCCGCGCAGAAAGCACGCAGACTTGGTGTTGATCGACGCTGGTGTTTGTCGGGCCGATGTGTTTGCGCACATCGTGCATGGTCGACCGTGCAGCGAGGTCGTAATCGATCCGCGCGTCCTCGATGGGGGCGAGGCGCGCGCTGTGTTGCTCAACGACGATTGGTCGACGGTCGAATTCGTCGTCGATCAACTCGAGAGCGTCTACGGTTTTTCGGCAGAAGACGCCGCGCAGATCGCTTCCGAAGTGGATCGCGAGGGACGCGCTTGGGTTTCGCGAGGGCCCGTCGACGCGCTCGTGCCCGACGCGCAAGCGCTGATCGACGCGGCCCGAGAGAAGGGATTTCCGCTGCGGATCGACATCGAGCCCGAGTGACTCTTCGGTGATCGGAGGCAACGGCGCGCCGAACGGCGACGCCGGCGTTCAGTCGGGACCAGTGCGGAGTGTAAGCTCGCTCCGGTGAGATCGATCTCGTTGATCGCGGTGCTTCAAGCGCTCGCGCTGGTCACAGGGTGTCGCTCCGCGGCGACCGACGGTTCGTCCGTCGGTAGCGGAGGCGTCGGCACCGGCGGAGGCGGTGGCTCCGTGGGCGCTGGTGGAGGCGACTCGGTTGTCACAGCAGCGCAGTGCGCGTCGAACGATCCCGGCGACGCGCTGTGCGCGACCGCGGGCGAGACGTGCTCGGGAAACGTCCCCTGCAACTTCAGCCGCGAGCCCAACGCTCCGCCGCCTCGCTGCGGAATGCATCGTTGGAACTGCACCTGCGGAGAGTCCCCTGGCCGTCCCGGACTCCGCTGGAGCTGTCGCGTCGAAATGCGCCCTGCTGGCCCGTTGCCGCCGCCAGAGCTGCCCGTCGAAAACGCATTGTCCAACGCGTGAGACGCGTGGCTCGATGGCGCTCGGTGCCGGGCAAATCCATGGTAAATTGAATTGTGGTGCGCTTATTCTAGATCTTCGCGTCCCGCCGCGCCTCTCTGCTATCGTCGGCGCCGGTCGTCCCGTCGTGTGACGGCCGATGGAGTGATCCGTGCAACGATTCGATCTCTGTGTGATCGGCGCCGGCCCTGCGGGCTTCGCCGCCGCGAGCCGCGCCTGGGACCTCGGAAAGCGCGTCGCCCTGGTCGAGCGCGACAGCCCTGGCGGCCGCGGCCTCGCGGACGGCGCGCTCTCGTCCAAGACGCTCTGGCATCTGTCCAACGACTACGCTCGCGTGTGCCGCAAAGACCGTGGCTATTGCGCGACGGACGTCAGCGTCTCGTACGACGCGGTGATCGCAGCGCTGCACGAGGCCATCGACGAGCGAAGGGCCCAGCTCGACCGTCAGCTCGACCACTTCGCGACGCCCGCCGCCCACGGCGGTTCGGTCACCCGCGTGCGAGGGACCGCGCGCTTCGTCACGGCACACGAAATCGAAGTGACTGACGAATCAGGGGCGGTTCAGCGGGTCGCGGCGGACAACTTCCTCGTGGCGACCGGCTCGGTCCCGAGGGTTCCGCCCGGCGTCGTGGTCGACGGAAAGCGCGTCGTCACCAGCGATCACATCGAGCGCCTGCCGAAGTTTCCCGAGAGCATGGTGATCGTCGGCGCCGGCGTCGTGGGCTGCGAGTACGCGACGATCTTCGCGAATTTCGGCCACACCAAGGTCAACATCATCGACCGGCAGCCCCGCATCTTGCCCTTCGAAGACGAGGACGTCGCCGAGGCGATCTCGCGCAACTTCGAGCGCATCGGGATTCACATCCACCGCGAGTCGTCGCTGCAGTCGCTGGAGGTCTTCGAAGACCACGTGCGCTACGTCGTCTGCGATCGCCAGGGGCAGCACTGCGAGCCCGTGCACGTCGAGCGAGCGCTCGTGTCGATCGGCCGCGTGCCCAACACCAAGGGGCTCGGGCTCGAGGCGATCGGCGTCACGCTCGACAAGAACGGCGGGATCGTCGTGACCGACACGCAGTCGTCGATCCCCCATATTCATGCCGCCGGGGACGTGACCGCGGACGTCGCGCTCGTCAACGTCGCCGAGCTCGAGGGCCGGCACGCGGTCGAGCAGATGTTCTCTGCGCCCACGCACAAGATCCGCTACGACGCGCTGTCGGCGATCTACTTTCTCTCTCCCGAGGTCGCGACGGTGGGGATCAACGAGCTCGAGGCGCGCAAGCGAAAGATCCCCTATCGCGTGGCGGTGCTGCAGAATCAGCTCGTTCCGCGGACGATCGCGATGCGTGCGACGGACGGGTTCATGAAGCTCCTGGTGTCCAGGGACGAGCCCTCGCGGATCCTCGGGATGCGCGTCGTCGGGCCGCAAGCGGCGACGGCGATTCAGGGCATCGCGTTTCTCATCGAGAAGGGCGGGACCGTGGACGACCGTGCATCCCCCCCCCGCCGTGACCGAGGGCGTTCAAGAGTGCGCTCGCGCGCTGCTGGGTCGCAGCGTGCTCAAGCCGTCGGCGTTCGGTCCCGCGCTGCTCCGCGTCGACGAGTGGAGCCCCGACGCGCCTGCGTAAATCGCGCTCAGCCGCGGTCTACGCGGGGGACGGGCAGCGGGCGGCGGGCGAGGGGCAACGGGCAACGGGCAGCGGGCAGCGGGCAACGGGCAGCGAGCGACGGGCGACGGGCAACGGGCAGCGGGGAACGGGCAACGGGCTCACTTGAAAAGAGGTGTTTCTTGCACGGGGTTAACAAACCCCGTGTTGGGCGCCGTTCGAAGACTCACGGCGAAAGGTGCGCTTCGCGCGAC